>NZ_JAXAVW010000032.1:0-133610 GCF_033949945.1 Lentzea miocenica
GTCTCTGAGTGGGGGCCTTTCCCATCTCCTGGGCACAGTTGCAGGTATGCGCATGCGGCAGTTGGCTCAAGGCATACGCCCAGGTGAGAGGACCTCGCACATGTCGGTCACCGACGAACTGCTCGCCAACAACGCCTCGTACTCAGCCCAGTTCTCCGGCCCGCTCCCGCTGCCACCCGCCAGGCACCTGGCCGTCGTCGCCTGCATGGACGCCCGCATCGACGTCTACCGCGTGCTGGGCCTGCGGGAAGGCGAAGCGCACGTCATCCGCAACGCCGGCGGCGTCGTGACCGAGGACGAGATCCGCTCGCTCGCCATCAGCCAGCGCCTGCTCGGCACCCGCGAGATCATCCTGATCCATCACACCGACTGCGGCATGCTCACGTTCACCGACGACGACTTCAAGCGCTCGATCCAGGACGACGTCGGCGTGAAGCCCGCCTGGGCCGCCGAGGCGTTCAGCGACCTGGAAGAGGACGTCCGGCAGTCCGTCGGGCGCATCCTCGCGAACCCGTTCGTGCCGGTGAAGGACTCCGTGCGGGGCTTCGTGTTCGACGTGGCGACCGGCGCACTGACCGAGGTAAAGCCTTAGACACAAACCCAGCAGTACAGCCGTTCGTCCTTGCTCACCGCTTTCTGCGCCAGCGCCTGAAGTTCGTGCAGAATCTCAGCCAGCTCCACGGGATCCCACCTTTGCAACTCCTCAATCTGCGCCCAAGCCACGGCAACGTCGCTCAGGTCGGACGCCTGGTGGAGCCCGTCCCGCAATCCATCAGTGACGGTGAGGACCAGCAGCTCGCCGTCGCCCTCCATCGCCACCAGCTGCCCAGACCGCTCATCGCGCACCACGTCGTCGTAGGGCCGCCCCGTGAGCAACTCCTCCAACTTCCCCATCACCACAACGGGATCGAGCCACTTGGTCTCCACCGGCCCGAACTGCGAGGGCCCGCCGTCGATCACCGTCGCCGCCACCTCGTCCGACGGCGCGGCGAAGTAGTCGTACATCACTCCCACAACCGAATTCCCCTCAGTGCACGCGATGTTCGCAGCAGTACATCACGCGCATCCACTCCCACAGCAGGTCCACCGTGATCTCGGCGCAGGTTCCGGGGTTCGCTTCATCGGCGGTTGCTCACCCGATGTTCGAGGCAGTACTGGACATGCAGCTGCTCCCCCTGCATGCCCTCAGCCCAGATCTCGGCGCAGAACCCCTCGCGCTGCTCCTCGTGCATCAGCCGCGGCCAGTCCTCGACCATCTCCCGCAACTCGGTGCAGGCCGCCGCGAACGCCTTCCAACTCCCGGTGAAGAACGCGGTGTCCGCAGCGAAGTGGTACCGCAACTCGTCCCTGAACTCGCGATGCCGAGCCTCACCCCGCCACAACACGTCCCTCGGCAACCCCCGGCACACCACGGTGTGCGGCCGGCCTCCCCGAAGCCGAGCCCGCACGTCCTTCCACCGCGAAGCCGGAAACCCCAAACTGTGGTGCAGCAGAACGAGATCCACCGAAATGTCGTTCTCGGCGGCATACATCCGGCACTCACAATCCTTGCGCCGCAACGGCAAGTAAACCAACGTCCGCGGCGACCGCATGGCAAACGCCCACGCCATCGCCAACTCCTTGGCGGCCGCCTTGTTCACCGTCACGCTCACACCGCAGGACGCGAGGTGCATCGAGGCATGCGCCACCGGCCGGGCAGGCCGCACCACCCGGTACTCGTCACGGCCCAGCCGCACTGTGCTGACGAGCGTGCGCCAGCGTTCCCCCTCGAGTTTCATCGCGGGAAACGGTAAGGCTCATCGGCGAACCGCCCCACCGAATTTCGCCCGCGCCGCGCGAGTCCACCTTCTTACGACTCGCGTACGTCGCCCCATGGGTTGAGCAAAGCGATGCCCGTGTCGATGAAATCCTTGGTGTTGCGAGTGGCCAAGCAGGCCGCGAAACGGCGGCAGATGGCAGCGATCTGCGCATCGGCCATGCTGATCGGGGAGCCCTGTTCCTCACGCGCAGCCGCGATCTCGCCGTAGTAGCCGGCTGCCGCACCGTCGAACGGCAGAATCTGCCCCTGGAAGTCCTCGGTCAACAGTTCCGAGACCTTGACCGCGAGCACTGTCCTGCGTTGGCCGTCCGGCATTCGCTCGACCCCGTACGCGAGCTCGGCGGCCGTCACGGCGGTGATGAAGACTTCGTCGGCCGGGTAGCGATCGACCCAGCGAATCACCTCGTCGTTCGGAAGCTGCCTCATCAGTTCCGAAACGACGTTGGTGTCAAGAACGATCACTCGGGAAATTCCGCTGCTCGTGCCCGCTCCGTGCGCTGAGGAGGTTCGAACGAGACCTCATCCACGTCGGCGAAGCGTTGTTGAATCCTCGTCCCCATACCGGGACCTGAGTCGGACTTGGTCAACACCGCCGCGAGAATCGCGCGCACCTCGGCTTCCATCGACCGGCCGTGCTCAGCCGCACGAATCCTGAGCTTCGCTTTCAGGCTTTCGTCGAAGTCTCGGATCGTCAGGACCGCCATGATCCACCTCCGATGCTGTCATTGCAGTCAATGCTAGCACCTGAGCGTGCGAGTAGTAGTTCTGCCAGCCAATCCCCAGGTCAGCCCTCAGCAGCCAGCTGACCGCAAGCCGCGGCGATCTCCTGCCCACGAGTGTCGCGCACGGTGCACTCCACACCCTGCTCCCGCACCCGCCGCACGAACTCCCGCTCAACAGGCTTGGGCGACGCGTCCCACTTCGATCCAGGAGTCGGGTTCAGCGGAATCAGGTTCACGTGCACCAGCTGCCCCAGGTACTTGCGCAGCTTCTTGCCGAGCAGATCCGCCCGCCAGCCCTGGTCGTTGATGTCGCGGATCAGCGCGTACTCGATCGACACCCGCCGCCCGGTCTGGTCGGCGTACGCGCGCGCCGCCTCCAGCACCTCGGCGACGTCCCACCGGGTGTTCACCGGCACCAGGGTGTTGCGCAGCTCGTCGTCCGGCGTGTGCAGCGACACCGCCAACCGCACCTGCAGCTTCTCCTCGGTCAGCTTCTTGATCGCCGGCACCAGGCCCACCGTCGACACGGTGACGGTGCGCTGCGAGATGCCGAGGCCGTCCGGTGCCGGGGCGGTGATGCGGTGCACGGCCTCGATCACGCGCTTGTAGTTCGCGAGCGGTTCGCCCATGCCCATGAAGACGATGTTGGAGAGCCGGCCTGGTCCGCCGGGGATGTCGCCGTCGCGCATCGCCGCGGCACCCAGCCTGACCTGGTCCACGATTTCGGCGGTCGACAGGTTGCGTTGCAGGCCGCCCTGGCCCGTTGCGCAGAACGGGCAGGCCATGCCGCAGCCGGCCTGTGACGAGATGCACAGGGTCGCGCGGTCCGGGTAGCGCATGAGGACGGACTCGATGAGCGTGCCGTCGTGGGCGCGCAGCAGGGTTTTGGCCGTGGTGCCCTCGTCGGTGGTGACCTTGCGCACGACTGTGAACAGCGGCGGCATCAGGTCGGCGACGAGCTTGTCGCGCGTGGCGGCCGGGATGTCGGTCATCTCGGCCGGGTTCACGGTCAGGCGGCTGAAGTAGTGGTTCGACAGCTGCTTGGCGCGGAACGGCTTTTCGCCCAGGGCCGCAACGGCTTCCGCGCGTTCGGCAGGTGACAGGTCGACGAGGTGGCGCGGCGGCAGGCCGCGCTTGGGCGCGTCGAAGACAAGGGGAAGCGAGGTCATAGCACATCTAGTGTCCCACGAACTTCAGCGACACAAGACCGTTGCATCGCGATAGGTTCCGATATATCGTTAGCGACATGATGATGAGACCACACCACAGAGAGCACCACCACAGACATCGCCACGGTCCCTTCGGGGGCGGTGGCAGGGGCGGCCGCCAGAGGCGCGGCAACGTCCGGGCGGCGGTTCTGTCCTTGCTGGCAGAACGGCCGATGCACGGCTACGAGATCATTCAGGAGATCGCCAAGCGCACCGGCGGCGTGTGGAGCCCGAGCCCAGGCTCGGTCTACCCGACGCTGCAGATGCTCGCCGACGAAGGCCTCATCTCCGCGGTCGAGGAAGGAGGCAAGAAGCTGTTCACCGTCACCGAGCACGGCAGGACGGAGCACACGGCCCCGCCCTGGCGCGACATCGACATCCAGCTCGACCCGGTCGACGGCGAACTGCGGTCGGCGGTCCGGCTGATGGGCAGCGCGATGGAGCAGATCTCCCACGCGGGCACGCCCGAGCAGAAGGCCCGCGCGGTCGAGCTCTACAACGAGTTGCGGCGCAAGCTGTACGCCATCCTCGCCGAGGAGTGACCTACCACCGGTCGTGCACGTGCGGCCGGATCAGCTCGTCGTAGACGGCGGCGACAGCCGCCGAGTCGACGGGCGCCAGAGCGGCAGCCCGTGAGTTCGCGGCCGCCTGCGAAACGTTGCGCGCACCGGGGATCACGACCGTGACACCGGGCTGGTCGATGATCCAGCGCAACGCGAACTGCGCCATCGTGGCACCTTCCGGCACCAGCGGCCGCAACCGCTCGACGGCCTCCAGGCCGACCTCGTACGGGACCCCGGAGAAGGTCTCGCCGACGTCGAACGCCTCGCCGTTGCGGTTGTAGTTGCGGTGATCGTCCGCGCCGAAAGTCGTTGCCGCCGTGTACTTCCCGGACAGCAACCCGGACGCGAGCGGCACCCGCGCGATGATCGCCACACCCGCCTCGGCCGCGGCCGGCAGCACCTGCTCGAGGGGCTTGAGCCGGAACGCGTTCAGGATGATCTGCACGCTGGCCACGTGCGGACGCCTGATCGCCGCCAGCGCCTCCTCGACCTTCTCCACAGACATGCCATAGGCAGCGATCCGTTGCTGCTCAACCATTTCGTCCAAGGTGTCGAACACCTCGTCGCGGCTGTACGCCGGCGTGGGCGGGCAGTGCAGCTGCACGAGGTCCAGCGTGTCGACACCCAGATTGCGGCGGCTGCGGTCGTTCCACGCGAGGAAGTTCTCCCGGTTGTACCCCTCCGTGGTCTGCGCCGGCAGTCGCCGCCCCATCTTCGTGGCGACGAACACGTCGCCCTGACGCTCCTTGAGGAACCGCCCGACGAGCGTCTCGCTGCGGCCGTCGCCGTACACGTCGGCGGTGTCGAAGAAGTCGACACCCGTGTCGGCGGCGGCGTGCAGCAGCGCGAGCGCCTCGCTCTCATCCACCTCGCCCCAGTCGGCGCCGAGTTGCCAGCAACCCAGCCCCACGACGCCGACCTGGCGGTTCAACCTGCCTGCGATTCGCTTCTCCACGAACCGGAGCCTAGTCCGCTACCAGCAGTCGTTCGTGCCGCTGTACGGCCCGAGGTAGCCGCCCCAGTACAGATTCGCGTCCGTTTCGAACTTGTTCAGCCGCCAGGGGTTGCCCGCCGCTTTCCAGGAGGCCGCGGAGGCGATCGCGTAGGCGGTCACGAACGATCCGTACGACGCGAAGAACGTCGTCTGCCACGTGTGCACGGCCTCATGCCTGAGCAACTGCTGCGAGTTGTTCTCCGCCACTCCCGTGCCGTACCGGCCGCGCAGGCTCAGCTTCTCCTCCGCTTCGCACTTGGTGAGCTGGTTGAGCCTGTCCTTGCTCTGCGGGAAGAAGAAGTAGTCGCCGATCGTGATCGGCTGGCCGGTGGCAGTCGGGCTGAAGCCGAAGCACACCCGTTGGCGGTTGCTCGTCGCACATTCCAGGCCGAGCTTCTGCACCACCAGGTACGCGGCCGCGTTCGAGCCGTTGCCGATGTTCTGCCAGTTGTACTGGAAGTCCGGCATCCACACGTTCGACACGGCCGCCGCGACCGGTGAGTACACCTTGCCGGCCATGTTGGACATGGAGACGCGGAACTCCCACTTCACGCCGACCGGCCGCTGGTGCAGGTAATCGCTCGGACGGTTGGTGGTGGACATCGGGTACCACGGGCCGTTGTCAGACGCGTTGCGGTACTCGAGCGAGTAGAGGACACCCGTTGTCGGGCTCGCGCCCCACGACACGTTCACCTTCGGGGTGTTGCGCTCCGCCGAGGCGTAGATCCAGGAGGGCGCGACAGGTAGCGGCGGCAGGGGTTTGACCGTCACGGTGTTCGACGCATTGCCTTGGCCTGCCTCGTTCGCCGCACGCACGTAGAACGAGTAGTTGTAACCGTTGAGCAGGCCGGTGGCGTTGAACGACGTGCCGTGGACAGGGTTCGGGAAGTAGAACCAGCTCGACTGGCCCTGCGGCTGGAAGTAGACCCAGTAGTAGTCGGCACCGCTGCTGGGGTTCCAGCTGAGCTGCGCGCGCCCGTCACCCGCGCTCGCCGACAGCCCACTCGGGGCGGAAGGCAAGGGCTGGAACGGTTTCGCACTGACCACGTTGGACGGTGGACTCTGGCCGCCGAGGTTCGCCGCCGTCACGCGGAACTCGTAGTTGAACCCGTTGAGCAGGCCGGTGGCGGTGAACGACGTACCGCTCGCCGGGTACTGGAAGTAGTACCACTGGCTGTGGCCCTGCGGCCGGAAGTACACCCAGTGGTAAACCGGGCCGCTGGGGCTCGCGTTCCAGGTCAGCGTCACCCTCTTGTCGCCGGCGACCGCCCTCAGGTTCGACGGCGCGGCAGGCGGTGGCGGCACCGGTGTCGCGGCCACCACGTTCGACGCACCGCTCTCCCCCGCGACGTTGCCGGAGATCACCCGGAACTCGTAGCGGTGGCCGTTCGCGAGCGGCTTCACGGTGAGCGCCCACGCCTGCACGGGCAGCGGAAGCCGTTGCCAGCCAACCTGCCCCGCGGTCGTGTCGCGGTACTCCACCCAGAAGTACGTGGCGTGCTCGACCGCGTTCCAGCCGAGGCCCACCTCTCCGTTGCCGGCGATCGCGGTCAACGAAGCGGCGGCGGGACGCGGCGGCAACGGCCGTGCGCTCACAACGGGAGTCGTCTTGCTGTCACCAGCTGAGTTCGTCGCGGACACCTTGAACTCGTAGGTGTGCCCGTTGGTCAACGGCTCCAGCGTCGCCGTCGGCGATCCGAACGGCACGTCGAGCTTGCGGAAGCCCTCACCGATCGAGGTGTCGCGGTAGTAGACCCAGTAGTACACGCTCCCGGTGGGCGACGCGGTCCAGTTCAGCACCACCCTGCCGTTGCCGGGTGACGCCGTCAGGTTCGTCGGCGGAGCCGGCAGACCACCGCGCGACGTGATGCTGACGGTGTTGGAGACGGCCCCGAGTCCACCCGCGTTCTCCGCGCGCACCTGGAACTCGTAGACGTGGCTGTCGCGCAGCCCTTCCCAGCTCATCGTCGTCTGGTCGGTCGGGTACGTGGCCCGCGTGAACGCGGTCTCGCCCGCCGTCACGTCCCGCCGGTAGACCCAGTAGTAGAGGTTCGGCCCGGCCGAGTCCCACTGCAGGTCGACGCTGCCGTCACCGGCCGCACCCCCGCGCAGGTTGCCGGGAGCCGCGGGAAGCGCGTAGGTCGCGGTGGCCGACCGGACGTCGGAAGCGGGACCGTCACCGGCGAGGTTCGTCGCCACGATCTTGAACTCGTAGACGTGCCCGTGCGTCAGCCCACCAGCCGTGAACTTCGCCTCACCGGCGGGGTACGGCAGCTTGGTGAAGCCCTGACCAGCGGTGACGTCCCGTTGGTAGATCCAGTAGTAGACGTTCGGCAGCGCGGTCCAGCCGAGTTCGATCTCACCGGACGGCTTCGGCGTGGCGGTGAGCCCGGCGACCTTGGCCGGCAACGGCGGCATGGGCTTCGCGGACACCACCGCACTCGCCGCGCCCTCACCGCCGTTGGTGATCGCGGAGATCTTGAACTCATAGGTGTGCCCGTTGGTCAGCAGGCCCGCGGTGAACGACGCGCCGGACGTGATCGGGTACTCCAGCTTGGTGAAGTTCTCCTCGCCCGCCGTCACGTCGCGCTGGTAGACCCAGTACCAGGCGCTGGGCACCGCACTCCAGTTCAACGCGACCGTGCCGTCGCCCGGCGTGGCGGTCAGCCCGACCGGCGCGGCGGGTGCGTCGTAGCGAGCCGTCGCCTGCACGACCGCGCTCGCCGGACCCTCACCGCCCGCGTTGACACCGCTCACCTTGAACTCGTAGACGTGGTCCTTCAACAGCAGACCCGGCTGGAAGCTGGTGCCGTCGGTGATCGGGTACTGCAGCTGGATGAAGCTCTCACCTGCGGTCACATCCCGCTGGTACACCCAGTACCAGAGGTTCTCGCCCGCCGAGTTCCACTGCAGCTTCACGCTGCCGTCGCCCTGAGCGGCCGCGGTCAGTCCGGTGGGCGCCGCGGGCTTGTCCCACCGCGCGGTCGCGGACACGACGCCCGACCGTCCCGACTCGACGTTGAACCGGTTGATCGAGGTGACCGCGAACTCGTAGACGTGCCCGCTCTGCAACAGACCCGGCTGCGCCGCGGTGCCGTCCGCCACGGGATAGGTGAGCCGCTTGAAGTCGGTCTCCCCTGCGGTCACATCGCGCTGATAGACCCAGTACCAGAGGCCGTCGCCCGCGGACGCCCACTGCAGCTTCACGCTGCCATCGCTTTGCGCGGCAGCGGTCAGGCCGGTCGGCACGGGTGGTGGCGCGACCTGCACGACCGCCTGGACGACGTTGGACGGGCCGCTCTGGCCACCGCCGTTGCGGGCCAGGACCTTGAACTCGTAGGTGTGGCCGGGCACGAGGTCGGTCACCGTGAAGCTGGTGCTGTTCGGGTTCGGGAACCACACCTCGGTGAAGTCGGCTTCGTTCGCGGTGACGTCGCGCCGGTAGATCTGGTACTGCGCGTTGCCCGTCACGGCGTTCCACTGCAGTGCCACGTCGGCGTTCGTACCTGGTGTGGCGCGCAGGTTGCCCGGCGCGGGTGGGGGCGTGACGTGCGCGGTGACGCTGACCGTGGACGAGAAGGCGCCTTCGCCGTTCGCGTTGACCCCGGACACCTTGAACTCGTAGGTGTGCCCGTCGCGCAGACCGCCGAGGCCGTGTTCGCCGGCCGTGTCCTGCTTGGGAGAGCGCGCGAAGTGCGTCTGCCCGGCCGTGACGTCCCGCTGGTAGACCCAGTAGCTCAGGCCGTTCTGGGCGGTCCAGGTGACCTTGCCGCCGCCCTCGGTGTCGGTGGTCGCCGCGACCCCGGCCGGTGCGGAGGGCACGGTCGACGGGTCCGGTGTGGCGGGCGGCCACGGCACGTCGACGAACCGGGGCCGGTAGATCCGCGCGTCGCTGTAGTTGTCCTCGTTGTTGAGACTGTTGTTGTTGTAGGACAACAGAAGCGTGCCGGGGCTCGCCTGTTCCTGATGCAGCTGCGCGTCGTAGGGGAACTGCCAGTTCGTGCTGATCTCCGGCTCCGGCGCCTTGTACAGGTACGCAGGCCCGGAGAACGGGCCGGTCGGGCTGGGCGCGGTGTACGCGGCGAGCCACGGACCGAACGGCGTGTTGCCGTCGTGGGTGGCGAGCACGAACTGGTTTCCGTTGCGCACCACGGAGAACGAGGTGCCGGCGCCGGAGAGCAGGCGCGCGGACTGGCTCTCCTGCGCGACCCACGTGGTGCCGTTCCAGAACTGCCACGCGCCGCCGAGGTTCGTCGTCCTGGCGACGTGGGCGAACTTGTAGCCGTCGACGTCCTCGGTGCCGTAGACGTAGTCGTAGCCGCCGTCCGAGACGATCGCCGAGCCCCAGCCGACCTTCTTGTCGAGCGTCAGGTCGGTGACGCTGGTGACGGCGAGCGCCGGCAGCGAGAACGTCACGAGCGCGGTACCGACCCTGACGAAGCCGAGCGGTCCCTCGCCTGCCTTGCTGTAGCGGCCGTAGATCGCTTTCAGCACGCCGTCCTGCACCTTGGCCGCGCCGATCCAGTAGAACTCGTCGGGGTTGGTGGCGTTGACCAGCGAGGTGGGGTTCGCCGTCGTACCGCCGTGCAGGGTCTGCACGAGCTGGTTGCCCTGCTGCACGACGATCGAGTTGTGGATGAACGGCGCGCTCTTGGGCCGTGAGTGGTCCGGGTTGACCGTGCCGAGGAACGTGTCGGAGAACAGCCACGCGACACGTCCGTCGGGCAGTTGCACGGACACCGTGCTGTCGGCACCGGTCCAGTGCCCGCCTTGGTCACCGTAGGTGTTGAACATGGCGCTGAGATCTGCGGAAGGTGGCGCTGCGTGACTTGGCGGCACCACGAACACACCCAGCAACAGCAGCAACGCGAGCAGGAACCGGCGTCTCATCGCGTACCCCCAGTACGTCGCGGCGACGAAGCTGAGGGAATGTACATATGAGACGACCTCGGGCAACAGAGCCCGAACGGTCTAGCGGGTGAAATTCAGCGTGCGAGCGTAGGGCCGGAAGCCCAGCTGCTCGTAGAACTTCTCCGCGGGATTTTCGTGGAACGGATAGACGATCGCCTGATCCGCACCCAAGTCGCGCAACGCCCGCATCGCGCCGAAACACGCCGCGGCACCCAGGCCCATTCGGCGGAAATCCGGATGCGTGCCAACGGGTTCGAGTTCGCCGACGCGGTTCTGGTCGTCCAACCACATCAGGCAATACGCCGCGAATCGGCCATCCGGCGCTTCCACCACCCAGTCGAGATCCGTGCGGTACGGCCAGGCCGCCATCACGTTGCGGTAGCTCTCCTCCGTCACGCGCGAGGGATTCCAGACCCGTTGGTGGATCTCGACGCGCCGGGCCAGATCCGCCTCGGTGACGGACCGGGCGGTGAAGCCTTCCGGCAGCGACGGCTCGGGCAGGTCACGCAGGTCGTGGGTCATGAAGACCTGATACTCGCCGTCCTTCCGTGAGTACCCGTGGCGTTCCAGAGCTGCGATCAGATGGGTTTCGGCGTCGAGGATCATCACCTCGCGGTCGGGAAACCGCTTCAGGACCTCGTCGGCGAGATCGGGATGCGCGGGATCGACCTGGAGGAACAAGTCGGTGCCGCGCTGCTCCCAGGCCCATGCGGCCGTCTCGCCATCGCGCTGCCACAGCTCGAACTGCCACTCCGGCTCGCGGCCGACGTGCTCGAACCGTTGCCACGCAAGGTCTCCGACGTGCCAGTTCGCGCTCTGCGACCAGAGCCGTTGAGTGAGACGTTGCATCTCACGGATCACACGATCAGCCCCTTCGGCTTGCGCCGCACGTGCAGCCGGTAGCCGACCGGGAAGCTCAGCCCGTCGACCGACGCGATCGCACGCGCGGCGACCTCGGCCGAGAACTCTATGCGCAGCACCGATTCCAGGTCTTCTCGATTTTCGAACCGCCACTCGGCGGTGACGCGGGTGAGCGAGAAACCGTTGTCCGCGAAGAACTTCTCTACCGCGGCGGGGTCGTAGCGCGGTTCGTCGGCACGCAGCCACGGCCCGTACGGATCGGCCGTGCCGTCCAGGTCGACGATCGCGAGCGCACCGCCGGGCCGCAGCACCCGGTCCGCCTCGCGCAGCCCCGGTTCGCAGCCCGGCCCGAAGAAGTAGGCGGTGCGGGCGTGCACGAGATCCGCTGAGGCGTCGTCGAGCGGCAGCCCTTGCGCGGGACCGGAAACGACGCGGGCGTTGTGGAGTTGAGCCACCCGGTGCTTGGCGCGTACGACGAGCGGCGGGTGCGGTTCGACACCTGTCACGGACTTCGCGGACCGGGCGAAGATCGGCAGGTGGAAGCCGTCGCCGCAGCCGACGTCGACGACGTCCAGTCCGTCAAACGGACATTCGTTACTTATCGCCGCCCAAATCGCACCGTGCACGTCCTGCGCGCGATTCTCGACCTCGTAGACGTCAGGCCAATGCCAGATGTTCGGGCTCGGCACGACATCTGCCGGGCGCACCGCGTTCAGCGCCGCCCGCACGAATCCCCTCACGAAGACACTGTAGGGCCTCGATTTGCCGGTGACCGTTCGAATTGGCCCAACTGCGGCGTAGCGTGATCGCATCTCTTCCCTGCAGGAGGTGGCAGTGTCGATCGCGCCGAACACTCCCCAGCTCGCACCGTTGCTCTCCGGTAGTCCGTGCTGGGCCGAGCGGACCGTGGACGACCTCAAGGGCGCCATCGAGTTCTACACCGGCCTGTTCGGCTGGCACTACGCCGACGACGACGGCTACACCGTGGCGATGGTCGACGGCATCCCCGTCGCCGGACTGCCGCAGGGCGAGCCGGACTCGTGGCGGTTGTACCTGGTCACACCCCATGCGCGAGCCACCGCGGAGAAGGCGTTCCACTTAGGCGGATCCGTGCTGCGCAACCCTGAGGACTCCGCCGACCACACGCAGAGCACCGTGATCGCCGACCCGACCGGCGCAGTCGTCGGGTTCCGGCACGTGCCACCGGACTGGCGCTTCGGCACGGGCGGGCACGGCGCCTACGCGTGGGCCGAGCTGAACACCCGGGACGGTGCGGCGGCCGACGAGTTCTTCGGCGAACTGTGCCACTACGACATCACGCAGATCGGCGACGGCCACCGGCTGGACTACGCGTCGTGGTCCGTCGAGGGCACCGAGGTGATCGGCCGGCAGAAGATGGGCCGCGAGTTCCCGTACGGAGAGCGCTCCCACTGGATGGTGTACTTCAACGCGGCGCCCGAGATCGGCACCGACTCGGTGGCGTACCGGGTGCTGGAGCTCGGCGGCCGGGTGACCGTCGAGCCCTACGACACCCCGTTCGGACGCATCACCGTCGTCGAGGACCACGCGGGTGCGGCGTTCTCGGTGATCGACCAGTCGCGCGTGATCGAGGCCGAGCCGCGCACCGAGGTGGACGACCCGTACGACGACTGACGCGCCGCCGCTACTGCACGAAGAGGTGCAGCAGCAGCCAGGACGCGACAGCGGACGGGAGGAGCGAGTCCATCCGGTCCATGATGCCGCCGTGGCCGGGCAGCAGCGTGCCCATGTCCTTGATGCCGAGGTCGCGCTTGATCAGCGACTCGACCAGGTCGCCCGCGGTGGCCGTGACGACGAGCGCGGCACCGAACAGCACGCCGTGCCACCACTGGCCGTCGAGCAGCGTGGTGACCGTGACCGCGCCGCCGGCCATGCCCGCGACCAGTGAGCCGGCGAAGCCCTCCCAGGACTTCTTCGGGCTGATCGTCGGGGCCATCGGGTGCTTGCCGAGGAAGACACCGGCCGCGTAGCCGCCGACGTCGGACAGCACGACACCGATGAGGAACGCGAAGGCGCGGCCCGCGCCGTCCTTCTCCGGAACGACGAGCATGGCCGCGAACGCCGCCATCAGCGGCACGTACGCGACCGTGAAGACGGACGCGCTGAGGTCGCGCAGGTAGCCGTCGGAGCCGCCGCGGAACCGCCAGGCCATGCACACCAGGACGGTGATCACGAACGCCGTCGTGATGCCCGTGCGTTCCCACGGCCAGGAGAGCCAGATGATCGCCTGGCCGCCGATGAGCGCGGGCCACAGCGCGACGTTGTAGCCCTTCTTCTTCAGCTCGGTCGCGAGCTCCCACGTCGCCACCGCCGCGGCTGCCGCGACGATGGCGATGAAGGTCTGCCGGACGGTCAGCAGCGACACGATGATGACGGCGCCGAGCCCGACACCGACCAGGATCGCGGACCGCAGGTCACGTCCCGCCCGCGAAGGCTTCGACGCGGGCACGTCCGCTGGACTGCCTGCCATCTGTGCTCCCATCACGACCTCCGCCCGGCCAGGGCACTCACGCCTGCGGCGCGACTCGGCCGGGCGAAACCATCAGGAACATCAGACTTCGAGAAGCTCGGCTTCCTTGTGCTTCACGAGCTCGTCGACCTGCGCGGTGTACTTGTGGGTCAGAGCGTCGAGCTCCTTCTCACCACGAGCACCGTCGTCCTCGCCCACCTCGCCGTCCTTGACGAGACGGTCGATCTCTTCCTTCGCCTTGCGGCGGACACCGCGGACGGAGACGCGCGCGTCCTCGCCCTTCTGCTTCGCGACCTTCACCATGTCCCTGCGGCGCTCCTCGGAGAGCTGCGGGATGACGATGCGGATGATGCTGCCGTCGTTGCTCGGGTTGACGCCCAGGTCGGAGTCCCTGATCGCCTTCTCGATCGCGTTCAGCTGGCCCGCGTCGTACGGCTTCACGACTGCCATGCGCGCCTCAGGGACCGTGATGCTGGCCATCTGGTTCAGCGGCGTCATCGAGCCGTAGTAGTCGATGTGAATGCGGTTGAACATCGAGGGAGTCGCACGACCGGTTCGGACGGAGGAGAGGTTCTCCTTCGCGACCGAAACCGCCTTTTCCATCTTCTCCTCGGCGTCGAGGAGGGTCTCGTCGATCACGACTGCTCCTTGCTCTGCGTGTACGTGCCCGAATCCCGGTCTGGTCTTGATCCCACCAGGTCTAGAAGGCCGGGCGGCCACCGGGGGTGCTGACCAGAGTGCCGATCTTCTCACCACGCACCGCGCGCGCGATGTTCCCCTCGGTGAGGAGGTTGAAGACGAGGATCGGCATGTTGTTGTCCATGCAGAGGCTGAAGGCCGTGGCATCGGCGACGTTGAGGCCGCGCTCCAGCACCTCGCGGTGGGTGATGTTGTCGAACATCAGCGCGTCCGGGTCGATCTTGGGGTCGGCCGTGTAGACGCCGTCGACGGCCTTGGCCATCAGGACGATCTCGCAGCCGATCTCCAGAGCGCGCTGGGCGGCGGTGGTGTCCGTGGAGAAGTACGGCAGGCCGGCGCCGCCACCGAAGATCACGACGCGTTCCTTCTCGAGGTGACGCATCGCGCGGCGGGGGATGTACGACTCGGCGACCTGCGTCATCTGGATGGAGGTCTGCACGCGGGTGTCGATGCCGTGCTCGCGCTCGAGGAAGTCCTGCAGCGCCAGGCAGTTCATGACCGTGCCGAGCATGCCCATGTAGTCGGCGCGCGAGCGGTCCATCCCGCGCTGCTGGAGCTCGGACCCGCGGAAGAAGTTGCCACCACCGATCACGACGGCCACCTGCACGCCGGACTTGTGGACGGCCGCGATCTGCTTGGCGACTGTCTGGACGACGTCGGGATCAACTCCGACGCCACCACCGCCGAACATCTCGCCACCGAGCTTGAGCATCACCCGGTTGTAGCCGTGGCTACCTTCTTCGCTCACAGGTCCTCTCCTCGCGCCTTTGGGAAGGAATCGTCTGGACATGCTGAGGGCGGGGTCGCCTGTTGCCGCAACCCCGCCCTCACCGCAATCAGCTCTGGCCGACCTCGAACCGAGCGAAACGGGTAACCGTCACGCCGGCCTCGTCCAGAAGAGCCTTGACCGTCTTCTTGCTGTCCGTCACGGAGGCCTGCTCGGTGAGCACGACGTCCTTGAAGAAGCCGTTGACGCGACCCTCGACGATCTTGGGGAGCGCGCCCTCGGGCTTGCCCTCCTCGCGAGCGGTCTCCTCGGCGATGCGACGCTCGTTGGCGACGAGCTCCTCGGGAACCTCGTCACGGGTGACGTACTTCGGGCGCATGGCGGCGATCTGCATCGCGGCACCCTTCGCGGCCTCGGCGTTGTCACCGGTGTACTCGACCAGCACGCCGACGGCGGGCGGCAGGTCAGCGGCGCGCTTGTGCAGGTAGACCGAGACGGTGCCGTCGAAGTCGACGGCCTTGGCCAGCTCGAGCTTCTCGCCGATCTTGGCGGAGAACTCCTGAACCAGCGCGTCCACGGTCTTGCCGTCGACCTCGACGGCCTTGAGGGCCTCGACGTCGGCGACCTTGTTGGCCTTGGCGAGCGCGACGATGTCGTCCGCGAGGGCGATGAAGTCGGCGTTCTTGGCGACGAAGTCGGTCTCGCAACGCAGCTCGACCATCGCGCCGTCCTTGACGGCGACGAGGCCGTTGGACGTGGTGCGCTCGGCGCGCTTGCCGACGTCCTTGGCGCCCTTGATGCGCAGGATCTCGACGGCCTTGTCGAAGTCGCCGTCAGCCTCGTCCAGCGCCTTCTTGCAGTCCATCATGCCGGCGGCGGTCAGCTCGCGGAGCTTCTTGACGTCCGCGGTGGTGTAGTTCGCCATCGTTTTCCTTCTGCGATGTACGCGCTTGAGTCACGCGGCGCCCGCTGGTGTGCGGGCGCCGCGTGGGGGAAATCAGGACTGGACGGGCTGCTCGGCCGGGGCTGCCTCGGCCGGGGCCTCAGTCGCGACGGCCGCGTTGGTGGTGAGGAGCTCCTGCTCCCACTCCGCCAGCGGCTCGTCGGTCGCGACCTCGGGCTTGTCCTGGCCGTCGGCGGCGTCGCGACGGGCGCCGGAGCGCTGCATGAGACCGGCGGCGGCGGCCTCGGCCACCACCTTGGTCAGCAGAGCCGCGGAACGGATCGCGTCGTCGTTACCCGGAATCGGGTAGTCGACCTCGTCCGGGTCGCAGTTGGTGTCGAGGATCGCGACGATCGGGATGTTCAGCTTGCGAGCCTCACCGACCGCGATGTGCTCCTTCTTGGTGTCCACGATCCACACGGCGCTGGGCACCTTGGACATGTCGCGGATACCGCCGAGCGTGCGCTCCAGCTTGTCCTTCTCGCGGTTCATCATCAGGATTTCCTTCTTGGTGAAACCCTGGAAGCCGCCGGTCTGCTCCATCGACTCCAGCTCCTTGAGGCGCTGAAGCCTCTTGTGGACCGTGGAGAAGTTGGTGAGCATGCCGCCCAGCCAGCGCTGGTTCACGTACGGCATGCCGACGCGGAGGGCCTCGTTCGCGATGGCCTCCTGCGCCTGCTTCTTCGTGCCGATGAACAGGATCGACCCGCCGTGCGCGACCGTCTCCTTGACGAACTCGAAAGCCCTGTCAATGTAGGTCAGCGTCTGCTGCAGGTCGATGATGTAGATGCCGTTGCGCTCGGTGAAGATGTAACGCTTCATCTTCGGGTTCCAGCGCCGGGTCTGATGCCCGAAGTGCACGCCGCTGTCAAGCAGCTGCCTCATGGTTACGACGGCCATGGCCGGTTCGCACCTCATCTGTCGGGACGCGCCAGGTCTCGCCTTTGCGCGTCGGTTCGGTTGACGCTTCAGGCCGGTGAGGCCGTCAGCCCTGGTGCCATTGCCGCCGTCCGCACCCACGGAGGATCTCTCCACCATCAGGACCGTCGGACGTCGTGACTCGACCCGGCTGGGATCAGCTGGTCGGATCTGCGTTGGCACGCGAAGTCGTCCCGCGCACAGACGGGACGCGCCCGACAGTCTACGCCGAACCCCCGACAAACTTCGAATCGCCCCCGCCCCACCCACCCCAGTTGTCCACAACCGGCGAGTAATCCACAGATCCCCAATACCCGCTGGTCCCCGATGACCCCCTGACCCACCGTTGACCCATGCCCCTCCTCCCCGCCGCCCTGCTGCTCACAACCCTGCTGACCCCCACCGCCACCCGCTTCACCTGGCCACTGCCACCCCCGCACCCGGTAGTCCGCGCGTTCACCGCCCCGGCCACCCCCTTCGGCCCCGGCCACCGAGGCGTGGACCTCTCCGCCGCCGCAGGCACCCCGGTCCTGGCCGCAGGCGACGGCGTCGTGATCTACGCGGGCGCCGTAGCAGCCCGCACGCTCGTGTCCCTGCAACACAGCGGCGGCCTGCGCACCACTTACGAGCCAGTGGCACCAACCGTCGCGGCCGGCCACTCAGTGCGCCGCGGCGACGTGCTCGGCCACCTCCAGGAAGGCCACTGCCCGTCGCCGTGCCTGCACTGGGGCGTCCGGCGAGGCCACGAGTACCTGGACCCTCTCCGACTGGTGACCTCAGGCCGCGTACGCCTGCTGCCCCTGACCCCGTCGACACCGCCCAGAGGCGGCTGACACACCTCCGCTGCGCGGCCGCCCCGTCCCGCCCGCAGCGATCCCGATCGGGCGTCGTCCCGCCACTGCCCGGCGGTCGACGGCGGCGCGTCCCCGTTGCGCGCCGCGACGCCCGACAGGTGCCGGGAGGTCGGAGGCAGCGGCGTGTCTCCCCCGACCTCCCGGCACACCTGCCCGGACGCGGCCCGGCTGACTGCGGCCCCACAGCTCGTGCGCAGCGACGGTCAGCCGCTCCTCCGCCCCCCGCAGCCAACCCGGTCACGCCCGCCGCGCCGACAGCCACCAGGAGGCAGTCACGTCCACGCGCGATCCGCCTCTCACCACGGCTGCTGACCGTGCCCCACACGCGCCTGATCTGGCCCTACACCGGCCTGACGAGCGGCCGAACGCACGCCCGTGCGCTCTGACACGCGCCCCCAAAACGCGGCCTCACCTACGGCCTTCGGCCCGTTTCCCAGCAGCTGTTCTCGCCCTGGACGTGCCCGGCAAGCCCGCGCCGGCTGGTTCCGGGCGTACTGCTGCCCGAGCGGGCACTCGGTGTGGTTGGAGCCGCTCCATGAGCCACCCGTTCGAGTGAATTAGCCCTGGCAAGCGACGGAAAGGGGTGTTTTGCCCATGTTCTGGCGGCTCGGCGGCGTCGTCAGCGCACCGCGGCGGCATGGTGGTGTGCGCGTGCGGCAGCCCGGCGCTCGCCGGGTTGCGGGTGGGGAGGGAGGCTGGCTCAGGCCTCGGACTGCTCGTTGAGCTTGGTGCGCAGGCGCAGGACGGCGCGGGTGTGCAGCTGGCAGACCCTGGACTCGGTGACGCCGAGGACCTTGCCGATCTCGGCGAGGGTCAGGTTCTCGAAGTAGTACAGGGTCACGACCACGCGGTCGCGCTCGGCGAGCTGGGCGATCGCGTCGGCCAGCTGACGGCGGCTGTCCTGGTCGACGAGGCTCGCGACCGGGTCTTCCGCGCCGTCGTCCGGCAGCGACTCGGCCAGGGAGGCGCCGCCCTTGTTCGGGGCGATCAGCTCGTCGAGGGCGACGACGCTGGTGAGCTGGAGCTGGCCGTAGAGCTCGCGCAGCTCAGCCAGACCGATCTTGAGCTCTGCGGCGAGCTCGCGGTCGGTGGGCGTGCGCTGCAGCTTGGCGCCGAGGCGTTCCAGGGCGCGTTCGACGTCGCGGGCGCGGCTGCGGACCGAGCGCGGCACCCAGTCCTGGGAGCGCAGGTCGTCGAGGATCGCGCCGCGGATGCGCTGCATGGCGTAGGTCTCGAACTTGAGGCCGCGTTCCGGCTCGAACTTCTCGATCGCGTCGACCAGGCCGAAGATGCCGGACTGGATCAGGTCGGCCACGTCCACGTGGGCGGGCAGGCCCGTGCCGACGCGGCCGGCGACGTACTTGACCAGCGGCGCGTAGTGCAGCACCAGGCGATCGCGCTGGCCCTGCTCGCGGGACTCGCCGTAGCTGCGCCACAACGCGACGATGCCGGCCTCGACGTCGTCACCAGACCTGGCGTCCGCGCGCGTCACGGCAGTCGGGACGGCAACGGGCGTGCCGTTGACATGCGTGTCGGCACCGGGCTCTGAGCTCGCCTCGGTGTGCGGCGCGCCGTTCTGACGGTGCCCGTTGCTCGCTTGTTTCGAAACTGGTGCGGGCACGACGGGTTCAGGGGGCACGGTCGCCGTACGCGATCCTCCCCCTGCGGCGTCAGGAACGGGGGTGGGTTCGGTCATGGATCGCCTTCAGCCGTTCGACAGTGACGTGTGTATAAAGCTGAGTCGTTGCGAGCGTAGCGTGACCAAGCAGTTCTTGGACGGTGCGCAGGTCCGCTCCTCCTTCCAGCAAATGGGTCGCAGCGGAGTGGCGCAACCCGTGCGGCCCGATGTCCGGTGCATCCGGTACCACGGCGACGACCTCGTGCACCAGAGTGCGAACGGCTCGCTGGTTCAGCCGGCCGCCGCGGGCACCGAGGAACAACGCCGGTGGCGAATCCGGTGCTACCAGGGCGTTTCGCCCCTCGTCCAGCCACCGCCGCAGCGCTCGCTCCGCCGGCACGCCGAACGGCGTGCTGCGCTCGCGTCCACCTTTGCCCAGAACCCGAATCACCCTTAGGGAGTAGTCCACGTCGCCGAGGTCAAGACCACAGAGTTCGGCCACGCGGATACCTGTGGCGTACAGCAACTCCACCACGGCCTGATCACGCAGCGCAACCGGATCGCCTTCGGAAGCGCCAGAGGATACGGCAGCCAGCGCGTCCTTCGCCTGGTCCGCACGCAACACGGACGGCAACGTCCGGTGCGGTCGCGGAGCGGCGAGCCGAGGCCCCGGATCTGCTGCCAGATGACCGGCGCGGTGCGCCCACGCCGTGAATGCGCGTGCAGCAGCAGCCCGCCGCGCGAGTGTCGTACGGCTGGCACCAGCCGTGCGTTGCGCGGCAAGCCAAGACCGCAGGTTCGTGAGGTCGATGCGGCTGACGTCGGCGTTTTCCAGGCTATTCCCCGCGACGTGTCCAAGAAGTGCCACCGCGTCACCGATGTACGCGCGCACGGTGTGCGGCGAGAGATCGCGCTCCAACGTCAGGTGCCGTTCGTACTGCCGCAACACGTCTGCAACGAACGCCGGCAGTTTTTCGCGCAGGCGAACGAGATCGACACGACGTGTCCGACCATGCGGCGGCGGGGACATAGGCCAAGACGCTGCGCCAGTCGGGGCGTTTGGTCAAGTATCGCCACACCCTCGCGCCATTTGAGAGCGCTCTCATGATCGGTAACACGATAACGTTTCAACTCCCTGTGACGACCAGGGCTTTGGTGGCTCGTACAGATCACCTTTCGGAGTAGCGATGGCAGCCGGTACCACCGTCCGAACAGCCGAAGACCTAGCCCGCCGAGTCGTGCGGAAGATCGCTCCCGAGGAGCTGTCCTCGTTCGGCATCGTCGCAGCTCCGTACCTGGAGAGCCCCAAGCAGGCCGAACGCAGGCTGCGCCAGGCCCATGACGACCCGCTGGGCTTCGGCCTCGGCGACATCGTCACCATGGCGACGCCCGTGATCGCCCTCGTGTCCGGCAGCGTGATCACCGCGGTCTCGGACAGCGTCGGCAAAGCCGTGCGCGACGGCACCACCAACACCGCGCGCAAGGCGTGGCGCAAACTCCGCGGCAAGCCCGTCGAACCACTCGAGCTGCCGTCGACGCCGCTCACCAAAGCCCAGCTCACCGAGGTGCGCCAGATCGCGCTGGAGCGCGCCCTCTCGCTCGGCATGAAGCAGCAGAAGGCCGAAGCGCTCGCCGACGCCGTTGTCGCCGCCCTCGTGCTGCGCGACGACGACCAGGACACCGGCGAGGCCGGTGACGCCTCCAGATGACGGAAGCGAAGCCGCAGGTCAACCCCAGGGCACTACCGTCCGCGATGATCCTCCTGCTTCTCCTCCTCACGGTGACGGTGCTCCTCAACGTCTTCTTCGTCGCGAACTGGCTGTCCGGCCTCGAACAAGGCGGCGCCGGCTCCCTCCTGCAGAAACTGCAGATGCTCCTGACGCCGGGCCTGGCCGTCTACGGCATCTACGCGGCGATCCGCATCCGCCGCTCCACCCCGCTCGCCGAGATCGCGGGCCTCCGCGAGGCCAGCAAGGCCGTGACGGGGCTCGTGCTGGAGGTGAACCCACCCCGCCACACCGACATCCGCCTGGGCAAACACCTGGGCAGCCGCGCCTACGTCACCGGCCCGCCACGCAAGCCGATCATCGTGCTGGGCCCGGAGCTCCTGGCGCTGCACGCGATGCCCGGCGAACGCAAAGCCGTGTTCGACGCCGTCGTGCGCCACGAACTCGCACACGTGCACGCCGGCGACCTCTGGTGGTACCAGCTGGCCACAGTGCTGCGGTTCTCGAACCTCTCCACGGGCTTCTTCACCCTGTTCGTCCTGTGGCTCGACGTCCTGCTCGACCGCGGCGACATCACCTCCTTCCTCGTGAGCACGTTCCGCCTGGCCGCACTGACCCTCCTCACCGAACTGATCGCCAGAGCCTTCCTGCGTGCCCGCGAACACGCCGCCGACCTGCACGCCGCGGAGTTCGGCGTCGAAGGCCTCCTGGCAGCCGTCCAGTCACACGAAACCGACCAGACGCGCTCGGTCGTCCGCACCTGGCTGCGCCGCCACCCCGGCGCCGACGAACGCTCGCAAGCCCTGACGAACCCGATGCGCCTGCTCGCCTCACCGTTCGGCCAGGTGTTCCTCGGCGCCGCAGCAGCCGGCGCCGGCTTCGTCACGTTGCAGGACCTCCTCCTCACCGGCAGCACCGCGGACAAAGCGACGCCGGTCATGACCGGCGTGCTGCTCGGCATCCCGCTGACCCTGTTCGTGGCCTTCAGCCTGTGGCGCGGCGCCTGGCAGGAGAACCGCAACCGCTTGCGCCCACTGCTGACCGCCGCCGCACTGCTCGGCGGCCTGGTGACCGGCAGCCATCTGCCGCTCTACACCCGGATCTTCGACCAAGCCCCGATCGGTATCCCGATCGCGCCGTCCACTCTGCTGGCCCTCGCCCTGGGCACCGCCGGCCTGTGCTGGTGGCTCGACTCCCTCAGCACCTCGTGGCACCAAACCGACCCGAGCGCCTCACGAATGCCCACGTTCCTCAGGTACGCGGTGCCGTCCGCCTGCGGGGTCGGCGGCTGGCTGTTCGCGGTCCTGTGGACCTGGTCGGCCCGGCTGCGCGGCATCTACCTCGGCTGTCCCCTGGAGGAATCCAGGAACCTGCCGATCTGCCAGTCCTCGACACCCGAGTCCGACACCGCCATCACCGTGGCAAGGGACTTCGGCTTCACGTTCTGGTCAATTCTCACCCTCCTGGTCGTCGTTGCGACCCTCGTCGTCCCGCACCACCTGCGCACTCGCTCCAGCCGGTAGCCGCTCCGTCCACAATGGACGGCGTCTCGGTCAGCCGATCACCGCACCTCCAATCTCTGCCAGCCCTCGTCGACCTGCAGCGCCAGCCCGGCGAGCTCCAGTTCGGGCAACAACGCCCGAACCCGTTCCAACGGCACCCCGGACTCGACCGACACGCCCTCGTCACTGACCCCGCACCGCTTCCCCAAGGCCTCGTAGACCCGCATGGCCTCCCCCTGCGGCGCCCCGAGGTCGCTCTCCTTCTCGGCGGGCTCGGTGGCGAGGTCGTCCCCGAACCGCCCCACCGACTCCACGATTTCGGCCACCGAACTGACCGACACCGCCTGCCCGTCCCGCAACAACTCGTGGCACCCCACCGAACTGGCCGAAGTGACCGGCCCGGGCACCACCATCAACTGCCGCCCCAACGCCAGCGTGATCGCGGCCGTGTTCTTGGCCCCGCTACGCCGCCCGGCCTCAACAACCACGGTGCCGCCACCCAAGGCCGCGATGAGCCGGTTGCGTGTGAGGAACCGATGCCGCGCAGGCGTCACCCCAGGCGGGTACTCGCTGACGATCAACCCTTCCCGCGCGATCTTGCCGAGCAACCCCTGATGCCCGGCGGGATAGGCGAAGTCCACCCCGCAAGCCAGCACCGCGATCGTCAACCCGTTGGCACCCAACGCCCCGCGATGAGCAGCACCGTCAATTCCGTACGCCGCACCGGACACAACGGTCACACCGACGTCCGCCAACCCGTACGCGAACTCGCCGGCAACATGCTCGCCATACCCACTGGCCGCCCGCGACCCCACGATCGCCACGGCCTTCTCGACCGCCTCCGCCAGGTCATGCGACCCACGCACCCACAGCGCCAACGGCTCACCCCGCCGCGCATTCCCCAGCGCCACGAACGGCCACCGCGGCCACTCGTCGTCCTCCGGAATCACCAGCCGCCCACCCCGCTCGGCAACACGCGCGAGGTCTTCGCGAGCCCGCTCCTCGCCCCGGCGAGCAGACGTCTGGCTGGCAACGGACGGCGACACCTCACCCGCGCGAACCAGCTCAGCAGCCTCAACCGGCCCGACCTGGGCAACCAGCCCCGCGAGCGCCGACGGGTAGGGCTCGGCGACGCGGGAGAGGTAGGCCCTGGCCAGACGGACGGGATCGATGGATGGACCGGTGGTCGGAGCGGCAGGTGGAGCGCTGGGCGGGGAGGTGGATGGAACGGTCACCGGAACCACCACCAGGGCAACCAGCGGTGCCAGGGTTCTGGGCGCCACGGGTTCGGCGGGCTGACACCGGCGGGGCGCCTTCGGAGTGTGCAAGGCAGTTGCAGAAGAGCAGGCACGGCCGACGCTGCGGAGGCAGCCGGGGCGAGGAGTGGGGTCATGGTCGGGCTCCTTGTTGGTCGGACGGGTGGGTGAGCGGGGCGCCCGCTGGGGATGGGGCGGGCGCCCCGCTCGGGAACCGGACGCGAGCCGAGGCTCGAGGCTCTGCGTCCGGCGACTCGGGTGGCGGAGATTGGGTGAGGTGCCGGGCGCGGAGTGGGAGTGGGCTCCGCGCCCGGCGGCTTGGGGTCAGCCAGATCGGCTGGGGTCGAGGGGTCGAGGTCACGGCGCGCTCGAGGGGTCGAGGGACAGGTCACGGCGGGCCGGACCGATGGGCTGTGGACCGGCGAGTGAGCCAGGTGTGAGCGGCGTGGGGCCAAAGGCCCGGCGGCTTGGGGTGCGGCCGGTTCGAGATGTGACTGGTCCGGGCTGGAGGCGGGGTCGGGGTGCGGGCGGGGTCGGGGCCGGTTGGGGTGGCCGTTGGGTGAGCGGGCGCTTGCCGGGGGTGGGGGCTCGCGCCCGCTCGGTTGGGGCCGGCCGTGGAGCCGGGGCTTGAGTGCTCCTGCGGCCGGCTGCTTGGGGCTTGGCGGAGTGGTTAGGAGAGGGCTCGGCGTTCTCGGAACTGGAGGGCGGCGGCTACGTGGTCGGCGGTGGGGGTGTCGGATTCGGCCAGGTCGGAGAGGGTCCAGGCGACTCGTAGGCAGCGGTCGGCGCCTCGGCCGGTCAGGGCGCCGGTGGCCAGGGCGCGGTCTAGCAGGGCTGTGGTTTGGCGTGGGAGGGCGAACTCGCGGCGTAGGGCTGGGCCTGGGACGAGGGCGTTGGCGGGCCAGGTGTGGCCGTGGGAGGACCAGCGGGTTGCGGCCCTTGATCTGGCTTTGAGGACTCGGGCGCGGACTACCGCTGTGGGTTCTGGTGGGGTGGCGTCGGCGTTGGACATGGCGGTGGTCGCCCGCATTCGGACGCGGAGGTCCACGCGGTCCAGCAGGGGGCCGGAGAGGCGGGCCTGGTAGCGGCGGCGGACTGTGGTGGTGCAGGTGCAGTCGATCTCTTTCGGCGGGGCGCAGGGGCAGGGGTTCGTGGCGAGGATCAGCTGGAAGCGCGCCGGGTAGCGGGCTACGCCGTCGCGGCGGGGGATGCGGACTTCGCCTTCTTCCAGGGCTGTGCGGAGGGTGTCGATCGTCTTCTGGCCGAACTCGCAGGCTTCGTCGAGGAAGAGGACGCCTTTGTGGGCTCGGGAGGCGGCGCCTGGCTTCGCCATTCCGGCGCCGCCGCCGATCAGGGCCGCGATCGAGGTCGTGTGGTGGACGTTCACGAACGGTGGGCTGGATACGAGCGGGTAGTCCGAGGAGAGGACTCCTGCTACCGAGTGGACGGCTGTCACCGCCAGGGCGTCTTGGCGGGTCAGCGGTGGGAGCAGGCCGGGGAGGCGTTCGGCGAGCATCGTTTTGCCGGTGCCCGGCGGGCCGGTCAGGAGCAGGTGGTGGGCGCCTGCCGCGGCTACTTCGAGGGCCCAGCGTGCTTCTGGCTGGCCCACCACGTCGGCCAGGTCCGGGGCTTCCGGGCAGGGCGGGTCGGCCTGGGGTGGTGCGGGTTGCAGCGTCACGTCCTCGGCGCGCAGCCAGGAGAGGACCTCGGACAGCGTCAGTGCGCCGTGCACTTCCACGCCGTCGACCAAGGACGCTTCGGGCAAGGCGTCGACCGGGACGATGGCCGTCTTGAGGCCTGCTCTGCGGGCGGCCAGCAGGGCCGGGAGCATGCCGCGGACCGGGCGGACTCGACCGTCCAGCGCCAGTTCGCCGAGCAGGACGGTGGTGGACAGGCGCTCGGGCGGGACCGAGCCGGCGGCGGCCAGGGTCGCGCAGGCGATGGCGAGGTCGTAGCCGCTGCCGCCTTTGGGCAGGTTCGCCGGGGACAGGCCGAGCACGATGCGCTGCTTCGGCCACTCCTCGTCGCTGTTGCGGACAGCGGCCTTCACGCGCTCCTTCGACTCGTGCAAAGAAGCGTCCGGCAGGCCGAGGAGATGGGTGCGGGGCTGGCCCACGCCCACGT
Source organism: Lentzea miocenica (assembly GCF_033949945.1). NCBI lineage: Bacteria > Bacillati > Actinomycetota > Actinomycetes > Pseudonocardiales > Pseudonocardiaceae > Lentzea > Lentzea miocenica. The sequence goes on from NZ_JAXAVW010000032.1 coordinate 25,956, forward strand.
CGGCCTCGATCTCGACGGCCAGGCCGTCGACGCCGTAGAGCGCGACCGCCCACGCCTGCGCGAGGCCCATCTCAGGCTCCCCGCAGGTGTTGCAGGTGCGCCTTGCCGTCAGGGGGCCAGGTGACCGAGATCAGGTCGACGCGGACCTGGCACCAGCCGACACCGTGCGCGGCCAGCCAGCGCAGGGCTGTTCGGCGCAGGCGGGACAGCTTGCGCTGGTCCACGGCCTCGTCCGGGCGGCCCCAGACGGGACCGGACCTGGTCTTGACCTCGCAGACGACCAGGCGGCCACCTTCGACGGCCACGACGTCGAGCTCGCCGTCGCGGCACGTCCAGTTGCGGGACAGGACGACCAGGCCCTGCCCCTCCAGGTACCTGCACGCCAGATCCTCGCCCTGCCTGCCCAGTTCCTGCTGCCTGGTCTCGGCCGGTGCCTGCGCTGCTGCCACCACTGCCTTCGCCTCCCTGTGGGTCGTTGGGTACGACCTTGCAGGGTGGGGTGGGGCGGGTGGCCGGGCTGAGGGGAATCTGTGGACAACTCAGCGGCTGTGGACAAGTCGGCCGTTGTCGATCTTGAAACGGCGGAATTGTCGGTGGGGTGTGCTAGTGGGTGCTACGTGGGGAACGGCCCGCTTTCCGGCAGGCGAAGGTCCGGCTTGTCCAGCTCCTCCACGTTCACGTCCTTGAACGTGATGACACGAACGTTCTTGACGAACCTCGCGGGGCGGTACATGTCCCACACCCACGCGTCCGACATGCGCACCTCGAAGTACACCTCGCCATCGGCGTTGCGCACCTGCACGTCCACCGAGTTGGCCAGGTAGAAACGCCGTTCGGTCTCCACGACGAACGAGAACTGGCTGACGATGTCGCGGTACTCCTTGTACAGCGACAACTCCATCTCGGTCTCGTACTTCTCGAGATCCTCTGCACTCATTACGCCTCCGCGCGGGTCATCTGCTCCGCGCCCTCACTCGTCGCGAGCTCCCCGACGTCAGCCGGGGTTGCACCATTCTGGACCACGGCTGTCGTGGTCGTGCCGCGCGCCACCCTGTGCGGCGCGGCGAGACCGTGCTTCGAAGCCGCCGCTGCCACATTTACATACGACCAGCGATGCTCCGCACACGGCCCGTGTTCCATCAACGCCGCTGTGTGTTCCGGCGTGCAGTACCCCTTGTGCACGTTGAACCCGTACTGCGGATACCGCGAGTGCAGGTCCTCCATGATCCGGTCCCGCGTGACCTTGGCCAGCACAGATGCCGCCGCCACGCACGCGGCCGCCTGGTCGCCCTTGATCACCGCGACACTCGGCGCGGGCATCCCCGGCACCTTGAAACCGTCGGTCAGCACGTACCCAGGATGCGTCGCCATCTGCGCCACCGCGCGCCGCATGCCCTCGAGGTTCATGACGTGGATTCCCAGCCAGTCGATCTCGGCGGGCGACACGACGATCACCGAGTGATCGACGGCACGCTTCAGCACCAGGTCGTACATCCGGTCGCGCGCCAGGGCCGTCATCAGCTTCGAGTCGTTCAAGCCTTCGAGCCGTGCCGCGTCACCCGGCCGCAACACGCACGCCGCGATCACCAGCGGCCCGGCACAGGGCCCACGGCCGGCCTCGTCGACGCCGGCGACCGGCCCCAGTCCCCGTCGCTCCAGCGAGCCCTGCAACGCCCAGTTCCCGGCAGAGCCCCGCACCACCGCGCGAGGCGGCATCAGCATGGTCATCGGCGGAATCGGTCTCGCACTCGACGTCCCAGCAGGAGAAGGGGCCACGCGGCGACGATACCGAGCCCCAGCGGGACGTTCTGCTGCCATCCCGGCGCACCCATCGACACGGCCTGCGGGTCGTGGTCCGTCACGCCGCCCCACCTCGACGGAGGCAGCACGATCACGCGCGCCTTGCCGATCACGTTGTCGACCGGCACGAGCCCGTTGAGCCCGCCCTGACCCTGGCACCGCGAGTCGCACGAGTGGTTGCGGTTGTCACCGAGCACGAACAGCATCCCGTCCGGGATCTTGAGCTCCTCGAACGACTCCTGCTCGGCCGGCGTGCCCTCGTCGAAGTGCTTGTACGGCTCGTCGAGCGCCTTGCCGTCCACCGTCACGCGGTTCTGCTCGTCGCAGCACTTCACGGTCTGCCCGCCGACGGCGATCACGCGTTTGACGAAGTCCTCCTCGTTCGCCGACGGCAGGCCGATCAGCGACCCGAGCCACGACAGCCCCTCCGAGATCGGGTTGCCCGACTCCTCGGAGATGAAGTCGTTCTGCCACGACGGCGGCCCGCGGAACACGATCACGTCGCCGGGCGACGGATCGGTGAAGCGATAGGTGACCTTGTCCACGAGCACCCGGTCGCCGTAGCAGTCGGTGCACCCGTGCAGCGTCGCCTCCATCGACTCCGACGGGATCATGTAGACGCGGCCGAGAAAGATCTGGATGCCGATCGCGAGGCCGAACGCGACCAGGATGAGGACCGGCAGTTCCTTCCAGAAGTTGCCCTTTTTCTTCTTCTTCGAAGTGGGTTCATCCGAAGCGTCCGAAGCGGGCTCGTCGCTGGACGGGTTCTGCGCTGGATCGACGTCAACCACGAGATCAGCCTAGGGGCTGCGGGTTGTGATCCGACACAACACTCCACCGATCTTTCGGGAAAACGACGTACCGCGCCTTCCCGATGACGTTCTCGACGGGCACTGTGCCCGCTACGCCCCCACCGCCCTGTTTGCGCGAGTCGGTGGAGTTCATCCGGTTGTCCCCCATTACGAACAACCGTCCTTCCGGCACGCGCACGGGAGCGAACGGCTCGTGGTCCGCTGACGAAGTGCCGGGCTGCCAGTACACATAGGGCTCATCAAGCGGTTTGCCGTCCACGACAAGACGATGCTGCTCATCGCAGCACATCACCGTCTGCCCGGGCAGCGCGATGACGCGCTTGACGAAGTCACGCTCGTTCGCGGGCGCGATGCCCAGCAATGAACCGATGTTCTGTGCGGCGCGCGCGACGGGATTCGTCGACGGCGCGGCGCGGAAGTCGTTCGCGGTCCAAGCTTCAGGGCCGCGGAACACGACCACCTCGCCCGGTTCGATGTCGCCGAAGCGGTAGGTGATCTTGTCGACCAGCACGCGGTCGTTCTCGCAGCCGGTGCAACCGTGCAACGTGCGTTCCATCGACGCCGAGGGGATCACGTAGACCCGCGCCACGAACGCCTGGATCAGCACCGTCAGCACGACGGCCGTCAGCACGACGTAGAGAACTTCTCTCCAGACAGGAGTACGCCCCCGCTCCGGTTCATCCGGTGCGGAGGCGTCCTCGAAGTCTGCTGGGCTCGAAGCCACCGATCAGGAGACCGGACGGGCCTCGCGCTTCTCCTTGATCTTGGCAGCCTTGCCGCGCAGGTCGCGCAGGTAGTACAGCTTGGCGCGACGCACGTCACCGCGGGTCACGACCTCGACCTCGGAGATGTTCGGGGAGTGCACCGGGAAGGTGCGCTCGACGCCGACACCGAACGAGACCTTGCGGACGGTGAAGGTCTCACGGATGCCGCCACCCTGGCGACGGATCACGACGCCCTGGAACACCTGGACGCGCTCGCGCGAGCCCTCGATGACGCGGACGTGAACCTTCAGCGTGTCACCCGCGCGGAAGGCCGGGATGTCAGTACGCAGCGACTGGGCGTCAAGTGCGTCCAGGATGTTCATCGGTCGTCCTCACATGTGTCTGTGAACTCCCCAGAGCATGTTCCATGACAGTGCACGACATGATGGGGGTCGGTTAGGAGCGCACGCCGGTATGACAACCAGCTGCGGCAACTGGTCCAGTGTGCCAGACCAGGCACTCCGGAATGAAATCGGGCTACTCCCCGCCCTCGCGCAAGCGCGTGAGCAAGGCCCGGTCATGCTTGTCGAACGCGTCCTCCGGCAACGATTCCAGCAGGTCAGGACGCCTTTCAAAGGTCCTCACGAGCGATTGGTCACGCCGCCAGCGGTTGATCAGCTTGTGGTTGCCGGAACGCAGCACGTCCGGCACGGCGAGCTCACGCCACACCTCCGGCCGCGTGTAGCTCGGGCCTTCGAGCAGGCCGTCCTGGAACGAGTCCTCGGCGTGCGACTTCGGGTTGCCGAGCACGCCGGGCAGCAGCCGCGCGACCGCTTCCACGATCGCGAGCACGGCCACCTCGCCGCCGACGAGCACGTAGTCGCCGATGGACACCTCGTCGACGCGCACGCGCCGTGCGGCGTCATCGACAACACGCTGGTCGATGCCCTCGTAGCGACCGCACGCGAACACGAGGTGCGACTCGTTCGCGTACTCGTGTGCGACCGCCTGCGTGAACGGGCGTCCGGCTGGCGTCGGCACGATGAGACGCGTCTCGTCCGTGCACACGTCGTCGAGCGCGGGACCCCAGATGTCGGCCTTCATGACCATGCCGGGACCGCCGCCGTACGGGCTGTCGTCGACGGCCTTGTGCACGTCCTGCGTCCAGTCGCGCAGGTCGTGGACGCCGACGCTGATCAGGCCCTTGTCGATCGCCTTGCCCAGCAACGCCGCACGCAGCGGCGTCAGGTACTCCGGGAAGATCGTGACGACGTCAATCTGCATCGAGGAGACCCTCTGGCGGATCGATCACGACACGGCCGCCGCGAACGTCCACAGTGGGCACGATCTCGCGCACGAACGGGATCAGCGCCTCGCCGCGGTCACGGATGACCACGAGCAGCTCGCCACCGGGGCCGTGCAGGATCTCCTTGACCGTGCCGAGCTTGGTGCCGTCGACGAGTTCCGCCGTGAGCCCTTCGAGTTCGTGGTCGTAGAACTCGTCGGGATCGCCGGTCGGCGGCAGGTCGTCGGTGCTGCCCAGCAACAACGTGCCGCGCAACGACTCCGCGACGTCGCGCGTGAGGACTTCCTCGAAACGCACGAGCAGCCGCCCGGCATGAGGCCGGGCGGCTGACACGGTGAGGCTTCGAGACGTGCCGTCACGCAGCTTGGCCTGAATCTTCTGCCCGAGTGCGAAACGCAGCTCGGGTGAATCAGTGCGCACGTCAACGGAGAGTTCGCCGGTGATCCCGTGCGCCTTGGCCACACGGCCGACGACGACGTCCATTTGCCCTTTGCTGCTTCGTTCAGCGGTCGGTGTCAACGACGTCGACCCGCACACCACGACCGCCGATACCGGCCATCACGGTGCGCAGAGCCGTCGCGGTGCGACCGCCACGACCGATCACCTTGCCGAGGTCGTCCGGGTGGACGTGGACCTCGAGGGTGCGGCCGCGACGGGTCGTCACGAGGTTCACCCGGACGTCGTCCGGGTGGTCGACGATGCCGCGAACGAGGTGTTCGAGGGCGTCAGCCAACAAACTCACGCCTCGTCCTTGGGCGCCTCGGCGTCAGCCTTGGGGGCCTCTTCGGCCTTCTTGGCCTTCTTCGCCTTCGGCGTGGTGGCCTCGGTCATCGGCTCGGAGCTCGCGGCGGCGAGCGCGGCGGCGAACAGGTCGGCCTTCGACGGCTTCGGCTCCTTGACCTTCAGGGTGCCCTCGGCGCCCGGCAGGCCCTTGAACTTCTGCCAGTCACCGGTGATCTCGAGGAGACGCTGCACCGACTCGGTCGGCTGCGCGCCGACACCCAGCCAGTACTGCGCGCGCTCGGAGTCGACCGCGATGAACGACGGCTCTTCCTTGGGGTGGTACTTGCCGATCGTCTCGATGGCCTTGCCGTCGCGACGGGTGCGCGCGTCGGCGACCACGATGCGGTAGTACGGCTGGCGGATCTTGCCGAGACGCTGAAGCTTGATCTTGACGGCCACGAGTGTGGTGCTCCTTGAACTCTGTGTTGGTGTTGCGCACGGCCGCGGCCCGGGCAGAGGGGCCGACCGCGGCGGACGACGGTTAATTGTGCCAGATGGGGGCAGGCGGATCCGAATCGGGTCTACACGAACGCCGTCACAGTGCCGAGCGCTTCCCTGACGGCCCGCGCGTGCTCGACTGCTCCGGGGGTGTCGCCGTGCACGCACAACGACTCCGCCTGCACCTTGATGACCGCGCCGTCGACAGCGACCAACTCGCCATCGAGGAGGCGCACGGCGCGTTCGACGACCTGCTTGGTGTCGGTGAGCAGGGCGTTCGACTGCCCGCGTGGCACCAGAGTGCCGTCCGGGAGATAGCCGCGGTCGGCGAAGGCCTCCTGCACCGGGCGCAGGCCGGCGGCTTCCGCCGAGTGCAGCAGGTGCGAGAACGGCAGCCCGAGCACGGGCAGGTCCTTGAACGCCTTGACGCCGTTGACCACGGCTTTCGCCTGCTTCTCGTGGTGCACGGTCGCGTTGTACAAGGCACCGTGCGGCTTCACGTACACAACCTCAGTGCCTGCTGCTCGTGCGCACGCGTCGAGCGCACCGATTTGGTACAGCACCTCGTCGGCCAGTTCGATCGGGTCGACGTCGATGAACCGCCGCCCGAAGCCGGCCAGGTCGCGGTAACTGACCTGGGCACCGATCTTCACGCCGTTCTTGGCGGCTTCCTCGCACACCTTGCGCATCGTGGACGGATCACCGGCGTGGAAGCCGCACGCGACGTTCGCACTGGTGATGATGCCCAGCAACGCGTTGTCGTCGCCGAGCCGCCAGATGCCGAAACCCTCGCCGAGGTCGCTGTTCAGGTCCATCACATGACCCCGACGGAGACGAGGAGGAGGGTGAGTCCGGGCAGGAAGTTGTTCATCATGTGCGCCACGATGCTCGCCCCGAGCCTGCGGGTGAGCAGGCGGGCGATGCCGATCGGGATGGCGATCACGAGCAGCAACGACGTGCGCAGCGGCTCGAAGTGGCCGATCGCGAAGATCACCGTGGTGAGCCCGAACGCGGCCCAGCGGCTCCAGCCCTGACGTTCGACGGCACCCCACAGCAGGCCGCGGTAGATGATCTCCTCGCAGACCGGTCCGATGAGGCTGACGTAGAGGAACATCGTGATCGCGGCGCTGAGCGGCAGGTTCGAGCCCGACAACAGATCGCCGACGGCGCTCGTCGCGTTCTCCTCGCCGACGACCTTCGCCCAGATCGTGGCGGCGGAGTAGGTCAGGACGAGGCCGAGGATGCCGAGCTTGAGACCCGTGGCCAGGTCTTCCTTGGTCATGGTGAAGCGCAGATCGATCTTCGGCCCGTTGCCTCTGACGTACGTGATCACGATGGCGACGGCCGCCGCCAGGATCGTCGGCACGATCGAGCCGATCAGCACGAACGACACCGAGTCGACCAGGCTCACGCCGAACTGCTTGGCAACGGCCGTGATGAACACGGCGCTGAGGATGAAGACAGCCTCCACCAGCAGAAAAGCGCCGAACCCCCAACGCTGGCCGACCCGCTCGGGCTCCGGGTTGCGGCTGATGTCCCGCACGCTCTCGAGGAAGCCTCGCTTCGGCTTCAGGGACTCCGGCTCACTCACGCTCTGCAATCTAGTCACGCCTCAACTACCCGCGGCTGCACAGCGGCCAGTGACACTCTCATGATCAGCTCACCTCGCGATCGACGGCTTCTGAAGCACCGATGCGCTGTCGGTGCCTCGCGATACGCTTGGAGTGGGGACCGCGAGCCCCCTTGGGGGAGTGCTGCCGCCCCCGAATCCGAGGCTACTGTGCGGCACCGACGGAAACCGGGCCAAGCGTCTGGCCAAAAGATGGTCAGATCGGGTCCCGCCGGATGTCCTTGCTCCTGGCGTTACGGATCGGCGTACAAACGCTGCTACTAAACCTGGTGTCAGCCGGTTGGGCGGCGGGTGTGCGCAGTTGGCGGGCTTGGTCACGCCTGGCTCGTCGGCTGGGGCGGGCGCGTCGTGGTGGCTTGTCTCGGCAGGTGCGGCCGGTGATGGATCTCCGCGTACGACGGCGGTTCCGCGTTGCGCAGGATGCGTCGTTGCGGCGCCGCGAGGATGGCCGAACAGAGCGAGCACGACTGCTGTAGCGCTCACGGAAGCCCGGCTCCGCGGCGAACGCGGCCGAACTCAGCGGCGCAGGGCCGTCTCCTCCTCCATGTGCGACAGCTTCTCGGGGTTGCGCACCGCGTAGAGCCCGCTGATCCGCCCGCCGTCGAGGCGCACCGCGATCACGGTGTCGAGTTCGCCGCCGAACCTGACGATCAGCGCCGGGTGACCGTTGGCGCTGGCCGGTTCCATCGTCCAGCCCGAGACCTTGAGCAGGCCGCCGAGCAGCATGCGGGCCACCTTGTCGGCGCCTACGACCGGGCGTGGCACTGCCTGCTTCACGCCGCCGCCGTCGCCGAGGAACACGACGTCCGGGGCGAGAAGGTCCAGCAGGCCTTGCAGATCGCCGGTTTCGGTGGCGCGCTGGAACGCTGCCAGGGCGTCGCGGGTCTCGTTCTGGGAGACCGCCTCGCGTGGGCGGCGGGAGGCGACGTGCGAGCGGGCTCGGTGGGCGATCTGGCGGACCGCCGCGGGGTTCTTGTCGACGGCGGCGGCGATTTCGTCGTAGTCCAGGTCGAAGACTTCGCGCAGCACGAACACGGCGCGTTCGGTCGGGGTCAGGGTTTCGAGGACGAGCATCATCGCCATCGAGACGCTGTCGGCCAGTTCTACGTCTTCGGCGACGTCCGGGGTGGTGAGCAGCGGTTCGGGGAGCCAGGAACCGACGTAGGACTCCTTGCGGCGGCCCAGGGTGCGCAGGCGGGTCAGGGCCTGGCGGGTGACGATGCGGACCAGGTAGGCGCGGTGGTTCTCCACTGCGCCGAGGTCTACGCCGGACCACTTGAGCCACGTCTCCTGCAGCACGTCCTCGGCGTCGGCGGCCGAGCCGAGCATCTCGTAGGCGATCGTGAAGAGCAGGTTGCGGTGGCTGACGAAGGTGTCGGTGGCGTCCGGCATTGATCTCCTCCTGGGAACGGGCCTCCCCATGAGACGCCGGCCAACTGCGGCTTGTGACAGTGGCATGGGTCACAGAAACGAGCTGTCACAGGCGAAGCGGCAGCGGCATCTCGTGGTCGTTCGAAAGCCACGAGGAGGAAATCATGGAACCCCGCTTCAACCTTTTCGGCACCGAGACCGGCACCAAGCTCGCGAAGCGGTTCGCCGGACTCGGCCAGGCGGTCCACCAGACGTCGCTGCCGGCGCTCACCGCAGAACTGGTCAGCCTGCGGGCCAGCCAGCTGAACGGGTGCGGCTTCTGCCTCGACATGCACGTCAAGGAAGCCATCGCGGCGGGTGAGGACCCGTTGCGGCTGCACCTGGTCGCCGGTTGGCGTGAGACGACCGTGTTCACCGAGGCAGAGGAGGCCGCGCTGGCGTTCGCGGAGGAGGGCACGCTGCTCACGCGTGAGGGCGTGAGCGACGAGACCTGGGACAACGTGCGCAAGCACTACGACGACGAGCAGACGGCCGCTCTCGTCTGCCTGGTCGGCCTCATCAACGCCGCCAACCGGATGGCCGTGATCACGCACCAGAAGGGCGGCTCGTACCAGAGCGGTGCGATGGCCCAGTTCCAGAGCTAGTGGATCCGGCCCCTGAGCATGATCATGCGCGGCGTCCGCAGGACATCGAGGTTCTCCCGCGGATCCTCGTCGTAGACCACGATGTCCGCGGCCGCGCCTTCGGTCAGCGACGGGAAGCCGAGCCACTCGCGGGCGTTCCACGACGCGGCACCGATGGCGTCCGCGGCGCTCATGCCGACTCGGTGCAACGCGGCGATCTCGTCGACGATGCGGCCGTGCTGGATGCCGCCGCCCGCGTCGGTGCCCGCGTAGACCGGCACGCCCGCCTCGATCGCGGACGAGACGGTCGTGGAGACACGCGCGTGCAGCTCACGCATGTGGTTCGCGTACGCGGGGTACTTGCCGGCCTTGTCCGCGATGCCGGGGAAGGTCTCGATGTTGATCAGCGTGGGCACCAGCGCGGTGCCCTGCGCGGCCATCAGCGAGATCGTGTCGTCGGTCAGGCCGGTGCCGTGCTCGATGCAGTCGATGCCCGCGTTGATCAGGCCGGGCAGGGCGTCCTCGCCGAACACGTGGGCCGTCACCTTGGCGCCGGCGTCGTGGGCGACCTTGATGGCCTGGGCCAGCTCGTCGTCCGTCCACAGTGGAGCGAGGTCGCCCACGCCGCGGTCGATCCAGTCGCCGACGAGCTTGACCCAGCCGTCGCCGTACGCGGCCTGCTCGGCCACGGCTGAGGCCAGGTCCGACTCGATCTCCACGCCGATGTACGGGATGTAGCGCTTCGGGCGGGCGATGTGACGGCCCGCGCGGATGATCCGCGGCAGGTCCAGGCGCTCCTGCAACGGCGTGGTGTCGATCGGCGAACCGCAGTCGCGGATCAGCAACGTGCCCGCGTCGCGGTCCGTCAGCGCCTGCTCGACGGCCTCGGACAGCTCGACGCCGCCCTTGGGGCCCAAGCCGACGTGGCAGTGCGCGTCGACCAGGCCCGGAACCAGGAACCCACCGTCGACCACGGTCTGTGCGTTCGGCACCGGCTGGGTGCGCACACGGCCGTTGACGACCCACAGGTCGCGCGGCTCGCCGTCCGGGAGGACGACGCCGCGCAGGTGCATGGTCACTTCTTCTTGTCGTCCCCGTCGAACTTGAACTTCGACGGGTCGAAGCCGGGCGGGAGCTCGTTCATGCCGCCGCCGAGGTTGGGCAGGCCACCGGGAGGCATGCCGGGAATCCCGCCAGGAGGCATGCCGGGCATGCCACCGGGGAACATGCCGGCGGGGAAGCCGCCCTTGACCTTCGGGGGCGTCGGGCCGCGTCCGCCCTTGCCCTTCTTCCCCTTCTTGCCCTTGCGGGTCTTGCTGCCGCCACCGCCGCCGAAGCCCATCCGGCCGGCCATCGACGCCATCATCTTGCGGGCCTCGAAGAAGCGGTTGACCAGGTCGTTGACGTCACTGACCTTGACGCCGGAGCCGTTCGCGATGCGCAGCCTGCGGGAGCCGTTGATGATCTTCGGGTCGTCCCGCTCGGCCGGGGTCATGCCGCGGATGATCGCCTGGATGCGGTCGAGGTGCTTCTCGTCCAGCATCCCGAGCTGGTCCTTCATCTGACCGGCGCCGGGGAGCATGCCGAGCAGGTTCGCGATCGGGCCCATCTTGCGGATCGCGAGCATCTGCTCCAGGAAGTCCTCGAGCGTCAACTGGCCGGAGTGCAGCTTCGCCGCGGCCTTCTCGGCCTGGTCCTGGTCGAAGTGCTGCTCTGCCTGCTCGATCAGCGTGAGGACGTCACCCATGCCGAGGATGCGCGACGCCATCCGGTCGGGGTGGAAGACGTCGAAGTCCTCGAGCTTCTCGCCGTTGGACGCGAAGAGGATCGGCTGGCCGGTGACCTCGCGGACCGACAGCGCGGCACCACCGCGGGCGTCGCCGTCGAGCTTGGTCAGCACGACACCGGTGAAGCCGACTCCGTCGCGGAACGCCGTGGCGGTGTTGATCGCGTCCTGACCGACCATCGCGTCGACGACGAACAGGACCTCGTCCGGGTTGACCGCGGCCCGGATGTCGATGGCCTGCTTCATCATCTCTTCGTCGACACCGAGCCGGCCGGCCGTGTCGACGAGGACGATGTCGTGCTGCTTGGCCTTGGCTTCCTCGATGCCGCGGCGCGACACGTCGACGGGGTTGCCGACGCCGTTGCCGGGCTCGGGAGCGAAGACGGGCACGCCCGCGCGCTCACCGACGACCTGGAGCTGCGTCACCGCGTTCGGGCGCTGCAGGTCGGCGGCGACGAGCAGCGGCGTGTGGCCCTGGCCCTTGAGCCACTTGGCCAGCTTGCCAGCGAGCGTCGTCTTGCCGGCACCCTGCAGACCCGCCAGCATGATCACCGAAGGCGGGTTCTTGGCGAGGTTCAGCCTGCGGGTCTCGCCACCGAGGACGTTGACGAGCTCCTCGTTGACGATCTTCACGACCTGCTGCGCCGGGTTCAGCGCCTGGTGGACCTCGGCACCCTTGGCGCGCTCCTTCACCTTGGCGATGAAGTTGCGCACAACGGGCAGCGCGACGTCGGCCTCGAGCAGGGCGACCCTGATCTCGCGGGCGGTCGCGTCGATGTCGGCGTCGCTGAGCCGGCCCTTGCCGCGAAGGCCCTGGAGAACCGTGGTCAGCCGGTCGGAAAGCGTGGAGAACACGCCTCCCAGACTAGCTAACCGCACGTTCACCCGAGGTACGGCTCCCCACCGGGCCCCAGCGCGTGCTCCACCCGCAGCCGCATCGACGGGTGCATTCGGAGGTTCTCGATCTCCTCTGCCTTGACGAACCGCACCTGGGTCGACTCGTCGCTGACCGCTTTCACACCTCCTACTACGCGCGCACGAAAGACCATCGAGCACTCCTGGCTGACCGTGCCGTCGTCGTAGGACGTGACGTGCTCCGGATCCGAGTAGAGCCCGACGAGCCCGGTCACCTCGACCTCGTACCCCGTCTCCTCGCGCGCCTCTCTGACCGCCGCGTGCGCGAAGGTCTCCCCCACGTCGACCAGGCCGCCGGGCAACGCCCAGTAGCCGTCGTCAGCGCGTTCGATCAGCAGAAGGCCCTCGTCAGTGCGCACGGCGACCTGCACCACCGGCCACAACCGGTTCGCTCGCGGTGCGTCGGGGTCGCGGAAGTGGTCCTCTTTCATGTCCGAATGATGCAGGATGCTCCGCGTGGGTCGGATCTTCCTCAGCTACCACGGTCACGACGAGGGCGACGAGATCGCGCTCTACCTGCACGGCGCCCTGAAGGACGCCGGTTACGAGGACGTGCACGCCTACACCGCGCCCGGCTCCGGTCCCGATGTCGCGATGCCGTGGAAGGACAGCCTGCGCCGCGAACTCCTCGGCGCCGACGCCCTGATCGTCGTCACCTCACCCGGCGCGTACTCCGAGTGGTGCACCTGGGAGTCGTCGCTGTTCCGCGAACTGAAACCGGACGCGCCGTGCATCGAGTTCTTCAGCGCCCTCTCCCAGAACCGCGCGATCCTCAACGACCTGCAGGCCCAGAAGGTCGACCACACCGACGCCTCCTCGCTGGCCGCCGCGCTCGACACGGCGTTGAAGATCCTGGACCGGGCCGGAGTGGGCAAAGCCGCACCTCCCTCGTCGCCCTTCCCCGGCCTGAAGGCGTTCGACGAGAACCAGGCCTCGCTCTTCTTCGGCCGCGAGGACGACGTCCAGCGGCTCGCCGAACCACTGCTGGGGCGGCGGGAGTCCGGCGCGATGGCGGTGATCGGCCCGTCCGGCGCCGGCAAGTCGTCGCTGGTCCGCGCCGGCCTGATCCCGCTGCTGCGACGCGCGGGCTGGACGATCATCGGCCCGGTCACGCCGTCCCAGGGCGTGCTGCCCCCGATCGAAGGTCCTGGCCGCCGGCTCGTGGTGCTCGACCAGGCAGAGGAACTGCTGATCGGCGACTCCAGCGCACTGCTGCGACGCCTGGTCGCGGCCAGCCGCGGCGAAGCCTGGGTCGTCTACACGGTCCGCGCCGACTTCCTCGACGAGCTCATGCGCCGGGAGGACTTCGAACCGCTCTTCCGCGACGACTTCCTCGTCATGCCCCTGACCAAGGCCGAGCTCCCGCTGGTGATCAACGGACCGCTGCGGGCCCGCGGCTGGCAGGTCGACGACGCGGCGCTGGGTCTCATCCAGGAGGACGCGAGCCGCGAGTCGTTGCCACTGCTGGCCTTCGCCCTGGAGAACCTCTGGCGGCACGTGAACCCCGACGGCCTGCGCGCACCTCGCTCGATCACCCGAGCCGAGTACGAGGCTTCCGGGCGCGTGATGGACGTGTTGCGGCGCCAGGCCGACGAGGCCTTCGCGATGGCGCGGGACCTGGTGCGCGAGGACGACGGGTCCTGGCCTCCAGTAGGGGAAGCCGAACGACGAGTGCTGCGCACGTTGCGGCTGCTGGTGGCGGTGGACGAGTCCGGCAAGTTCACCAAGCGGGCGGTGGCGGTCGACGGCGTCTCCGCCCAGGACCGGGAACTGCTCGACCCCTTCATCACCAACCGCGTGCTCACCGCGAACCAGCAGTCGATCGAGGTGGCGCACGAAAGCCTGTTCCTGCACTGGCCACGGCTGCGGGAAGGGCTGGAACGCGACCAAGCAGCGCTCAGAGCACGGCGTGAGGTCGAGGACATCGCCGCGGAATGGGTGAAGCACCCCGACCAGCTCATCGCGCCGTCGCGACTCGCCTCACTGCTGAGCGTGCTGACCGCGTCCGACGAATCGCTCGCGGAACTGTGGCCGCAGCTGGACGACGCGCTGCGGTCCTTCCAGTTCTCCGAGAACGCGCGCCGGCTGCTCAGCCGCTCGTTGCAGCAACGCCTTGACGATGAGGTACGGCGAGCGAGGTCCATGGATCCGGACGACGCACTACGCGCGCTGGCGGGTGACGACCTCAACGTCCGGCTGCTGCTGCACGCACCCGACCTCGCCGAGTGGCGGGTCAGCTTGTTGCGCGCCATGGCTTCCACACACGTCCTGCGGGCGTTCACCGGACACACGGGCGGCGTATGGGGTGTCGACTGGTCGCCCGACGACACAGCGCTCGTCACCGGGTCCAAGGACGGCACCGTGCGCGTGTGGAACGCCGAAACGGGCGCCTGCACGCACGTCTTCCAGCACGGTCAGGAACATCGCGGCACCGATCCCGGCTGGGTGCGTTCGGTCGCGTGGTCACCGACCGGCGAGGTCATCGCTTCGGTGGCGACCGACGAGACCTTGCGGATGTGGTCGCCCACCGAGGGACGGGAGATCACGGTCATCCCGCTGCCGGACCGTCCCTGGTCCGTGCGCTTCGACGCACAGGGCACGAAGGCGCTGGTGGCCTGCGCGGATGGCGGCGCCTACGTGTGGGCGGCGGACAGCCGCGACAGGAACCCGGCCGGCGAACTGCGCAGCGTCGACGAGCGAGGCGAACCGGTCCGTCTGTGGGACGCCGACATCGTCATGGACCTCGTGACAGACGCCGAGTGGATCGCCGTCGCCAGGGACGACGGCCTGATCGAGCTGACCGGGCCCGAGGGTGCGAAACGCCGGTTCGAGGCACGTGCCGGTATCACGGTCCGCTCCGTTCGCTTCCACCCCTTCGATGCCGAGGTGTTCGCCACCGGCGACCAGAACGCCGATGGCGTGATCTTCAGCGAGGGCGACCAGGTCGTCCTGATGGGGCACTCTGATCAGGTGCGGAGGGTGGCCTGGTCACCGAGCGGCATGAGGCTCGCCACCGCTTCCGCGGACGGCACCGTGCGGGTGTGGGACGCCGTCACCGCGCAGGAGGTCCTCTGCTTGCGCGGACATCGGCAAGGTGTGTGCGACGTGGCGTGGTCACACGCCGGCGATCGGCTCGCGACCGTGGCGGACGACGGCGGTCAACGGGTGTGGAAGATCGGATCGGAACCCAGTTACCAGTGGGCCGGCACCCGTGCCGCCGTGAGCGCGATGGCGTTGGACCCGCGCACCGGTCAGGTGACCGTTGGGCAGAAGGACGACTCGAAAGATCCACCGAGGACGTGGTTGCTCGATCTGGGATTCCGCGACGAACGCGCGCTCGAACCGCACTACCGTCCGGAATCGCTCGCCTGGTCCCCCGACGGAGAACTGCTGGCGATCGGCATCAGTGACGGCGTGGTCACGATCTTCGACCGCGGCCTGAACACGGTGGCCAGCCTGACCGACGCGTTCGACGGCGTCCACGACGCCCAGTGGTCGTCGGACGGGAAGTGGCTGGCGGTCGCCTCACGGGATCGCACCTGGCTGCCCAGGGTCTACGACCGCGACGGCCGGCTGATCCCTTCTCCGGGGTGGACCCGGCATTCCGGGTTCTTGCGCGCGGTGGCGTGGCATCCCGATCGTCAGGTGTTCGCTGTCGCGGGCGACGACAACCTGATCACGGTCAACTCCCTCGACCGCACGCTGTGCTCGTACCGCGCCGACAAGCGGTTCACCTCAGTCGCCTGGCACGGCGACGTGCTCGCGGCCGGTGCGGCCGACGGAACCGTGGCGCTCCTGCGCCTGTCGAACGAGCTCACGCTGATCACCGAACTGGTCGGGCACACGGACGAGATCAACACCATCGCCTGGTCACCGGACGGCCGCAGCCTCCTCACGTCGTCCAACGACCACACCGCCCGCGTCTGGGATCCACGGACAGGTGGTCAGCGCACGGCGTTGATCGGACACACGGGACCGGTGACCGCGGCGCTGTGGTCACCGGAGGGCATGGCCGTCACCGGCTCGGCCGATCACACCGTGCGGTACTGGAACACGTCCGACGGGTTCTCTCATCCGTTGTCCTGCACAGGCCAGGACGTCGCTGATCTCATCGCGGAAGCCAGGATGCGGATCAGCTGATCCCGTGTGCCGCCAGAGCCTCCAGCAACACCGGCTCACGGCGTCCGACCGGAGCCGTGGAGATCTGGGCGAACCGCAGCCCCGCCGACACCGCCGCCCCGTCCGACACCGGGTCGTCGCCGACGTACAAACACTCGGATGGAGCAACGTCGAGTCGAACGCAGGCAGCCTCGAAAGCCCTCGCGGAAGGCTTCGAGACCCCGATCTCGAACGACAACGCGAACCCGTCCACCGACAACGACTCGCGCGCGAACACCCGCCTGATGTCCCACGAGATGTTGCTCAGCACCCCGACCTTCAGCGGCCGGACCCGCGACAACGCCGCCGCGGTGTCGGAGTACGGCAGCCAGAACGCCGGGTTGTGCAGTCGTTGGAACAGGTCGTCGGTCATCGTCAGCCCTGCCAGCCGGAACAGGGTCAGGTAGGCCGAGCGGTTGGCCAGCGGCGTCAGGTCCCGGGCGTCCCACACCGCACGCTCGGCGGCGTTCATCCTGGCGATGAACGGCGCCGGGGCGCGCAGCACGGTGAGGTGGGGCGGGGACAGCCAGCGGTAGGTGGGACGCCCGAACAGGGTGCCTGCGAAGTCGAAGAGGACAGCCTTGATCACGACACCATGATGCGCAGACCACCAGAGGTCCCCGCACGGGTGAGGAGCGTCACGCTCGCGAAGCCGAAGGGCACCCAGCCCGCCTCGAACTGCGCTCGCATCGACGAGCCGCGGCGGACGTGTCGCTCGAAAGCGTGAGCCCGCACGACGCGGCGGCGGGCGATCTGGCCGTCCAGGGCCTGGGCCGCCGAGGCGTCCAGCCACAGGAAGTGGCGGGAACGCCCCGACAGCAGGCCGGCCAGTACGAGCATGAAACGGGTGCCAGGGCGGGTGGACGGTTCGTGCACGACCAGCAGTCCCGCGCAGAACAGCGCTGCCCAGAAGACGCGCAGACGGTGTGTGAGGTGCACGAAGACGCGCCAGTACTTGTACGGCAGGGGCATCCGCGGTTCCAGCCACATGCGCACCTGGTCGGAGTCGAGGACGGTGACCGGCTCGTCCGCGTCCAGGCGGGTGAGCAGCGTCGTCTTGCCCGCGCCGGGAATGCCGGCGAGGACTACGAGCGAGCGCGGCTGCACTCGGATGACTGCGGTCTGCGTGTTCAACACGGCGGTCATGTCCTAGAAGACGTCTTGACCATCCTTCTCGTTCAGTTTGGTCCGATTTCGGGTGAAACGCACGGCGGTTTCATCGCCAGACGACCGCGCGGTAGGTGCCGTTGGCGAAGGTCGCCACGCCGATGACCTGCCCGACCTCGCTCAGGCCGGTCACGGAGTGACGTGCGGCACCCGAGAGCGATGGCAGCAACGTCTGCGTGCCGTCCATGTTCCAGGTCGCGGCCGTGGTGCCGACGGTGCCCGCGACGACACCGGAGTTGTTCACCTCGGAACGGTGCCCGCGCCCAGGATCGTCGCGGCACCGGTCGAGTCCCAGAGCACCGCCTGGCTCACGCCGTTGATCATCGCCGTGCCCGCGACGGTGCCGGAGTCGTTGACGTCGTACGCGACGGAACTCGTCGCGCCCGGCACCGTCAGCTGCGCCAGCACCCCGGAGAAGTTCCACTTCACCGCCTGGGCCTGGTTGGCCGAGTTCACGGCGTACCCGACGACCACGTAGTCGCGGTTGATGGCCGCGGCCCACGAGTCGAAGCCGAGGTCCGGGAGCTTTTTGATGCCGTCGAAACGGTCCCAGCGCACGGCGTGCTGCGAGGTACCTGTGCCGTAGGAGACGCCGGCGATCGCGCCGGAGTCGTTGATGTCGACCGCGGCGCTCCGGAGATCACCCGGCAACGTGCCGAGGTCTTCCACGGCCGGCGGAGCCGCTTGAGCGGTAGCGGGAATGATCAGGGCCGCGACGACGGCGGCCACCATTGCGGTTCTCAACTTGTTCCTCCCCAGTCAGAACAACGAGAACTCGACCATGCCCGGACCGCACGAGCGTTGTCCAGGAAGCTGTCTCGTTGTCATGCAAGGAGGAACACCGGCGGCGGTGCGAGTGCGCGGTACCTCCCCCGGCCCGTCACTCGTCACCACCGCCTCTGCCCGTCCGGGAAGCGATCCACCCCTCGAGGACGCTTTCCGGACACCACGAAGACTGCCCGGTTCCGGAAGCGCGCAGGAGCGTGAGCACCCGGAGAGGTTGTGCGTAGAGCTACTCAACCTCTACTTGGCCGCGTCGAGCACCGCTCGTTCGATCCGCCGCCGATCCAGGTCGGCGCCGGCGATGCTGAACGAGTCGACGACCGTCGCGCCCAACGTGGACACACGCGCCCACTGCACGTCGGCGCCGCACTGCTCCAACGCGCCGGCCACCCGGTGCAGCAGCCCGATCCGGTCTGCCGCACGCAGTTCCAGCACCACCGCGCCGGTCGCCTCGTCGTCGAACCACAGCACCTTCGCGGGCGGCGGGTCGAGCGGCGGGCCGCCGTAGTCGCGTTCCTTCGCGGCGAGCTTGTCCGCCAACGGCAACGAGCCCTCGATCGCCCTGGACAGCTGTTCGCGCAGCAGTGACGCGTCCGGCAACGAGCCGAATCGCGGCGACACCGTGAAGGCGTCCACCGTCGCACCGCCGTGCGAGCGCAACGTCGCCGCGTGCACCTCCAGCGAGTTCAACGCGAGCACGCCGGCGGCTTTGGACAGCAGGCCGGGCAGGTCCGGCGCGAGCACCGTCACGATCGCCGCGTGGTCCTGCTTCTCCAGCAGCACGTCCGGCTTTCCTGACTTCGCAACACGTTCCGCCATGGCGACGAACGACGGGTCCAGCGGTTCCGGTTTGGGCAACGCCTCCCCGGCCATCGCCTTGCGGCACCGCGCGACCAGGTCGGCCATCAGCGCGGCCTTCCAGTCGGTCCACACACCGGGTCCGGTCGCGAGGGAATCGGCCTCCGCCAAGGCGTACAACAGCTCCAGCAGGATCGGGTCGCCACCGAGCGTCTCGACCACCCGGTGCACGGTCGCCTCGTCCTCGACGTCACGCCTGGTCGCGGTGTGCGGCAACAGGAGGTGATGACGCACCATCGCGGTCAGCGTCTCGACGTCCTGCGGCCACAACCCGATCCGCTCCCCGATCTGGGTCGCCAGCGCGGCGCCCACCTCGGAGTGGTCCTGCTGCCGTCCCTTGCCGATGTCGTGGACCAGCGCGCCCAGCAACAACAGATCCGGCCGTGCCACCGTGGTCACGAGACGAGCCGCGTGCGCGACCGTCTGCACCAAGTGCCGGTCGACCGTCCACATGTGCGCGGCGTCGCGCGGCGGCAGGTCCCGCACCGCACCCCACTCGGGGAACAGCCGGCCCCACAAGTCCGTGCGGTCCAACGCTTCCACGACGTCCACGAGCCCGCTACCGCTGCCCAGCAACGCCAGCAGCTCCTCGCGGGCCTCGCGCGGCCACGGCTGCCGCAGCTCCGGCGCCGAGTCCGCGAGCCGGGACAACGTGCCCGTCGCGATCGGGTGCTTCGAACGGGCTGCCGCCGTGGCCACGCGCAACAACAACGCGGGATCACGGCTGGGAATCGCGTCACGGGCGAGAGAAACCTCGGACCCGTGCAGCACAACACCTTCATCCAACGGCCTGCGCGGCGGCTGTCCTCTCAGGAACGCCCCGAGCCCACGCTTGGGCGCGGCGGCACGAGCCGTGCGCACAGCAACGTCGAACGCGTAGACGACAGTGCGTGCGGCAGAAGAAAGTGAACGGGCCAAAGCGAACCGGTCGGCCAAACCGAGCGCGGACGCCACCTCGTCCCCGTCCTGCGCCCGCAGCACGTCACGAGGTTTCCTTGCCACACGGCGAAGTTCGGTGCGAACGTCCAACAGCAGTTTGCGGGCCTCGTCCACGTCGGCGGACGGCCGATCCACTACCTGCGCGATCGACAGCGCGTCCAGGATCGTGATGTCCCGCAACCCACCACGACCGTGCTTCAGGTCGGGTTCCACGCGGTGTGCGATCTCGCCGCTGCGGCCCCAGCGCTTCTGCGACGACTCGGCGATCTCGTCCAGCCGGTTGCGGACGTTGCCGCGCCACGCCTGGCGCGCCCCCTCGGCGAGCTTCTGCGAGACCTCGGGATCGCCCGCGATGTGCCGGAGGTCCAGCAGTCCCAACGCTGTCCGCAGGTCACCGGCGGCGACCCGCAGAGCTTCACCGACCGTGCGGACCGAGTGGTCGAGCCCGATGCCGGAGTTCCAGAGCGGGTACCAGAGCTTCTCTGCGATGGCGTCCACGTTCTTGACGCCGTTGTGCACCAGGACCAGGTCGAGGTCGGAGTAGGGCACGAGCTCCCGCCGCCCCAGCCCGCCGACCGCCACGAGCGCGATACCCGATCCGGATATCCCCGCTCCCCCCGCGTGTTTGGTGAGCCAGAACTCGTGCAGGTCCACGAGTGCCTCGCGCAGCGGTTCGGCGGCCAAGCGACGACGACCTGGCACGAGCAGCCTTTCGCGTGCTCGTACCAGGTCGTCAGCCGTGACGACGGCCGTTTCGTTGTTCTCCACGGACCGTCTCCCCAAGCGTTGTTACAGCGCGTCCGATCCGCGTTCGCCCGTGCGCACGCGCACGACCGTCTCGACCGGAGTGACCCAGACCTTGCCGTCACCGATCTTGCCGGTGCGGGCGGCCTCGACCACCGCTTCCAGGACCTTCTCGACCGCCGTGTCGTCGATGACGACCTCGATCTTGATCTTGGGTACGAAGTCCACCGAGTACTCGGCGCCGCGGTAGACCTCGGTGTGGCCCTTCTGGCGGCCGTAGCCCTGCACCTCGCTGACGGTCATGCCCAGCACCCCGAGCTGTTCCAGGGCGCCCTTCACGTCGTCGAGCGTGAACGGCTTGATGATCGCGGTGACCAGCTTCATTTCTTGTTGCTCCCCTCGAGGACCGCGGTCGCACCAGCGGCCACGCTCGGCTTGCCGGTACCACGCGCACTGGTGAGGCTGCCGTACTCGTAGGCGCGCTCAGCGTGCTCAGCCTCGTCGATGCTCGCGACCTCCGCCTCTTCCGGCGCGCGGAAGCCGACGGTGAACTTCACCAGGTAACCGAGCGCGAGGCTCAGCACGAACGAGTACCCGAGCACCGCGAAGGCACCGACGGCCTGGCGCCACAGCTGGTCGACGCCACCGCCGTAGAAGAGACCGTTGATCTTGGCCGGGGCCGCCTCGCTGGCGAACAGACCGATCAGGATCGTGCCGGACAGACCACCGACGAGGTGCACGCCGACGACGTCGAGTGAGTCGTCGAAGCCGAAGCGGTACTTCAGCGACACGGCCAGGGCGCAGAGGACACCGGTGATCGCACCGACCGCGATGGCACCGACCGGGGTGACCGAGGAACAGGCGGGCGTGATCGCGACCAGGCCGGCGATGACACCGGAGGCGGCACCCAGCGTGGTGGCCTTGCCGTCGCGGATGCGCTCCGTGAGCAGCCAGCCGAGCATCGCCGCGCAGGTGGCGACGAGCGTGTTGATGAACGTGACACCGGCGAGGCCGTTGGCACCCAGCGCCGAACCGGCGTTGAACCCGAACCAGCCGAACCACAGCAGACCGGCGCCGAGCACGACCAGCGGCAGGCTGTGCGGCTTCATCGGCTCCTTGGGCCAGCCGACGCGCTTGCCGAGCACGATCGCGAGCGCGAGACCAGCCGCACCGGCGTTGATGTGCACTGCCGTACCACCGGCGAAGTCGATCGCGAGTAGCTTGTTGGCGATCCAGCCACCGGGGTCGACGACGTTGCCGGCCGCGTCCTTGCCGTCGAAGTCGAACACCCAGTGCGCGACCGGGAAGTACACGATCGTCGCCCACAGACCCGCGAACAGCAGCCAGGGGCCGAACCGGGCGCGGTCCGCGATGGCACCGGAGATCAGCGCGACCGTGATGATCGCGAACATCGCCTGGAACGCCACGAACACCGTGCTCGGGATCTTGCCCGCCAGCGAGTCGGCAGCCAGCAGCCCGTCGAGCCCGAAGAACTCGAACGGCTTGCCCACCAGACCCGCGCCGACGTCAGCACCGAATGCCGTCGAGTACCCGAACAGCACCCACAGGACACCGACTACGGCCATCGCGCCCAAGCTCATCATCATCATGTTGAGCACGCTCTTCGAACGGACCATGCCTCCGTAGAAGAAGGCGAGGCCCGGCGTCATCAGCAGCACCAATGCGGCGCTGGTGAGCACCCAGGCGGTGTCCCCTGTATCCACTTCGACCTCCACTGCACGTCGGTTGCAGGGAGCATCGAGATGTCCTGTTTCGCGCACTTACGCGGCACGTTTCGCGGAGGTGAACTGTCGGGCCGAGGTTGTTACGTCCACGTTTCACGGCGTTCACGGTCTCGATTCGGCCACCTCACGGCGCCGGGCCGGTAACGAGATCTGGTGACGAGAAGTAGCCGCGGGCTCCCACTTCCGGGGCAGTTGGACGCACCCGTCGTGGCCGCTCGACACCGTGGGCAGCGGGCCGTACCCCCGGCGGACACACCGGGGGCACGGCTCACGACCTGCCTGTCAGCGAACCGAGAACGGTCCAGCAGGCACCGGGCGCTCGGCGGTCAGGATCGACGCCTGGGCCGGAGGCTCGACCGCGGCACACGAGGTGCCGTTGCGCGGCAGCTTCAGCCCCACCAGGTACTCGTCGTTGATCTTCAGCGTGCACTCGCTGCGGTCGTAGACGCCGTGGCCCCAGCCTTCGTAGGTGACGAAGACGGTGGTGTCACGGGTCTGACGGTGCGCGTTGACCGCCCACTCGTAGACCGTCGCCGGGTCGTACTTGGCGTTGGTCATGAGGATCTTCGGCGCGTTCTTGATCTTCAGCGGCCGCTGCGGGTTCGTGGCCTTCGGGAACCCGACGCAGCCCATCGTGGCGCCATGGCCGAGCGACGAACCACGCGTGTTCGGCGCGACGCGGTTCTCCATGGCGTTGAGCGCCTGGTACTCGCCCCACGAGCTGACGCGCAGGTTGTAGTCGTTGCAGAAGATGCCCGCGAACGGGTTCTCGAACGTCTCACCCGCCGCGAAGCCCGCCGGAGCGGCCACCGGCGTGCCCTGCACGAGCGACGCGACGAAGTCGGCGAACGGCTTGAAGGCCGGGCCGTAGCCCATGCCCACCACGGAGCCGCCGAGCTCCTGTCCGGTGATCTTGCGCCCGTTCGGGTCGGTCACCTCACCGCGGTCCGCCTTGGCGAGGAGATCCTTCCAGATCTTGCGAAGGTCCTTGCCGTAGAACGGCGAGGTCGGCGTGCGGTCACTCCACTTGACCCACTCGTTGAACATGTCCTCGGCACCGCGTGCCTCGGTCTCCATGAACTTCCAGGTGCCGAGGCTGTGGTCCATGTTGGAGTCGATGATCATGGCGCGGATGTTCTGGCCGTACTGCGCCGCGTAGTGCTGGCCCATGATCGTGCCGTACGAGACGCCGTAGTAGTTGATCTTCTTCTCGCCCAGCGCACGGCGGATCGAGTCGATGTCGTTCGCGACGTCGAACGTCGACGCGTGGTCGAAGATCGCGCCGGACACCTTGCGGCAGTCCGCGCGCAGTTCCTTGTTGAACTCGACCAGCTTGTCGAACTCCGCCTTGCTCTTCGGGTAGTCGGACGGCTGGCGTTGCAGCACCTCCGCCGAGCACTTGATCGGCTGGCTGCGCGCGACGCCACGCGGGTCGAACCCGATGACGTCGAACTTGTCGATGATGTCCTTGCTGAAGTAGCGGTCCGCGAACATCGAGAAGTCGACGCCCGAACCACCGGGTCCACCGGGGTTGATGACCATCGCGCCGATGCGCTTGGTCTGGTCGCTCGCCTTTCTGCGCGACACGGCCAGCTGGAACTTCTCCCCGTTCGGCTTGCTGTAGTCGATCGGCAGCGTCAAGAAGCCGCACTCGACGGTCGGCACCTCTTCGCACGGCTTCCAGTCGATCGCGCCGACCTTGAACTCCGGCTGACCTTCCGGAGCCGCGGACGCGAGCGGCGTCATGCCCAGAACCAATGCAGAACTCGCGAGCGCGGCCCCGAGGGCGCGCATCATCGGTTGCATGTGGATTTCCTCCCTAGATCCCCGATCTTGCGAGAGGAAACGCTTCCACCGATCGTGTGACGCAGACAACCAACCGAGGTAGGGAAAAGAATCAGACTGTGGTCGTACAACCACCGTCAGTTAGTCGTTTTGGCCCACATAGTCCGCAGGTGTGCTAGGCCGTCACTCGTAGGGGTGCCGAGCACTCGGAGGCGTGCCATGCCTCCGTCGGGATAGATGTCGAGTCGCACCTGAGTTGCCTCGGTGCCGTCCACGACGAACCGGTGCCGCGTGTCGGGCTGCAGCCGGGTGCGCGGCAGCAGGTCGAACCACGCCTCCGGGTCCTTGCGCTCGTCGCAGCCGCTGACCGACGCCCAGCCCGGCGCGTTGCCCTTGAAGTGGCTGGTGTCGAGCTCGACCAGCTGCACGACGCCGGGTGCGGCGAGCCGCAGCGACACCCAGTCGTTGCCGTCGTCACGCCGGCGCGCGGTCTCCCAGCCCTCACCCATGACCGTGGCCTGACCAGGGGAGATGAGGTTGTTGGGCGAGCTGTAGAACATGTTGCTGCACCCGGTGACGACCGCGCCGTTCTCCAGCGCGGCGAGGTCGATGCCGCCCACGAGCAGACGCGGGTCGGCGAGCGGTTCGCCGTGCACGCGCAGTCGGGCGACACCGCCGTCGGGGTCGATGGTCAGGCGTACGTGTGTGACGCGGCGTCCTTCGCGCACGTCGAAGTAGTGCTTCTCGTCGCCCTTGAGTGCGGAGCGTTCGACCAACGGGAACCACTCGGTGATCTCGTCGGCGGACGGATAGCCGTCGACCTGAGCGCCTTCGACCCAGCAGAACGGCGGGTAGTTGCCCTTGAAGAACGCCGTGTCGACGACGACTCCGCGCACGACACCCGGCATGCCGAGCCGGATCACCGCCTGGTCGACGCCGGCCTCACGGCGGCGGCGGGTCTCCCAGCCGTCGTAGACCTGGCCTTTGTGGCCGAAGGTGTAGGTCTGGTAGACCGGCTCGGCGGGCTTGATCAGGTTCTCCCGCTCGGCGAACAGCTCGTCGTTCGCCCACACCACACCGCCTCCGACCGCGCGCGAGGCGAGATCGGGCAGCCGGGTCCACTCGGTCATGCTTCTCCTCTGCGTAGCAACTTGCCCTGTGTCGTACTGATTTCCTTGCCACGCAACCACGTCTGACGCACAACGCCGTGCAGCGTGCGGCCGTGGTACGGCGTGACGGGGTTGCGGTGGTGGAGCTTGTTCTTGTCCACCACGAAAGTCTCGTCCGGGGCGAACACCACGAGGTCCGCGTCCCTGCCCGGTTCGATGGCCCCCTTGGTCTCCAGCCCGACCTGACGCGCCGGGTGCACGGCCATCCAGCGGACGACGTCGGTGAGCTGGAAGCCCCGCTCCCGCGCCCCCGTCCACACCGCGGGCAGGCCGAGTTGCAGTGACGCGATACCGCCCCACGCCGTGGCGAAGTCGCCTTCCTTCAGCTCGACCGTGCTCGGCGAGTGATCGCTGACGACCAGTTCGATCACGCCCTCGCGCAGCCCCTGCCACAACGCCTCGCGGTTCGCGGCCTCGCGGATCGGCGGGCAGCACTTGAACTCCGTCTGCCCGTCGTGGATCTCCTCGGCGGTGAACGTGAGGTAGTGCGGGCAGGTCTCGGCGGTCACGGGGAGCCGGTCGCGGTGCGCGCCCTCGATGATGTGCAACGCGTCCGACGACGACAGGTGCAGCACGTGCGTGCGAGCGCCGGTCTTGCGGGTCAGCTCGACGACATCGGCGATCGCCCGGTTCTCGGCCTCGCGCGGCCGTGAGGCGAGGAACCCCGCGTAGTCAGGTTCGGCGTCACGAACCGTGTGCGCGTCCTCGGCGTGCACGATCGTCAACGCGTCGAGCGTGGCCAGTTCCTTGAGTGCCGCTTCGAGCTCAGCCTTGGTCACCGCGGGGAACTCGTCGACGCCCGAGTGCAGCAGGAAGCACTTGAAGCCGAAGACGCCGGCCTCGTGCAACGGCTTCAGGTCGGCGAGGTTGCCGGGGATGATCCCGCCCCAGAACCCGACGTCCACCGACACGTTCGCCGCGGCCTTGCGCTTGATCTCCAGCGCCGCCACCTCGACCGTGGGCGGGATGCTGTTGAGCGGCATGTCGATGATCGTGGTGACACCGCCGGCGGCAGCGGCTCTCGTCGCCGTCTCGAAGCCCTCCCACTCGCTGCGGCCGGGGTCGTTGACGTGCACGTGCGTGTCGACCAGGCCAGGCAACAGCACCTCGTCGTCCGAGAGGTGCATGACGTTCGGTGAGTCGATGAACGGCTCGACGGCGACGATCCGGCCGTCGACCACACCGACGTCGCAGGCGATCTCGCCCTGGGGGGTGATGACCCTGCGGGCGCGGAAGACCAGGTCCATGTCCCTCACTCTGACACCCAGTCGCGGGCGATGCGACCGCCGAGAACGCCCAGGAGCGAATCGGCCAGGGCCATGCACCGCGTGACGTCCGGTTCGACGTCCAGCAGCGCGTAGGCGGCCTTCAGCCCCAGGTCGCCGGGTTCGATCGAGCACCGACCTGCCACCGCGACCACCGGCACGTCCCCGGAGGCCCTGACCACCCCGTACGGCGCCTTGCCGTGCCGGGTCTGCGCGTCCAGCGATCCCTCGCCGGTGATCACCAACGACGCCCCGGCGACGGCCTCGGCGAATCCGGCCAGCTCCAGCACCACCTCGATGCCCGGCCGGAACCTCGCGCCGAGCACCGCCAACGCCGCGAACCCGATCCCGCCGGCCGCACCGGCTCCCGGACGTGACGCGTACTCCGGCCCGATCCGCCGGGCGAACGCTTCGAGCCGGGCTTCGAGGATCTCCACCTGTTCGGGTGATGCACCCTTCTGCGGCCCGTAGACCGCCGCCGCACCGGAAGGACCGAGCAGCGGGTTGTCCACGTCCGAGGCCAGCACCAGGTCGACGTCGGCGAACGACGCCTTGCCCAGCGCCTCCAGCATCCCGGCGCCGCCGTCCGTGCACGCGCTGCCGCCCAGCCCGAGCACGATCGTGGTGCAGCCGATGTCCAGCGCGGCCTTCAGCAGCTCACCGACCCCGTGGCTGGTGGCGTCCAGAGGCGCGGGCCGGTCCAGCAAGGTCAGCCCGGCCGCCGACGCCACCTCGACCACGGCCGTCGTGCCGCGGACGGCGAACGACGCGGGCACCGGCGCGCCGGCCGGGCCGGTGACCCAGCGCCCCACCTTCAGGAACCCGGCGGCGACGGCGGCGTCGACGGTGCCGTCGCCGCCGTCCGCCACCGGGAGAAGGCGCACGTCCACGTCCGGGACCGCCTCCCGCAGGCCGCGCGCGACGGCGGCAGCGACCTGCGGGGCGGTGAGCGATCCCTTGAACTTGTCCGGCGCGACGACGACTCGTGTCACGGGAGCGGCTCGAATTCCTTCATCGCGGCGATCGACGTGCCGTTCGCGGTGTTGCCCTCGCGTTCGATCATGATCTCCACGAGCACCGGCCTGGAGGTCCTGTCGGCCTCCTTGCGCGCCCACTCCAGCGAGCCGCGGATCTCGCCGGGATCGGCCACGCGGATGCCGGAGCAGCCGTACGCCTCCATGATCTTGACGTTGTCCGAGCCGCTGGTGTCGTAGTGGATGTCGACCTCGTACTTCATGTCGTAGCCGCCGTGGTCCTCCGCCATCCGGATCAGGCCGAGGTACTCGTTGTTCAGCATGATCAGCACGAACGGCACGTCGTACTGGGCGCCGACCGCGAGCTCCTCCACGAGGAACTGGAACGAGTAGTCGCCGACGATGCCGACGACCTCGGCGTCCGGCCGCGCCTTCTTCACGCCGATCGCCGCCGGGATCTCCCAGCCGAGCGGACCGGCCTGGCCGCAGACCTGGTAGTGCCGCGGCTTGTGCGCCTTCTGGTGCTGACCGGACCAGATCTGGTAGAGCCCGATGGCCGTGACGAAGTAGGTGTCAGGACCGTAGAAGTCGTTGATCTCCTTGAACACCCGCGGTGCCTTGACCGGCACGGTGTCGAAGTCCTCACGCCGCAACAGGGTCCGCTTGAGCTCCTGGCAGCGGTCGACCCACTCGCCGGCCGCGCGCGGTCCACGTGCACGTGCTTTTTCGAGGAGTGCCTGCAAGAACAGCTTGGTGTCGGCCACGATCCCGAGGTCCGGGCCGAACACCTTGCCGATCTGGGTCGGTTCGACGTCGACGTGGATGAACTTCCGGTCGCCGCGGTAGGTGTCGAGGTCACCGGTGTGCCGGTCGCCGAACCGCGCGCCCAGCGCCAGCACCAGATCCGACTCCAGGAACGACGCGTTGCCGTAGCGCTGCGAGGTCTGGATGCCCGTCATCCCCGCGTAGAGCGGGTGGTCCTCGTCGATCGCGCCCTTGCCCATCAGCGTGGCCTGGATCGGGATCTGCACCAGCTCGGCCAGCTCCAGCAGCTCATCAGACGCCTCGCCGAGGATGACACCGCCACCGGCGAGCAGCAGTGGGCGTTCGGCGGCGAACAGCATCTCCAGCGCGCGCTCGACCCGTGCGTCGGACGGCACGCTTTTGGGGACGGGCAACGGTTCGTCGATGCTCGAATCCCACTCGATCTCCTGCTTCTGCACGTCGATCGGCAGGTCGATCAGGACCGGGCCCGGCCGTCCCGAGCGGGCGATCCGGAACGCCTCGCGGAAGATCCACGGCATCTGCGCGGCTTCCTTGACCTGCACCGCCCACTTCGTGACGGGGGCTGCGATCGAGACGATGTCGACGGCCTGGAACGCCTCCTGGTGCAGCTTCGACACCGCCGCCTGGCCGGTGATGCACAGGATCGGCACGGAGTCGGCCTGCGCGGTGTACAAGCCAGTGATCATGTTCGTGCCGGCGGGACCGGACGTGCCGATCGCGACACCGACGTTGCCGGTCGTGCGCGACCAGCCGTCGGCCATGTGCGTGGCACCCTCCTCGTGCCGCACGATCAGGTGCTCGATCGAACCGTCCTGCTCCATCGCCTTGTACAGCGGCAGGATCGCGGCGCCGGGGCAGCCGAACACGGTGTCGATGCCCTCGGACTTGAGGACCTCGACGACCGCCTGCATGACTGGGATCTTCGGCATTTCAGGCCCTTCCCGCGAAGTTCTCGATGACCTTGAGCAGCGCGGAGTGGTCGAGCGACCCGTAACCCTGCGCGCGTGCCGCCGCGACCAGTGCGGCGATCTGGTTGGTGACCGGCAGCGCGACGTCGGCGGCGCGCGCCGCGTCCAGTGCGATGCCCATGTCCTTGTGGTGCAGGTCGATCCGGAAGCCGGGCTGGAACTCGCGCGCGATCATGGACTCGCGCTTGAGGTCGAGGATCCGGTTCGCCGCGAGACCGCCCGCGAGCACGTCGAGGCCCGCCTTCGGGTCGACGCCGGACGCCTCCAGCAGCACGATCGACTCGGCGACCAGGGCGTAGACGCCGCCGACCATCAGCTGGTTCGCGGCCTTCACCACCTGGCCGGCGCCGTGTGGTCCGACGTGGACGATCGTCCTGCCGACGACCTCCAGGAACGGCCTGGCGGCGGCGAA
This sequence comes from Lentzea miocenica, assembly GCF_033949945.1. Taxonomy (NCBI): domain Bacteria; kingdom Bacillati; phylum Actinomycetota; class Actinomycetes; order Pseudonocardiales; family Pseudonocardiaceae; genus Lentzea; species Lentzea miocenica. The sequence goes on from NZ_JAXAVW010000032.1 coordinate 55,877, forward strand.
GTCGGCCTCGTTGCCGCCGACCATGATGCTCAGGGACGCCTGGACCGCACCGGTCTGGCCGCCGCTGACCGGCGCGTCGAGCACGCGGACGTTCGACAGCTTCCGCGCGATCTCGATCGACGTGGACGGCCGGATCGTGCTCATGTCGATCAGCAACGTGCCGTCGTCGAACGTGACCTCGTCGATCACCGCTTCGACCTGCGGGTGGTTCGGCAGCATCGTGATGACGACCTCGGCGCCGCTCACGGCCTCCTGGGCGGATGCCGCTGCCTTGCCGCCGTCGGAGACGAGCTTCTCCAGCGAGGCGGAGCTGAGGTCGAAGCCCGTCACGTCGTGCCCGGCGGCTACGAGGTGGGCGGCCATCGGGCTGCCCATGATGCCGAGTCCGATGAAACCGATCCTGGTCATGCTTGATCCCTCCAAGCGAAGGAGTGGGTGACGGGCTTGTACTCGGCGCCGACGAAGCCCGTGTAGCCGTTGGCGCGGAGCTTCGCGAGATGCCCGAAGATGTCGAGCTCGCCGGTGCCGGGCTCACCGCGTCCGGGAGCGTCGGCGATCTGCACGTGACCGATGAGGTCGACGTGGTCGGCGAGGATGTCGAGGTCGTCGCCGTTCGTGGCGAGGTGGTAGAGGTCGGCGAGCAGCTTCACGTTGCCGCGGTCGATCTCTTCGATGACGTCGAACGCCTGTTCGGCGGTCTTGATCGGGTACTTGGGCGCGCCGCTGAGCGGCTCGATGACGACCTGCGCGCCGGCCTCGGCCGCGATGTCGGCGGCGAAGCGGTAGTTCGAGATGGTCTGCGCGGTGGTCTCGAAGTTGCCGTGCAGCGCGTTGAGCGTGCGGCAGCCGAGGCGGGCCGCGATGGCGACGGTGATCTCGACGTTCGTCCGGAACTCGGTCTCCCTGCCGGGCCAGGACGTGAGCCCGCGATCACCCGCCGGCATGTCGCCCGCGTAGAAGTTGAGGCCGACCAGGCGCACCCCGGCGTCCTCCACGGCGCTCTCGAACGCCTCGATCTCGCGTGTCTCGGGTACGGCGTCCGCGAAGGGCCACCAGATCTCGACCGCGTCGAACCCGGCGGCGCGCGCCGCTTGCGGGCGTTCCAGCAACGGCAGCTCGGTGAAGAGCATGGACAGGTTTGCGTCGAACATCTCGGGCGATTCCTTCCACATTGCGGAAGTTAGATTCCGTACAACGGAGACACTAGACATCTCGCGCGGCCCAGGTCAAGAATGTGGAAGTTAGATTCCGCGATACAGAAACTTGGAGAGACGTGGAGAGCTTCAACAGCGCCCCGGAGGCCGAACTTCGACCTCTGCTCACCGAGTGCCTCGCGGTACCCCGCTGGGTCGACGCGATGGTGGCGGGCAGGCCCTACGCGTCGATGGATGCACTCCTCGCGGCTTCTTCGGTTGCCGCACAAGGACTTTCCGACGAGGAGGTGCTCGGCGCGATCGCCGGGCACCCGCGCATCGGCGAACGACAGAAGACAGGTGGGGTGTCGGCGAGGTGGTCGCGGTCCGAACAGTCCGGTGTGGACAGCTCCCAGGCTGATCGCCTGGCGGCTGCGAACGCCGCGTACGAGGATCGGTTCGGGCACATCTACCTGGTGTGCGCGACCGGCCTGAGCGGCGCGGAAATGCTCGGCAACCTGTCCTCACGGATGGACAACCCGCCGGAGGTCGAGCTCCGCGTCGTCAACGACGAACTCGCGAAGATCGCCGCGTTGCGGCTGCAGAAGCTGATCGGGAGCTGATCACATGGCCATCGTCCTGGGCCCCAACCAGTACGGAAAAGCCGAGAACCGCCTCGTCACGGTGTCGCGCAACGGTTCCGTGCACACGATCAAAGACCTGACCGTCAGCACCTCGCTGCGCGGGGACCTCGCCGACACGCACCTGACCGGCGACAACGCCAAGGTGCTCGCCACGGACACGCAGAAGAACACCGTCTACGCGTTCGCCAAGGAAGCACCGGTCGGCGAGATCGAGGACTTCGCGCTGCGCCTGGGCCGGCACTTCGTCGGCACGCAGGAGGCCATTTCCGGCGCGCGGATCCTGATCGACGAGCACGCCTGGGAGCGCATCGACGGCCACGACCACGCGTTCTCGCAGGGATCGAACGAGAAGCGCACCACCGCCGTGACGATCGAGGGCTCACAGGCGTGGGTGGTGTCCGGCGTGCGCGACCTCGTGGTGCTGAAGTCGACCGGGTCGGAGTTCCACGGCTACCCGAAGGACCCGTACACGACGCTGAAGGAGACCACCGACCGCATCCTCGCGACGTCGGTGACGGCCCGCTGGCGTTACGCGGGCACCGACGTGGACTGGGCGAAGTCGTTCACCGAGATCCGGTCGATCATGCTGAAGACGTTCGCGGACAAGCATTCCCTGTCGTTGCAGCAGACGCTGTACGCGATGGGCGAGGCCGTGCTCAACGCCCGCTCGGAGGTCGCCGAGGTACGCCTGTCCATGCCGAACAAGCACCACTTCCTGGTGGACCTCAGCGCGTTCGGGCTGGAGAACGACAACGAGGTCTTCTACGCCGCGGACCGCCCGTACGGCCTCATCGAAGGCTCGATCCTCCGGGACGACGCGCCGGACGCCGGTCTTGCCTGGAGTACTTTGCCAGCCTTCTGAACACCACCGGGTTGAACAGGCTCGCCGGCGAGGCGACCATGTGCACGACCCTGACGAAGCGGCGGAACAGGTCGGGGTCGTGCACGATCCCGGCCTGCCACTTCTTGAGGTACCAGCCGAACACGCCGCCGCGTTTGGTCTCCGCCCAGCTGCGGTCGGCGTTGCTGGACATCGCCCACGTCCCTTGCGCTGCCTTCGCGACCTTGCGCTGGAACGCCCGGCAGCCCTCGGCGCTGAAGTCGTCGTGCTGCCGGAACAACAGCGCCTCCATCGCCGCCACGGTCATGCCCTGCCCGTACACGGGGTTGAACGCGCACACCGCGTCGCCCACCGCCACCAGCCCGCCGGGCCAGTTCGCCGTGGCCTCGAAAGCGTTGCGGCGACTGGCGGTGCGGGCGAACAGGTAGACCGGCGTGAGCGGCTCGGCCTCGGCGAGCAGCTCCGAGATCGGCACCCGCAACGAGTCCAGGAACTCCTGGTAGCCGTCGAGGTCCCGTGGCGCGTGATCGTCGGCGGCGCCCTGCGCGGTGACCATCAGCCGGTCACCCTCGATGCGCATCACCGCACAGCCACGCGTGATGTCCGGAGCGGACAGACTTTGGGCGTACACCACGGGAAAGTCCTTCGGCGCGGTGTAGATCCGGGTCGCGTACCCGGTGCGGGAGTCGACCACCTCGGGTTCCGGCGCCGTGATCCCCGCCTCGGCGAGCCAGGCCGCCAGCTTCGACGACCGGCCGGACGCGTCGACGACCAGGTCCGCCTCGATCCTGCCGTCCCGCGTGAGCACGCCGTCCACGTCGCCGCCGCGGAACGACAGCCCGGTGACGTGCACGTCGTCCACGATCTTCGCGGTGACGCGGCGCCGCATGGCGGTCTCCAGCAACGGGCGGCTCAACGACAGCAGCGGCAGACCGGTGTGCGTCGTGGCCAGCCAACCAGACGAGTTGAGGATCCGCATGTCCCCCGCGTCGGCCAGTGGCGCCCCTGCCGCCACGAGCTCCGCGCGCAGCCCCGGGAACAGCCCCTCCATGAGCTCGCCACCGCGCACGAGCAACCCGTGCACGTGCCTGCCCTGCGGCACACCCGAGCGGTACTCGGGTTCGTCGGACAGCTTGTCCCGTTCCAGGACAACGACATCGTGAGACTCGCCCAGCACACGAGCCGCCAGCAAGCCGGCGATTCCCCCGCCTATCACCACGGCCTTCATGGGCCCATTGAACCCGAACGGCGCATCGCGGCGCGGTAACAGCCCGAATCAGCGCCACGATCTGGTGGGCGTGACCTCACCTGGCAGATCCCGGCGAGACGTTCTGCTGAGCCTCGCCCGTTTCGCGGTCGTGCTCGTCAGCCTCGGGGTCTTCGTCACGCTGCTGACGCGGTCGTTGCAGGACAACGACTCCTACGCCAGCATCCTGTCGGGCATCGCCACGATCGTCACGCTGTTCCTCGCTCTGTTCGACCACCTGCGCAGGCAGGACGCCGTGCCGCTGGTGGACGAGGCGATCGAAGACCTGCGGATGCGATTGCTCACCGAGTGGGAGCCCGAACTCCGCAACCGGGTGCAGCGTTCTCCCCACGAGCGCACGATTCCGCTCGAGTGGCGGAAGTACGGCGGGACGGGCCCGTCACCACTCGACGGCAGGTTCGAGGGCGACCCCGACGAGGCGGCGAAGCAGCTGGCCCGGCGGTTCGACCAGCCCGCGGGCAAGAAGCGGATGGTCGTGCTCGGGGAGCCGGGCGCGGGCAAGACGTTCATCGCGATCGCGCTGGCGGTCGGGCTGCTCCGGCACTGGAGCGAGGCCAAACCAATTGCGGTGTACCTCTCGATGTCGTCGTGGGATCCGGTCGTCGACAGCCTCGACGACTGGATCATCGACACCATCGCTAACACCTACTACTCCGGAGCACACCACACACCGGCGAAGCTGCTCACGGCTCGGCGGCTGCTGCCTGTGCTCGACGGGCTCGATGAACTGCCAGAACACCTGCGGCGTCTTGCTGTCCGGCGCATCAACGACACACTCACGGGCGACCGGACACTCGTCGTCACCTGCCGCACCGCCGAGTACGAGGACGTGCTCACGGGCGGCGCTCCCGCGCTTCTCCGCGCCCCTGCCGTCGAGGTGCTCCCGGTGACGCCCAGGGACGTTCTCAGCCGCCTGAAAGCGGTTCCCGCCTGGGCTGATGTCGTGCGTCATATCGAGAAACGCCCGATCGGACCGCTCGCGACCGCGTTGAGCACACCGCTGATGCTCTCGCTGTTCACCGCCACCTACCTCGATCGCGATCCCACCGAACTGCTCGACGAGACGAAGTTCGGCAGCAGGCACTCCGTCGAGGACCACATCGTCGACATGCGGCTGGACACCGCCCGCCCGGCGCAACGATCTGGCTCCGGATGGTCGCCGCAGCAGGCCAGGAAGTGGCTGACCTTCCTCGCCCAGCACATGCACGAGCACGACGAACGGGACATCACCTGGCGCAAGCTCGCATATCGCGCGGGTTCTGCGGCGACACCGCTGGTCGTGGCCGTCGTCCTGGGTGGGTTCCTGCTGCTCCTGACGTCAGCCGCGCTGCCCTCGAAAGAACGTTTCGGCCTGTTGATCAGCCAACGAACGACCCCCGTCTCGCTGCTGACCGACAAGTCACCGTGGACGTCGGTGGTCCTGGGCGCGATCGGGGCGGCCACGTGGCTGGCCTTCCGGCGCCGCCCTCTGCCGCGAGCACGTCCCGACCAGGCCCGCCGGCGCGTGCGCGGTTTCTACCGAGGCATGACCGTCGGCTTCGTCGCGGTGCTCGTCCCGGGCTTCGTGCTCGTTCTCGTGGCCACGGACGCGAACCTGTACTCCGCCGGAGGAGTGATCGAGACCTCCTCCCTCTTCTGCTCGACAACGGCGTTGGCGCTCGTGTCCGGTCTGGGTATCGGCCTGCACGAGATGCTCGTCGAACACGCCGCGGCCACACGCGTCGCCGCCACCGCGCGACAGGACCTGCGACAGGAAAGAATCTCGACCTTCCTGGCCGCGACCACCGCGGGTCTGGTCATCGGCTCACTCGCTGTCCTGAGCACCACGATCACCCTGGAGTTCGGCGCACATGTCGGGCAACGGCTCGCCCGGTCGATGGGGTTGAACACCGTCACCGACCTCGAGATGCCGCCCTGGGGCGACGGCCAGGCCTGGGTGGCGGTGAACTACACCGAGATGTTCGGAGCCAGTGCGCTCGTCGCGATCCTGTTCGCACTCATGCTGTCGGCAACCCGAGCATGGCCTCGCCTGGTGATGACAAGGGCGAAACTCGTGGTGGGCCACCGCCTTCCGTGGAGCTATCGGCAGTTCGTCAGCGACGCGACGCAGCTCGGCCTGCTGCGCCGTTCCGGCAGCGCACACCAGTTCGGCCACGTGCTGCTCCAGGAAAGGCTCGTCGCCACAGCGGCGCGCGGCGGACCGGCGCACGGTCGCCCCTGGCCTCGGATCATCGGAATCGGTGCCACCGCACTGCTCCTATTCACGCTCGTCGCTGGTGCAGCGTGGTCGGGGAGGCCCGCACCGTGCCGTGTGACCGGCTGGGCCGAAGTCGACGCTCGCATGACACGCGCGGCGATCGGTCAGGACAGCGCGTGCTTCGCGCGGATCGACCTGCAGGATTGGGAACGAGACCTGCAACGAGGTCTGGCCAACGCCCAGGTCCTGGCGGACATCAAGGCACAGCAGTCACAGGCCATGGATTCCATCAGGTCCGGATACGGCGCCGTGTCCATCGTCGGCGAGTTCGATCTGATGCCGCCGACCGAGTGGCACGAAGTCCTGGTGGGCATCGCCGCGGCCCAGCAGGTGAGCAGGGGCACCGTCAGCATCTCGTTCGTCTACGCCGATCTGGAGGGGAACGACGGCCCGGAAGCCGCCGATCTGCTCGACCTCTTCCTGCAGAGAGCGTGGCAGGACTCAGTATTGCGGGGGACCCGGATCTACGGTTACTCGGCAGTGGCCTTGGACGTCGCGTCGTCGCGCGTAATAGGTGAGGGAAACACCTCGACTCAAGTCGTCTCGCTGAACGACGAAGACTTCCGCGCACGGGCTAGGGAACAGGGCGATCGTGCCGCGCTGACCTGGCTGAACCGACCGAAGACGAAAGCGGAGCTCGTACCACCCGCCGAGGCTCTCGTCGATGACGTCGAGGCCGATCTCTGCACGGATTTGAGGGCCGCCCGTCGACTCGGGCTGAGTTTCGACCTGCGGCGCGCACAGCTGACTTCGAAGCTGCTCAACGACATGGCGGAGTGCGACGGAGCAGCCGTGCTGGTCAAGCCGGAGGACGTGCCCGCGCTGGCATCACTGCCTAACCGCCCGCGCGAAGTGAAAATCAACTACGTGAAGGACCAATCGGAGACCGTCGCAGGGGACTGCACGAGGGCACTGGGGGCAAACCCGAGCGTCCGGAGCATGAAGTCGTGCGTGGCAGTGGTGGCCGCCAACGAGTCGTTCCGCGTTGCCGTGGAACAACTTCCCAATCCGGAAGTCTCCTGAGGTCACCGGTTCTCGGTGGTGCGCAGGGCCATCTGCTGGTCACGCCACGAGTGGAAGAGATCCGCCTCGGAGTACCAGTCGACACCTGTCGGGCGTTCGCCGGTGGTCATGAACTCGATGAGCAACTGCTTGTACAGCTTGAGCGGCACCCCAACGCCAGGCGGGAAGTCCGTGTACTTCTCGTTGACGTACGGGGCTTCTTCCGACCCCTTCGGCCAGCCCATGAAGCTGTTGTCGACGTAGTACATGTAGCCCCACCCACCGCGCACGGCGAGCACGACGTTGTGGTCGGGATCGCCCTCGGCGGTGAGTGCCCGCCCGAAGTGGTCGAGCGAACCGTCGTTGCACTCCGGCCTGCCGAGCAGGCCGATCAACGTGTCCACATCCGCTTCGCACGCGACGACCTGATACTTGTGCTCCGCCGCGTCGAGGTCGGGTAGCCCGGTCCAAAGGCCAGCACGCATGCTCATGCCAGCCACCCTGCACCCATCGCCGACAACATTCGACACCCATTGACAGAACCACACGAACGGGTGATGACCCGGTCAGACCGATCGTGCGACGAGCCCCTTCAGTGCTGACTCGTCCAGACCTGTCGCCACCTGCACTTCCACCGGATCGAGTGCACCGCAGTCCACCGCTCGGAGGAAGAACGACGACAACGCCTGGGCGGTCGCGGGTTCGTCCAGAACGCCTCCCGAGACGCGCTGCACATAGGACTTCAGCCTCGCGGCGTCCGCGTCCAAACCCTCGCGGTAGAACGCGTAAACGGCCGCATAACGTGTCACCAATTGTGCCGGGTGCAGATCCCAACCCTGGTAGAAACCGTGTTCCAGCGACCGTCGCACGAGCCGGTAGTGCGTGTCCCAGCCGTGTTCCTTCTGATCACCGACGGGCAGCACGTTGGTGGAGCCGTCGGACAGCCGCACACCCGTTCCAGCAGCACAGACCTGCATGACGTGCCGCGCGAAGTCACACGCGCCGTGCGCCAAGTGCTGCTGGGCCGCGGACAACCCGCAGCCCGCCGTGTAGTCGTAGGTGCCGAAGTGCAGACCTGTCACCCGGCCGCGGCCCGCCTCGATGAACCGCGGGATCGCCAGCCGCCCCTCACCATCCACAACGGACTGCGTGGTCTCGACCTGGATCTCGAACTTCAGATCCTTCTCGAAGAGGTCGAGCACCTCGCCGAACACCTCGACCTGGTCGACAGATGTCACCTTCGGGAAAGTGATGACAAAACCTGGTGGAACCTCTCCCAATGCTGTCAGGAAGATGTCCAACGTGCGCAGCCCGCGCTCGCGCAACGCCTTGGTGTCGAACGACTTGATCCGCACCCCGAACGACGGCGGCGCGACGCCTTCCGAGAGCCAGCGGGACACGAGGTTCGCCGTGCTCTCGGCGTCCATGTCCTCGACGTCGTCCTCGGGCGCGCCGTAGCCGTCCTCGAAGTCGATCCGCAGGTCCTCGATCGGCTCGCGCCGCAACTTCGCCTGAACGCGCTCGAGCACGCCCTCCGGCAGTTCCGGCAGGAGGTCCGGCTCGATCGACTCCAGCGCCTCCCGCCCCCAGTCGCCGATCGTGGTCCCGATGATGCGACCGGCGGGCACGTAACACGTGTGCACGGGCTGACGCCCCACCGGCCAGCTGCGTTCCACAGTGGACAACCGCGCGGTCACCCGCGCCACGTCGTCCGGGGACAGCGATGTCTCGTACATCAGATGCGCTCGTACGCCGGCAGCGTCAGGAAGTCGACGAAGTCCTCGGACAACGCGACCTGTTCGAACAGCTCGACAGCCGCCGCGACGTGCGGGCCCTCGACCTCGTTCCCCACCCGCGCCAGCACTTCCCGCACCGCGTCGGCCGTGACCTGCGTGCCGTCGTCCAGCACGACCTTGTTGTTGATCCACTGCCAGATCTGGCTGCGCGAGATCTCGGCCGTGGCCGCGTCCTCCATCAGGTTGTGGATCGCCGCCGCCCCGTTGCCACCCAGCCAGGACGCGATGTACCGCACACCGACGTCAACGGCGCTTTCCAGCCCCGCGCGAGTCGCTCCACCACCCGCGGACTTGAAGTCCAGCAGCTGCGCACCCGTGACTTCGACCTCCGGCCGCTGCTTGTCGATCTGGTTGGGCTTGTCCCCCAGCACACCGTCGAAGATCTCACGGCAGATCGGCACCAGGTCCGGGTGCGCCACCCACGACCCGTCGAAGCCGTCCGTCGCCTCGCGCGTCTTGTCCTCACGCACCTTGCGCAGCGCGTTCTCCGTGACCTCGGGATCACGCCGGTTGGGAATGAACGCCGCCATGCCACCCATGGCGAACGCCCCGCGCTTGTGACACGTCTTCACCAGAAGCTCGGTGTACGCGCGCATGAACGGCGCCGTCATCGTCACGCTGTTGCGGTCCGGCAGCACGAAGTCCGCCCCCGCGTCCCGGAAGTACTTGATGACGCTGAACAGGTAGTCCCACCGACCGGCGTTGAGCCCCGACGCGTGGTCGCGCAGTTCGTAGAGGATCTCCTCCATCTCGAACGCGGCCGGAATCGTCTCGATGAGCACCGTCGCCCTGATGGTGCCGTGCGGAACGCCCTTCAGCTTCTGCGCCGTGGTGAACACGTCGTTCCACAGCCGTGCCTCAAGATGCGACTCCATCTTCGGCAGGTAGTAGTAGGGCTTACCCAACTCGGCGTTGTGGAAGAAGTGCAGCCCGAAGTCCACGAGCGCGCCAACAGCGTTCTTGCCACCGAACTGAAGGTTCCGCTCGTCGAGGTGCCATCCACGCGGCCGCACGACGATCGTCGGGTACGGCCCGCCCTTGAGCGAGTACTCCTTGCCCTCCGGCGAGGTGAACGCGATCGTCTCGCGCGCCGCCTCGTACAGGTTCACCTGACCCTGCACGACGTTGTCCCAGTGCGGCGTGTTGGCGTCCTCAAGATCCGCCAGCCACACCTTCGCACCCGAGTTGAGCGCGTTGATCGTCATCTTCCGCTCGGTGGGCCCGGTGATCTCCACCCGCCGGTCCCGCAGCGCCTCAGGCGCTTCCGCCACCTGCCACTCACCGTCGCGGATGCTTCGTGTCTCCTCGAGGAATCCAAGGGGCCGCCGCTCCTTGCGCAGGGCGAGCAACTCGTCCCGGCGGGCGGCATGCGCCTCGTGCAGCTTCGCCACGAACTCAAGAGCCTCGTCAGTGAGGACCTGCACCTGGATCCACCTCTCTCGGTTTTGCTGTGTGGACTATAGTTTTTGCATTGCGGAACTGCAACGAGAGGAGTCGCACGTGTCGACAGGTGGCGTGCAGTCGTTGCAAAGGGCGTTCGACCTGCTAGAACGCCTAGCCGACGCAGGAGGCGAAGCCTCCCTCTCCGAACTGGCCACCGCCTCAGGCCTCCCCCTCCCGACGATCCACCGTCTCATCCGCACCCTCGTCACGCTGGGCTACGTCCGCCAGAACAGCAACCGCCGCTACACCCTCGGCTCCCGCCTGATCCGCCTGGGCGAAACCGCCTCCCGGCAATACGGCACCTGGGCCCGCCCTTTCCTCTCGCAACTAGTTGACTCAGTAGAGGAAACCGCAAACCTTGCGGTCCTGGACGGCGACGAGGTCGTCTACGTGGCCCAAGTCCCCTCAAAGCACTCGATGCGCATGTTCACCGAGGTAGGCCGCCGCCTGCTCCCGCACGGCACAGGCGTGGGCAAAGCAATGCTGTCGCAACTCCCCCGCGACGACGTCCGCGCACTGCTGGACCGCACCGGCCTGCCCGCGTACACGTCGAACACCATCACGGACGCGACCGAACTGCTCGACTCGCTGGACGAGATCTCAGCGCGCGGCTACGCACTCGACGAGTCCGAACAGGAACTGGGCGTGCGCTGCATCGCGGTACCGGTGATCGGCGGCCCAACCCTGGCCGCAGTATCAGTCTCAGGCCCAGAGGGACGCCTCACCAAGGACGCCGTGAACCGCATCCTCCCCGAGGTGCTGGCCATCGCGAAGCGCCTGGCAGACCAGGCCGCGAACTGACGCAGGGGTCCCCAACTGGGAACCCCTGCGTCACAACGTGCTCAGACAGCCGACAAGATCAGCCGAGAAGTGCGTCCACAAAGGCGCCCGGCTCGAACGGCGCCAGGTGGTCAGCCCCTTCACCGAGGCCCACGAGCTTCACCGGGACACCCAACTCGCGCTGCACCTGGAACACGATGCCGCCCTTGGCCGTGCCGTCCAGCTTGGTCAGCACGATCCCGGTGATGTCGACCTGCTCAGCGAACACCCGAGCCTGCGTCAACCCGTTCTGCCCAGTAGTCGCATCCAGCACCAGCAGAACCTCGTCGACGACAGCCTGCTTCTCAACGACGCGCTTGACCTTGCCAAGCTCATCCATCAGGCCCTTTTTGGTGTGCAGCCGCCCCGCGGTGTCGACCAGCACGGTGGAGACCCCGGTCTCCACGCCTCGCTTGACAGCCTCAAAAGCAACAGAAGCCGGGTCGCCGCCCTCGGGTCCGCGCACAGTCTCAGCACCGACCCTCTTGCCCCAGGTCTCCAACTGATCAGCCGCAGCAGCCCGGAAAGTATCCGCCGCACCCAACAACACGGTGCGTCCATCAGCCACGAGCACGCGCGCCAGCTTGCCGGTGGTAGTCGTCTTACCAACGCCATTCACGCCCACCACCAGCAGCACAGCGGGCTTACCAGCGTGCGGCAACGCCTTCAGAGACCGATCCATCTTCGGCCCCAGCGCATCCACCAGCACCGAGCGCAGCAACGCGGCCGCCTCAGCCTCAGTCCGCACCCCAGCCGAAGCGATCTTCGAGCGCAGCGTCTCCACGATCTCCGTGGTCGTGGCCGCCCCGAGGTCAGCGATCAGCAGCGTGTCCTCGACGTCCTGCCACGAGTCCTCGTCCAGGTCGCCGGCCCCCAGCAAGCCCAGCAGCGAGGTCCCGAACGCGTTGCGCGACTTCGACAACTTCCCGCGCAGCCGCTCCAGCCGCCCCGCGGTCGGCTCGATCTCCTCGACCTCGGAAGCCTCTTCCGGCAGGTCGACCTCGACGAACCCGCGCTTCACCGAGTCTCGCGGCACCGAGGCGTCGTCGCCAACGCCTGGCTGCCCGTCGACCTCGGTCCGCTCGGCGACCGGATGCTCGACCGGCGCGGTGTCCTCGGCGACCTCCGCCCCCTCGACCGCCTCGGCAGAGGACGCCTCCGGGGCGGCAGGAGTGAGCGTGAAGCCGGACGAGGCCTGGTAACTACCTGACCGGGGCGCCTCGTCCTTCTGGGTCAGGCTGATGCGACGGCGACGCGTCAGCACCACGCCGGTCACCAGCGCGGCGATCAGGACGACCGCCACCACGACGAGGATCAGGACAAGGGAAGACGTCGGCACGGGCTCATGGTTTCACAGGCCCGCATGTGACCTGTCAACCACATATTGCTCAATTAGGCGAAAATTTCACCAAAGCTCTTGCGCCCGGCCACGGTGTGGAATAGACCACACGTCGTGAGGGTGATCGGACTGATTTCCGGCACGTCGATGGACGGCATCGACGTGGCCGTCGCCGACCTGTCGATCAGCGGTGACGTTGTCGAACTCGTGCCGGTGCAGCACGCCGAGCACCCGTTCCCGAAGGACCTGCTGGAGAAACCCCGGGACCTCGCTGAAGTGTGCGCCTTCGACACGTCGCTCGGGCAGGCTTTCGGTGAAGTCGCCGCCGGATATCTGCCGGCCGACCTGATCAGCTCGCTCGGGCAGACCGTCCACCACGAAGTGCAGGACGGCGACTGCCTCGGCACGCTGCAGCTCGGGCAGCCGGCCTGGATCGCCGAACGGACCGGTGTCCCGGTCGTCGCGGACCTCCGGGTGCGGGACGTCGCCGCGGGAGGCCAGGGAGCGCCGCTGGCGAGCACGCTCGACGCGCTCTGGCTGGCCGGTGACGCCCCCGCGGTCGCGCTGAACATCGGCGGCATCGCGAACATCACCGTCGTCAGACCGGGCAGTCCGCCGATCGCGTACGACACAGGCCCCGGCAACGCGCTGATGGACGCCGTCATGGAGGTCATCTCCCACGGCCAGAGGCGCCAGGACACCAACGGCGAGTTCGCCAGACGTGGCCACACCAGAGAAGACATCCTCAAGAAGCTCCTCGCCGACCCGTACTACGCGAAGCCCTGGCCCAAGTCGACGGGCAAGGAGCTCTTCAACGCCGAGTACCTGCGGGGGTTCCCGACGGTGCCGGCCGAGGACATGCTCAGGACCCTCGCGGAGCTGACCGCCCGCACCATCGCGGACGCCTGCCGGGCGCACGACGCGAGCGTGGTGGTCGCGTCCGGTGGCGGGATGCGCAACCCGGTGCTCGTCGAGGCGCTCACGAAGGCGCTCGACCCGATCCCGCTCAAGATCAGCGACTCGCTGGGCCTGCCGAGGGACGGCAAGGAGGCCTACCTCGCCGCCCTGCTCGGATTCCTGACGTGGCACGGGATCGCCGGCAACACGCCGTCCGCGACCGGCGCGTCCGGACCGCGGCTGCTCGGGAGCATCACGCCCGGCAACGGGCCGCTCAGGTTGCCTGAGCCCGTCACCACCACCGTGACCAAGCTGAAAGTGGGGGAAGCGACGTGCGCGGACTAGACCTGGCGATCATCGCCCTGTTCCTCGTCGGCATGCCGTTGATCGGCACGTGGATCGGCGGCAGGCAGAAGTCGTCCACCGACTACTTCGTCAGCGAGAAGCGCATCTCGTGGTGGGTCGTCTGCCTGTCGGTCGTGTCCGCGGAAACCTCGACGCTCACCGTCCTGAGCGTGCCGGTGATCGCCTACATGGCGACGCCCGCGCAGGGCGGCATGACGTACTTGACGCTCGCGCTCGGCTACATCGTCGGCCGGATCATCGTCAGCTTCGTGCTGCTGCCGCGCTACATCGCCGGTGACCTCGTCACGGCGTACGCGTTCCTGGGCAAGCGGTACGGCAACGGCATGCGCGCCACGGCGTCCGTCACGTTCCTCTTCACGCGCCTGCTCGCGGACGGCATCCGGCTGTTCGCGACGGCCATCCCGATCAAGGTCGTGCTCGCCGAGTACGGGATCACGGCGTCGTACTGGGCGATCGTGGTGGCGCTCGGCATCGCGATGGTGTTCTACAGCTTCTTCGGCGGCGTGCGTGCGGTCGTGTGGGTCGACGCCATCCAGATGCTCTGGTACGTCCTCGGTGGCGTCGTGGTGATCTGGGTGCTGGCCGGTCAGCTGCCGGACGGCTGGTTCAGCAAGGCCGCGGACCTGAACAAGTTCCAGATCTTCGACTTCACCTCGTCCCCGCTGACGGGCTCCTTCCCGTTCATCGCGGCGTTCTTCGGTGGTGCGCTGCTGTCGATGGCCTCGCACGGCGCGGACCAGCTGATCGTGCAACGGCTGATGGCCACGAAGGACGTGAAGTCCGCGCAGAAGGCGTTGATCGCGTCCGGCTTCGTGGTCTTCCTGCAGTTCGCGTTCTTCCTCGTCATCGGCGTGATGATGTGGGCGTTCTACAACGGCGTCGACCCGGTGAAGGACCTCAAGCTCAACAACAAGGACGAGCTCTTCGCCCACTTCATCGTCAACGACCTGCCGAGCGGACTGTCCGGCTTCGTGATCGCCGGCATCCTCGCGGCCGCGCTGTCGTCGTCGTTGGGCGCCTTGGCTTCCAGCACGGTCACGGACATCTACGAACGCATCCGCAAGACCCCGATGACCGACGACGAACGCCTGCGCCACGGCCGGGTCTGGACCCTGGTGTGGGCGGCCCTGCTGATCGTCTGCGCGGGCCTGTTCGCCTCCTCGAACAAGACCACGGCAGATCCGATCGTGGTGCAGGCGCTGGGCATCGCCGGCTACACCTACGGTGCGCTGCTCGGGGCCTTCCTCCTCGGCCTCATCTTCAAGCGCGTCACGCAGGTGGACGCGATCATCGCGTTCGTGTCGACGGTGCTCGTCGTCGGTTTCGTGATTCTCGGGGTCAAGTTCGTCGGCAGCACGCCGACGATCGACTTCGCGAAGGCCGACGCGACCCGGAAGTCCCTGACCGGCTGGTGGAACACGCCCCTGGGGGTGGCGGTCACCCTGCTCGTCGGTGGATTGCTGTCATTGCGGCATTCACGCGGTGTGGCGGTAGGCGACGAGCTCGATGTGAAGGCGAAAGCCTAGGCGGGCGAACATCTTCTGCGACGACTCGTTGCCGGAGTGGATCGACGCGGCGGCCTGCGGCCGGGCACCGTGTTCCGCCGCGAGCTTCCACAGCAGTTCGGTGACGAGTGCGGCGCCCACGCCCTGGCCGCGAACATCGGGTTCGACGGCCACGAAATCGATGTAGTACTCCTCGGGTTGGGCTTTACCCGCTGCGTACCCGAGCACGCGTTGGCCGTCCATCGCGACGACGACCGTGCGGGTCTCCGGTTTGGATTCGACGAGTTGTTTACCGGACAAGTACGTCCGCGGGAAACATCGTTCGTGCAGCACCGCAACGGCTTCGTGCACGAACGGATCAGTCGGGAGGACGCGCATCTCACGCTCGCTGGGGCACTTCGCGTCCCTCAGCAGCAACGTGCGCAGATCCCCGTTGTCCAGTATGTGGATGGCGCTCGCCTTGCCGGCTGAGAAGCCGTGCCGTTCGGCGAACGCCGCCAGTCGTCGGTGGGCGGTGTGCCCGTACAGCTCCAGATCGGTGACGCCGGTGAGGAGCTCGGTGGCGCGGCGGAACATCGCGTCGGCGGTCTGATCCCAGATGCGGCTGCCCGCGGGGTGGTTGACCGGTACGTCGACGAACGGTCCGTGCAGCCACGCGCGGCCGAGCTCCGAGTCGATCTCCACGCTGAGCATGCCGGTGATGTTGTCGTCGGCGTCGACGGCGACCACCGTGCAGTCGGCCCAGCTGGGCTCGAACTCGGCGAGCTCCGCGCGGAGCTCTTCGCTTGTCTCACCGAGGTAACCGATGTGGTGCGCGTTGTCGGCCTGGAGCCGGACCAGCAGCGCCATCGTGGCGCCGAGGTCGCCAGGTTCGGCGAAACGGATGTCGTACATAGAAGGAATGGTTGCTCGCACGGCCGTTCGAAGCGAGGGAGTTTTCCCGGAAGGCTCAACCGGTGGGAGACGCGCTGCTCGATAGGATCAAGTCGTGCCCTCCGTCCGAGAACTGGAAGAGCTCGTGGCCACCCTCGGCGACGATCATCCCGACGCCCTGACCAGCAGAAACAACCTGGCCGAGGCCAGGGCGCACGCGGGCGATTTCCGGGGCGCGGTGACCGACTTCAGGGCACTCGTCAAGGACCACACGGCCGCCGCGGGCGCGGACCACCCGCGGACGCTCGACGTCCGGCTGAACCTGGCGAGGGTGCTCGGCACGGCCGGACAGGTCAGCAAGGCCATCGGCGTCTGCGAGCCCCTGCTGCGCGACCAGGTCCGCGTCCTCGGTCCCGAGCACGCCGACGTCCTGGAGACCAGGCAGCTGCTCGCCAACCTGCGCTACAAGGCCGGTGACGCCGAAGGGGCGATCGAGGATCTGGAGCAGCTGCTGGCGGCTCTGTCGCACGTGCTCATGCCCACCCACAACCGGATCACGAAGGTGAAGCGCGACATCGCGTTCTTGAAGCGCCCCACGTGACGTGGGAGACAACACTCACACCCCTACCCAGATTCGGGCTTGCAGGGCAGGTGAGGGTGGGGGACTCTTCTACAGTGAGTGAGGAAACGATCCAACTCGATCTCAGCGAATCCGGGGTGGCCGTCGACCTGCCCTTGCCGACGAACAACCGGGACGGTGTCCAGGGAGTTCCCTACCGGCCGGTCGAATTCCGAGACGATGATCTGCCCACTGCCCTCGAACGCGCCGCCGCCTGGCTGCGGCAGACGCAGGACTGGCTGGGCGAGCCCGTGGACGTCATCGCAGTTCATCTCGACTACGACGACACCAAGGGCAACCCGTACTACGACCTCAAGTTGCTGTGCAACGACGAGGACCTCGCGGGTGTGCCGAGGGTCATCCGAGACAACGAAAGGGCCGCTACCGGTCAGTAGCGTTTACGGCTACCGTTCGGAAGCATGTCGGATCGCGTATATCCCCCGGTGATCGCCGCAGCGAAGCTCATGTTCAGGGTGCTGGACCTGCGGATCACCGTCGAAGGGGCGCACCACGTCCCGCGCACGGGTGGAGCGGTGCTGGCGTCGAACCACGTCAGCTACCTCGACTTCATCTTCGCGGGCTTCGGGGCGCGCCCATCGGGGCGCCTCACGCGGTTCATGGCGAAGCACGAGATCTTCGCCAACAAGATCGCAGGCCCGCTCATGCGCGGCATGCACCACATCCCCGTCGACCGGAGCGCGGGCCAGGCCTCCTACCAGCAGGCCCTGTCCGCGCTCCGCACCGGCGAGGTGGTCGGGATCTTCCCCGAGGCCACCATCAGCCGTTCGTTCACGGTCAAGGACATCAAGTCCGGCGCGAACCGCCTGGCGCACGAGGCCGGCGTACCGCTCATCCCCATGGCGTTGTGGGGCACCCAGCGCCTGTGGACCAAGGGCCGTCCCAAGAACCTCACCCAGCGGCACGTGCCGATCACCATCCTCATCGGAGAGCCGTTCGAGGCCTCCCCCGATGACTCCGGCGACGGTCTGCTGCGCAAGCGGATGCAGGACCTGCTGGACACCGCGCAGGCCGGCTACCCGACCGAGCCCGGCGCCTGGTGGGCGCCCGCGCACCTCGGCGGCACCGCGCCCACGCCGGAAGAGGCCGCGGCGCTGGACGCGCGCCGGGACTGAGTCGCGCGTACAAGGTTTTCACAAGACCGGTCCGGCAAGGTGGTCCGTGCGCACCTGAAGTGGTGAGGTTGAACTGGGGGACTTCACCCCTTCAGGCGCGAAGGCCGCGTCTGCACGGTGATGTCGGGGGACCTTTCTCCCCGAAGAGGAAGGTCACCGCGCCAGGCGCGGCCAGTGGTAAGAGGCCGCGGTCGGGGTTGGTCACAGCCCCCCAGGCACCGCTCCGACCGCCCTCTCAGGCTTCGTCTTCCGCCGGTTCCGGCGCGGACTCCGCAGCATCGACCGGCGCGGCCTCAGCCGCCGCAGACTCGACCGGCACAGACTCGACCGGCACAGACTCGACCGGCGCAGCAGCCTCGGCCGGTTCGGCACGCTTGGCCTTGGTCTCGTCGCCCGTCGTGCGCAGCCGCTGCGAGATCACCTGCGAGATGCCGTCACCGCGCATCGAGACGCCGTACAGCGCGTCCGCGATCTCCATGGTCGGCTTCTGGTGCGTGATGATCAGCAGCTGCGAACGTTCCCGCAGCTGCTCGAACAGGCTGATCAGCCGGTGCAGGTTCGTGTCGTCCAGCGCCGCCTCGACCTCGTCCATCACGTAGAACGGTGAGGGGCGGGCACGGAAGATCGCGACCAGCATCGCGACGGCGGCCAGCGACTTCTCGCCACCGGAGAGCAGCGACAGGCGCTTGACCTTCTTGCCGGGCGGGCGGGCCTCCAGCTCGATGCCGGTGGTCAGCATGTCGTCCGGCTCGGTCAGCACCAGCCGGCCCTCGCCGCCGGGGAACAGGACCTTGAAGACGATCTCGAACTCGCGCGCCACGTCCTCGTAGGCCAGCGTGAAGACCTCCAGGATCTTCTCGTCGACCTCCTTCACGACGGTGAGCAGGTCGCGGCGCGTGTCCTTGATGTCCTCGAGCTGGGTCGAGAGGAACTTGTAGCGCTCCTCCAGCGCGGCGAACTCCTCCAACGCGAGCGGATTCACCTTGCCCAGCAACGAAAGGTCGCGCTCGGCACGCTTGGCGCGGCGGGCCTGGGTGTCGCGGTCGTACGGCATCGGCTGCGGCTCGGTGACCTGCTCGCCGCGTTCCTTGGCGGCCTCGTACTCGGCCATCTCCGCCGCCGACGCGGGCACGGGCTGGTCCGGGCCGTACTCGTTGACGAGGTCTTCGAGCCCGATGCCGAAGTCCTCGGAGATCTTGGTCTCCAGCTGTTCGATGCGCAGGCGCTGCTCGGCGCGCAGGACCTCGTCGCGGTGCACGGCGTCGACGAGCTTCTCGAGCTCACCGGACATCTCGCGCACCACGTTGCGCACCTGGGTCAGCAGCAGTTCGTGCTGCTGACGGCGTTCCTGGGCCTGGTCGCGCTCACGGGCGGCGCGGGCCAGCGAGATCTCGATGCGTTCCAACGCCTGTTCGCCGCCGCTGACCACGGCCTTCGCGACCACGGCGCCACGTGCGCGGTGCTGGGTCGCACGGGCGTGGCGTTCGCGGGCCTCACGCTCGGCGCGCGCGGCACGACGCAGTCCGTCCGCCTTGCCTTGCAACGCCCGTGCGCGCTCCTCAGCGGTGCGCTGCACCAGGCGTGCGTCCATCTCAGCCTGACGGGCCTGAGCGAGCTCAGCGGCCAGCTGGTCGCGCTGCTCGGTGTCCGGCTCGTCGTCGAGGGTCTGCTCCTCCTCGGCCATCAGCAGCCGCTCTTCGAGCTCGGCCAGCTTCAGCAGGGCTTCCTCACGCGACCGCTCGACCTTGGCGCGCTGCTCGGTGATGCGGCTGACCTCGGCCTCCGCCGACCGCACCGCGGACGCCATCCGGTTCAGCCGCTCGCCGGAGCGGGCCTGGCGGACCTTGGCCTCCTGCACGGCTTCCTTGACCGCGTCGAGCACCTTGCGGCGGGCCTGCTGCTCGGCACGGGCGCCTTCCAGCGCCGCCGAAGCGTGTTCCAGCGCGCGTTCCGCCGTGCCCAAGGCCTCCTGGGCCTCGTCGACGGCCGCCTGGACCTCGATCACGCTCTGACCCTGACCGCCGGAGCCACCGACCGCCCAGTCCGCGCCGAAGACGTCGCCGTCCCTGGTCACCGAACGCGTGTTGAGCCGGGCCGCGGTGTCCAGATCGTCAACGACCGCAAGGCGATCGAGCGCACGAGCCAGTGCCGGACGCAACGCCTCGGGGGCGTGCACGACGTCGATCGCCCACCGCGCGCCGTGCGGGAGGTAGCCCCACTGCGAGGTGTCCACAGTGGACCCATGCGAGCCGATCAGCACGCCTGCGCGTCCGGCGTCCTTCTCCTTCAACAGCTTCAGCGCCTGCAGTGCGCCGTCACCGGACGCCACCGCGACGGCGTCGGCGATCGGGCCCAGCGCGGCGGCCAGCGCGACCTCGAAACCGGGTTCGACGGTCAGCAACGCGGCAACGGAACCCAGCAGGCCGGGCACGTCGGACGCGAGCAGCACGCCCGCGCCGTCCTTGCGGGTCAAGCCCAGCGAGAGTGCGTCGACGCGGGCACGCCACGACGCGATGTCGCGTTCCGCGGTGCGTTCGGCCTTCACGAGTTCGTCGACACGCTGCTTGGCCGCGTCGTTGGACTGCACAGCCTGGTGCAGACGTTCGTCGAGGCCGTGGTCGTCCTCGTCCTCGGTGCCGGTGATCTCACGGGCCTCGGCCAGTTCCATCGAGGCGTACTCGACGCGTTCGGTGGCCTCGGTGACCGTGACGGAGAGGCGTTCGATCTCCTCGGCGGTCGCGTTCGTCTTGCTGCGCAACGCTTCCACCTGACCGGACAGGCGCGCGAGGCCCTCCCGGCGGTCGGCGATCGCGCGGACGGCGGCGATGTGCGCCTTCTCCGCCTGCGACACCATGCGCTCCAGCTCGGCCCGCGTCTCCACGGCCTCCGCCAGCGCGATGCGCGCCTCGGTCACGCCTTCCTGGAGCTCCAGCTCCATCTCGGCGGTCTCCTCGGCCTCGCGGTCGAGGTCGTCCGGGTCACGGCCGCGCGAGGGCGCGTCGACGTCCGCGGACAGGTGACGGGCACGTTCCGCGGCAAGGCGAACGGTGCCGCGGAGACGTTCCTCCAAAGCGGACAGCCGGTACCAGGTGTCCTGCGCGGCCTGCAGCTTCGGCGAGTCGGCGGCGACCCGTTCTTCCAGCTCGGTCTGCTGGTACTGCGCGGTCTGCAACGACTTCTCGACCTCGGCGCGGCGCTCGCGGGCCTTCGCCTCGTCGTGTTCCTCCTGCGCGATGTTCTCCCGCTGCGTCACCAGGTCGTCGGCGAGCAGGCGGAGTTTGCTGTCTCGCAGCTCGGACTGGACGACCTGCGCGCGGCGGGCGATCTCGGCCTGCTTGCCGAGCGGCTTCAACTGGCGGCGCAGCTCGGCGGTGAGGTCGGTGAGCCTGGTCAGGTTCGCCTGCATCGCCTCGAGCTTCCGCAGCGCCTTTTCCTTGCGCTTGCGGTGCTTCAGGACGCCGGCGGCCTCTTCGACGAACGCGCGCCGCTCCTCCGGTTTGGACTCGAGGATCGCGGCGAGCTGGCCCTGACCGACGATCACGTGCATCTCGCGGCCGATGCCGGAGTCCGACAGCAGCTCCTGGATGTCCATCAGGCGGCACGAGCTGCCGTTGATCTCGTACTCGGTGGCGCCCTCGCGGAACATCCGGCGGGTGATCGACACCTCGGTGTACTCGATCGGCAGGACGCCGTCGGAGTTGTCGATCGTCAGCGTCACCTCGGCGCGACCGAGCGGCGCGCGGCCGGACGTGCCGGCGAAGATGACGTCCTCCATCTTGCCGCCGCGCAGGTCCTTGGCGCCCTGCGTGCCCATCACCCAGCGCAGCGCGTCGAGCACGTTGGACTTGCCGGACCCGTTGGGGCCGACCACACAGGTGATGCCGGGCTCGAAGCGCAGCGTGGTAGCCGAGGCGAAGGACTTGAAGCCCTTCAGCGTCAGGCTCTTGAGATGCACGCGGGGCAGAGTACCCAAACGCTTGCGGGTGATGCGTTAGGCAGGCCGTGACCTGCGTTTCCAAGCGCTGTGATCGTCGGCCTTCACCTCGTATTCCGCCGGTCAGACGGGCGCTGAGCGGTGGAAGACGCGGTGATTGCCGGCGGTCACAGCGCTAGGGACGGAGAGTAACCAACAGTCCTGTCTCGTCGGACACTTCCAGGCGATCGATCTGGTCGACCCGGAACGACGTGGAACCGGGAATCCGCTCGTCAGGCCCGTGATCGGAACCCCACCAGCCACCGATCTCCCGCTGCCCCTGCCGGTCGAACACGATGACCTTGCAACGCGCGCCCGGTTTCACGTCACCGAGCTTGAACCACATCTCGGTGCCCCAGGACTTCGAGACCATCGAGACCTCACCGTCCACGCCGGTGCCCGAGTCCTTCGCCGCCCAGATCGGCGCCGACGAGGACGGTGCCGGTCGCAGGAAGAAGAGGCCGCCGGCCAGCGCGAGCAGGGTGAGGACGGCCGCGCACGCGATGAGCACGCGGCGGTGACGGTTCGGATCGGGCGGGCAGGCCGGGATCTCGTCGAGGTTCTCGACGTCCTCCAGGCTCAGGCGGCCGAGCAGGCCCGGCAGCGGGGCGAGCCGCAGCATCTCGGCCTGGCACGCGTCGCAGGCCCCGAGGTGCTTTTCGAAAGTGGACCGTTCCTTGAGGTCGAGCGACCCGAAGAGGTAGGCGCCGACGTCGACGGTGTGCTGGCAGCTCACGCCTCGGTCACCCCTCTTTCCTCCAGTGCGTCGCGCAGCGCCCGCAGTGCGTAGAAGCAGCGCGACTTGACCGTGCCCGGCGGGACGCCGAGCGTCTTGGCGGCCTCCGCGACGGTGCGGCGGCGGTAGTACAGCTCGATGACGACCGTCCGGTGCTCGGGCGTGAGCGCCCGCAGCGCCGACGCGATCTGCCACGTCTGCAGCACGTGCTCGACCTTGTCGCTGACCGGCGGCAGGTCCACCGGTTCGAGCGGCACCTCGGTCGCGCGTGCGTTGCGGCGGCGGTATCCGGAGATCACCAGGTTCTTGGCGACCGTGTAGAGCCACGGTGCCGCGTCGTCCGGGTTCAGCTCGTCGTAGTGCCGCCACGCGCGCAGCAATGTCTCCTGCACGACGTCCTCTGCCTGCTGATAGTCGCCATCGACCAGCCGCAGCACGTAGTGCAGCAGCGGGCCTCTCCAGCGGTCGTAAAGCTGGATGAGGACGTCTTCGGCGGAGTCCACGCTCCCTTACTACGCCACCCCTTTCGGAAAGGTTCAGCGCTCCACGAACCCGGTCAGATCACCCCTGGCCTCCGACCACTGCTCACCGACAGATTCGACGTGTCCAGGGGTTTCACCCGAACGGAGAGCCTTCAGCAGTTGTTCACACTTCTCCCGCGGACCCTCGGCGACGACTTCGACCCGCCCGTCCGGCCTGTTCGAAGCGCTGCCCACCAGGCCCAGTTCCAGCGCCCTGGCTCGCGTCCACCAGCGAAAACCGACTCCTTGAACCCGTCCACGCACCCAGGCGTTCAGTCGCACGTCCACCTCCGAATGGTTGCGTAGTCACGCGAGGTGACCGAACACGCACTCTGGGGTTGTCACCCATTAGTGGTACGGTGCCGACCCGTGAGTGCCCGCAGCCTCTTACTCGGCCTGCTGATCGGTGCGACCGGAATCGGCGGTCTCGCCGTCACCGGGACCTCTCCTCTCGGCATCAGCTTCACCAACGCCGCACAGCAGGAGACCACCGACGCAGCGAACCAGTTCGGTACAGGCAACGCGGCCGCACCCAACAACAGACCGGCCCCCGCGGACAACACGGGCGTCGGCACTCCCACGGGATCGTCGTCGTCTTCCGCTCCCACGACTTCTTCGACGACGACCGCCCCGCCTTCCTCTTCGTCGTCAGCGGCTCCCACCACCACGACGACGCCTCCTGAAGCGCCGAAGCCGCCCGTCCAGCCCCCGCAGCCGCCGTCCGGCCAGTCGCCGGAGCAGGCCGTGCTCGCGCTCGTGAACGACGAGCGCGCCGCGAAGGGCTGCAAGGCGCTGGTGATCGACGACCGCATCACGACCGCCGCCCAGGGCCACAGCACGGACATGGCCACGCAGAACTACTTCTCGCACACGTCGAAGGACGGCAGGACCTTCGACAGGCGGATGAAGGAAGCGGGCTACCCGAAGCCCGGCGGCGAGAACATCGCGATGGGCTACGCCAACCCCGGCGCGGTGATGGAGGGGTGGATGAACTCCCAGGGCCACCGCGAAAACATCCTGAACTGCAGCTTCACCACCATGGGCCTGGGTCTCGACACCCGCGGCAACTACTGGACCCAGAACTTCGGTTTCTGACGGTTGAGCAGGGGAAACTTCGTGTACGAGAGCCCGGAACCTGACTCGCGGTCGCGCTTTTTCCGCGGCGCGCCACAGGTCGTCCTAGCCGCGTCCGGCGTCGTGCTGGCGACCGTCTTCGCCGCTGTCGCCTCCCTCGCGGCAGGCTC
Source organism: Lentzea miocenica (assembly GCF_033949945.1). Lineage (NCBI taxonomy): Bacteria > Bacillati > Actinomycetota > Actinomycetes > Pseudonocardiales > Pseudonocardiaceae > Lentzea > Lentzea miocenica. The sequence continues at coordinate 80,285 of NZ_JAXAVW010000032.1, forward strand.
GGACAGCGCCAGCGAGACACCGTCGACGCAGCCGCCGCGCAAGGAGGCCGTGCGCGACGCCCTGAGCATCGTGCCGACGTCCGCACCCACCTCGTCGGTCCAGGTGACGTCGTCGTCGGTCCCGGAGACCACGACCGCCAACGCCACGACGACGACGAAGAAGTCGACCCGCGTCACCACCATCACGCGCCCTGACGGCACGACCACGACGGTGACCACCGAGGACCCGCCGCAGAACACGCCGACCAAGCCGACGGATCCGACGTCGACCACCACCACGACGACGACCACGACGTCGTCGACCACCACCAGCACGACGACGAGCACGACGACAACGAATCCGGCGGGCTAGGGTTACGCCCGTCACCGTCCAGTGACTCAGCGCTACACGAAGGTGTGGCGTGACTGAGGCTTTGGTGCGTTTCCGCCGATAACTCGAACGCAAGTCCATCCGACCGGGTTTCCCACGAGGAGATGGGTGTGTTCGAGGAAGATCATCCGCAGTCACCGGCCGAACCGGCCCAGAAGAAGCGCGCGGGCACGGCGGTGATGCTGGCCGCGGGCGGCGTGGTCGTCGCGACCCTGTTCGCCACGGTGGCGTCCATGCTCGCCGCGTCCGGCAAGGAAGCGGCGCCGGAGCGCACGTCGGCCGACATCGTCCAGACCATCACCAGCGTCGCTCCTGACGGCAGCACCAGCACCGTCGTCGTGACGGTGTCCTCCGGTGCGCCCTCGCCGGGCAAGCCGGACCGCAAGCAGGCCGCGCGCCCGCAGGAGCAGCCGAAGCCCGGCACGCCGGACCAGCCTCAGCTGACCACGGATCCGGCCCAGCCGTCGCAGCCGGCCCAGACGCCGACCACCCCGCCGACCTCGCAGACCGAACCGCCGGCGTCTTCGTCCTCACCGGCGTCGTCGAGCACCGCGCCGCCGTCGTCGTCTTCGAGCCCGACCTCTCCGGCGCCGGACCCGAAGCCCTAGTTCAGGGCTCGAACCGGTACCCCATCCCGGGTTCGGTCAGCAGGTGCCGCGGCCGCGCGGGCTCCGGCTCCAGCTTCCGCCGCAGCTGCGCCAGGTACACCCGCAGGTAGTGCGTTTCCCTCTCGTACGCAGGTCCCCACACGTCCCGCAGCAGCTGCTTCTGCGCGACGAGCTTCCCGGCGTTGCGCGCGAGCACCTCCAGCAGTCCCCACTCGGTCGGCGTGAGGTGCACCTCGGCCCCGTCCTTGAGCACGCGCTTGGCCGCGAGGTCGACGGTGAACGAGGCGGTCTGCACGATCGGCTCGTCCTCGGGGCCCGCGACGGCCGAGCGGCGGACCGCGGCACGCAGCCTGGCCAGCAGCTCGTCCATGCCGAAGGGCTTCGTCACGTAGTCGTCGGCGCCCGCGTCGAGCGCGTCGACCTTGTCGGTCGAGTCGGTGCGGGCGGACAGCACGATGATCGGCAGGGTCGTCCAGCCGCGCAGGCCGGCGATGACGTCCGTGCCGTCCATGTCCGGCAGCCCGAGGTCGAGGACCACGACGTCGGGCTTGCCGTCGGCGGCCAGGCGCAGTGCAGTGGCGCCGTCGTGGGCGGTCAGCACGTCGTAGCCGCGGGCGGAGAGGTTGATCCGCAACGCGCGCACGATCTGCGGCTCGTCGTCGACCACCAGTACTTTCGTCACGAAGCCCTCTCATCGACCGGGAGTGAGATCACCACGGTGAGGCCGCCACCGGGCGTGTCCTCCATGCTGATCGTGCCCTCCATCGCCTCGGTGAAGCCCTTCGCCACGCTCAGACCGAGACCAACGCCACCCGGCGTGCGATCGCCGAGGCGCTGGAACGGGGCGAACACCTGGTCCGCCGTGTCGCGCGGCAACCCGCGGCCGTGGTCCACCACGCGCAGCTCCACCTCGTCGCCGTGCGCCGACGCCCGCAGCGCCACCGCGCCCGCGTAACGCAGCGCGTTGCCGACGACGTTCGCGATCACTCGTTCGAGGAGTCCGAGGTCGGCGCGCACGGGCGGGAGCGACTCGGGGACGTCGACCTCGATGTCCCCGCTCAGGCCGCTCAACGCCCGTGCGACGGCTTCGTAGTACCCGACGGCACGGAACTGCGGTTCGACGGCGCCGGTGGCGAGGCGGGACGAGTCGAGCAGGTTGTTGACCAGGTCGGTGAGCCGGTCGGCGGACTCCTCCACGGCTTCGAGCAGCTCGGCGGTGTCCTCGTCGGACAGCTTCAGCTCCGGGTCGCGCAACGAGCCCACCGACGCCTTGATCGAGGTCAGCGGCGTGCGGAGGTCGTGGCCGACGGCACTCAGGAGCGCGGTCCGCAGCTCGGAACGGGAGGCCTCGCGCTGGACTTCGAGGGCCTTCTCGGCCATGCGTTGCTGCCTCAGCGCGAGCAGTGCCTGGCCTGCGGCCGCCTCCAGCACGCGGCGGTCGGACGCCGGCAGCGACCGGCCGCGCAACGCCAGGTGCACCTCGGGAGTCACCGCGATGTCGACGTCCGCGTCGTCGGGTTCGTCGCACGGGCCTACGCCGACGCACGCCACTCGTTCCCAGTCACCGTCGACGCGCTCCAACAGCGCGACGGAGGTCAGACCGAAGTTCTCCTTCACCTTCTCCAACAGCCGTGCGAGCGGATACGGGTTCGTCAGCACGGTGCGCGCGTACGACGCGAGAAGCGTGGCCTCAGTGCGAGCGCGCGCTGCCTGTGTGGCACGGCGGGCTGCGTAGTCCACCACCAACGCCGTGGAGACGCCCACGATGATCATCGCGAAGAAGGTGAGCACGTTCTGCTGCGCGTCGATGGTGAACGTGTAGAAGGGCTCGGTGAAGAAGAAGTTCAGCAGCAACGCGTTGACCAGCGCGGCGGCGATCGCCGGGCCCAGACCGCCTACGATCGCGACCACCAGCGTGACCAGCAGGTACGCGATGACGTTGGTGGAGAAGTTCAGGCTGCCGCGCATCGACGCGCCGGCCGCCGTCACCAGCGCTGGCCCGGCGACCGCGAGGAACCAGCCCCACGCGAGCCTGCTCGGCTTGAGCGGACTGCTCGCGAACCGCGCCCGCCAGCCGCTGGTCGTCGCCGGGTGCGTGACCATGTGGACGTCGATCGCGCCGGACTCCTGCACGACCGTGGAACCGATACCTGCCGAGAACGCGCGCGCGAACCGTGAACGGCGTGACGTACCGACCACGAGCTGAGTGGCGTTCACACCTCGTGAGAACTCAAGCAGCGCCGTTGGCACGTCATCACCAACGACCGTGTGGAACGTAGCGCCGACGTCTTCCACGAGCTTGCGGTACTTGGTCAACGCGTGCGGGTCGGCTCCCGCTAGTCCGTCACCCCTCAGCACGTGCACGACGAGAAGGTCGCCACCCGCGCGCGTTGCGATGCGACGCGCGCGACGGATGAGCGTCTCGCTCTCCTTGCCACCGGTGATGGCGACGACGACGCGTTCGCGCGTCTCCCACGTGTCGGTGATCTGCTGCTCGGTCCGGTAGCGCAGCAAGGCGACGTCGACCTGGTCCGCGACCCACAACAGCGCCAGCTCGCGCAGCGCGGTCAGGTTGCCGACGCGGAAGTAGTTGCCGAGGGCCGCGTCGATCTTGTTCGCCGCGTAGACGTCGCCGTGGGCGAGCCGGCGGCGCAGTGCTTCGGGAGTGAGATCGACGAGCTGTATTTGGTTCGCCTTGCGCACGACTTCGTCCGGCACGGTTTCCTGCTGCGGTACGCCCGTAATGCGATGAACGACGTCGTTGAGAGATTCGAGGTGCTGCACGTTGACCGTCGACAGGACGTCAATCCCGGCGTCGAGCAGTTCCTCTACGTCCTGCCACCTTTTTGCATTACGAGACCCCGGCGCGTTCGTGTGTGCGAGTTCGTCGACGACGGCGACCTCGGGCGCGCGAGCCAGCACCGCGTCGACGTCCATCTCGGTGAGTTCGACACCGCGGTGCGTGGAGTGCCTGCGCACCACGATTTCCAGGCCTTCGACCAGTTCAGAGGTCTTCGCACGGCCGTGGGTCTCCACGAATCCTATGACCACATCTGTGCCGCGTTCCCGCCGCCGGTGCGCCTCGCCCAGCATCGCGAACGTCTTGCCGACGCCAGGAGCTGCACCGAGATAGATCCGCAGCTCACCACGCCTGGGTTTCGCACTCACCGCACCAGTCTGCTCCTGGCCCCGCGTGGACTGTTCGGGGGTACGCACTGCGCCGCCCGGCCACACAAGTGCTCCTTCCCACATCTTTCGACAGAGATCTGTCTCGTTGAATCATGCTTCAGCGCGGCACCCGTTCGAGTGAGCCTCACTGCACTTTTTACGCCGTTTACCAGCACATTTAAGTGTGCCGGACGCGCGCTGTGACACCCCGCGTCACCACAACGGCCGAATGGGTTATCGGCAGTTGGCGGATAGCGCGCGGAGCGTGAATGAGGGAAAGTGCCAGGGTTCGTGTCCGAATTCGGACAATCACATGCGCGCGGAGAAACGATGCCCACCACCGTCACCAACCACGAGGCACTTCAACTCGTGGTGGCCGTGCACCGGCTGGTGCGAAGTCTTCGACAGGCCGCTCCGGCCCGTCGTTTGCAACCCACCCAGTTATTGGTGCTGTCAGAACTGAGCGCCCACGGCCCGATGCGCATCGGCGAGATCGCGGTGCGCGCGCTGTGTTCGCAGCCGACCGCGACAACCGTCGTGACCAGCCTCGAAGGCACCGGCCTAGTGCGAAGAGAGCCCGACGCCGCCGACGGCAGAGCGACGATAGTCGTGCTCACCGAAGTCGGCCGCGAGACGATCCTGTCGCTCGCTCACGGCGAAGCCGAACTATTGAGTGAAAGAATGTCCGAACTTTCGCCGGAAGACAGAGAACACCTGCGCTCTGCCATGCCAATATTGCGCCACCTGGCCGAACCGCAGGAGAACAAGTAGGAGCGGGACCCCCCGACGGGTCCCGCTCCAGGCATTACTTGCTGGGTGACACAGAAGTAGGTGACACCGAACTGGAAGGTGTAACAACAGAACTCGACGGCGGTGTGTTGGTCGTTGATGTCACCGATGACGGAGCGGACACACTCGGTGCCACCGTGTAACAGACACCGTTTTCGTAGTCGATCTTCGGCCGTGGATACCTGTTAGCAGGAATCATCGGTTCCGGGTCACCGCCACCGCAGCCGTTGTACTGGCGCGGGGCGTTGATGGGATCGCCGTCCTGGTCGTACAACAGCACGTTCGTGAGCAACTTGCCGTTCTCGTCGTACGCATAGATGTTCTGGTACGACTGCATGCTCGGCACCTGCTGGTACGACGACCTGTTGTTGTAGGCGAGGTTGTTCGCAGTCACGTCGATCACCTGGAACAACAGCCCGACCGCCAGCGCCGAGGCCGGCAGGCTGAACCACAGCCACCGCCGGTCGGTCTTGGCGCGCGGCCCGGCGAACACCGACAGCACCGCGATCCCGGCGATGACCAGGAACCCGAGGATGTCGCGACTCGCGAGCAACACCGCCCCGAGCCCGAGCAGACCCGCCCGCACCAACCACCACGCGGGCTGCAACGACCGCAGGTAGGTCAACGCCCGTTCCGCCGGCGTACCGGCCTCCGGCGTCAGCCACTGCTTGACCTTGATCGTCTCGGGCAGCGCCATGATCTCGGCCTGCGTCGCCCCGCGGTCGTTCACCAGCGCGAGGCTGAGCACCAGGATCACGCCGGGCAGCAACAGGATCGCCGGCTCACGCAGAGCCGTGGCCCCCGCGAGCAAGGTGACGCCCGTGGCGATCGCCAGCCCCCACGCCGCCACCCGCGGCCTGGTCAGCAACTTCCCCTTGGTGGTGACCGGCAGCCGTTCGGTCCGCGGCGGATACCCGGCGGCCGACCTCAGCTCCCGCGCGTACTGATCGGGAGAACCGAGCCGCTGCTCGAGAGTCTCGTTCTCCCCGAGCTCGGTGGAGAGCTCGGCGACGTGCGCCTCGACGTCCTCCATGATCTCGGCGACCTCGTTGGGCGGCAGGTCGTCGAGGGCCGCACGCATCCCGGCCAGGTAGTACTCGACACCAAGCGCTTGGGTGTTCATGCTGCGACCTCCTCGAGCAGGCCGTCCAGCGTGCTGGCGAACGACCTCCACGTCTCCCTCGACTCAGCCAGGCGCACCCGCCCGGTCTCGTTGATGCTGTAGTACTTGCGGTGCGGCCCCTCTTCGCTCGGCACCACGTACGAGGTCAGCATCCCCGCGTTGTAGAGCCGCCGCAGCGTCCCGTACACCGACGCGTCGCCCACTTCGTTCAATCCCCCGGCGCGCAGTCTGCGCACCACGTCGTACCCGTACCCGTCGTCCTTGCGCAAAACCGCAAGGACGGCCAGGTCCAGCACCCCTTTGAGCAGCTGACTCGTGTCCATGGCCTCTCCCGCCCGCTCTTACGCCGTGAACACTACTACGCAGTGCGCAGTACTGTCTAACGCGCGTTACGGCTTCGAGATCGTTCAGGCAAGTTCGAACGTGCGCGCGAGAAGTCCGCTCAAGCGGATGACAGCGCACAAATAGGACGCAGGACCTACGGGGAGGGTTGGCTCAGCTGCGCGGGCGCGGTTGACAGCGCGGGCAGGAGTACGAGGAGCGGTTCATGAACGGCTCGCGGATCATCGACGCTCCGCAACGCTTGCACGGCCGGTTCTCCTGGCCGTAAGCGTTCAGCGACCGGTCGAAGTACCCGGACTGTCCGTTGATGTTGACGTACAAGGCGTCGAACGACGTCCCACCGTGCCCGAGCGCCTCACGCATCACGTCGGTGGCGTGGTCGAGCAGCTCGGCGGCCTTGACCTTGGTCAGCTTGTCCGTCATCCGGGTGCCGTGCAAACGAGCACGCCAGAGGGCCTCGTCGGCGTAGATGTTGCCGATGCCGGACACGAGGGTCTGGTCGAGCAGCGCGCGTTTGATCTCCGTGTGACGCAGGCGCAACGCCCGCACGGCAGCATCGCGGGAGAAGAGAGGATCCATGGGGTCGCGCGCGATGTGCGCGACGGAATCCGGTACGAGGGTGCCGTCGACCTCGACCAGCTCGGCCAGCGCGAGGCCGCCGAAGGTTCGTTGGTCAACGAAGCGAAGCTCTGGTCCGCCGTCGGTGAACCGGAAGCGGACGCGCAGATGCTTCTCGTCGGGAGCCGACGAGGGTTGAACGAGCATTTGGCCGCTCATGCCCAGGTGCGCGAGCATGGCGGCCTTGTCGGCCAGTTCGACCCAGAGGTACTTGCCGCGGCGCTTGGCTGCCACCATCGGTTGCGAGGCCAAGCGCGCGCAGAAGTCCAAGGAACCCATGTCGTGCCGGCGAATGGCACGTGGGTGCAACACCTCTACCGAGGAGATGACCCGGCCGGCGACGTGGGCTTCGAGGCCGAGGCGTACTACCTCGACCTCTGGGAGTTCGGGCACGTCAGGCTTCGGACTTGCCCTCGTCGATGGGCTGCGCTTCGATCACGGCGGCCTGCGGCTTGGTGGGCTTGAGAACCCACACACCCGCGCGGCTCGTGTCCCTGACCAGCACAAGTCCCTGGATGCCTCCGTTGCGGGAGGTGTTCACGGGGCCGCGAGCGGAGCGCGTGCGGCGGTTGGTGCGGTACCTGGTCGCATACATTGCGTGTCTCAGTCTTCCTCGGATGGGAGGGTCCCTGGCGGCGTCACCGAGGCGCCGTTCTGTCCGTTCGCGGATCGGACCGACTCCTGCTCGGCCTTGACCCGCTCCGACAGAACATGATAAGCCGCTTCAGCGGCTTTCTGCTCGGCTTCCTTCTTGGTGCGCCCATCACCCTTGCCGTAAGGCTGGCCACCGACGAGCACCGTTGCGGTGAACTCTTTGCGGTGATCCGGCCCTTGGTCGTCCACGCGGTACTCCGGGACGCCGAGACTGGCTTGGGCGGTGAGCTCCTGCAGGCTTGTCTTCCAGTCCAGTCCAGCACCCAGAAGCGGAGCTTTGGCCAAGAGTGGATCGAACAGCCGGTGAACGAACGTTCGTGCGGTATCAATACCGAACTGCAGGTACACCGCACCGATGACGGCCTCGAGACCGTCGGCGAGGATGCTCGCCTTGTCCCTGCCGCCGGTCAGTTCTTCGCCACGACCGAGCAACAGGTGTGCGCCCAGCCCGCCCGGTCCCAGGTCACGCGCGACACCCGCGAGAGCGTGCATGTTCACCACGCTGGCACGGAGCTTCGCGAGCTGACCTTCGGGAAGGTCGGGATGAGTGCGATAGAGGTGGTCGGTGACGACCAGCCCCAGCACAGCGTCTCCCAGGAACTCAAGACGCTCGTTCGGCGGCAGGCCGCCGTTCTCGTACGCGTACGACCTGTGGGTGAGCGAAAGCCCGAGCAGCTCGGCGTCCAGTTGGACGCCGAGCGCTTCGGACAAAGTCGCGCGGTCGGCTTGCGGAGCGCGCGGCGGCTTTCCCCCCACTACGAAACCGAGGAGATCAGGCCGGCTGAGCGACCTGGCGGCCAGCGTACTGACCACAGGCCGGGCAGGCGACGTGCTGCGGCTTCGGCTGGCGGCAAGCCTTGTTGGAGCACGCCACCAGGTGCACGGCAGACGTCTTCCACTGGGAACGGCGCGCACGGGTGTTCGAACGCGACATTTTCCGCTTCGGGACGGCCACGACTACTTCTCCTCGTTGTTGTCATCGCTGAGCCGCTCTTGCAACGCGGCCCACCGAGGGTCAATCGTCTCATGCCCGTGGTCGGGCCCGAGCTCCGCCCACCTGCCACCACACTCGGAGCAAAGCCCCTTGCAGTCCGGCTCGCAGAGCGGCGCCTGCGGCAGCGCGAGGACGATCGCGTCCCGCACCACAGGCTCGAGGTCGATCAGATCGTTGACGATCCGGCTGACCTCGTCTTCATCGGTGGTCTCGTCCGTGGTGCTGTCCGGCCACGCGTAGAGCTCCGTGATCCGGACTTCAACCTCATCGGTGAGCGACTCGAGACACCTCGAGCACTCCCCTGCGACCTTGGCGAACGCCGTCCCCGACACGAGCAAGCCCTCCACGACCGATTCGATCAGGAGGTCGAGCTCAACTTCCCCGCTCTCGGGCACCGCGATCACCCCGAGCAGCCCCACACCTTCGCCGGGGACCGACCTGACAAGGGGTCGGCTCAGACCGGCGCGACGGCCGATGTCCCTGGTGTCGATGACCCAGGGACTGGATGCTGTGGGACGCGTGGACGCGTGACGATGCTCAGTCATGATTTCGGGTTGTTGCCGGCGGGGACCTACCACGTCCAGCCGGTCCAGGGTACGGGACGACGGCCTCGCGCGTGAAATCCGCAGGTGATCGCACCTGCAAGACGTAGCGCGAATCACACGTTCAGTCGCCCCTTGCGCCCAGCTGGTTCGTCAAGAACCGTAGTCGAACGGCGCCGCGGCCCCCGCGACGGCCGGTCCGCGCAGGTGCGAGCGGCCCTTGCCGACCGACCTGAGCGTGTGCGCGAGGAGGTCCTCGAAGTCCGCGAGCTTGCCGTCCACGTACGCGTCGCACTCCGACCGCAGCCGGATCGACTCGCTCTGCGCGGCGTCCAGCAGGCGTGCCGCCTCGGCGTGCGCCGCGCGGACGACCTCCTGCTCGTTGACGAGCCGGGCCTGCTCGGCTCGGCCGTCCTCGGTGGCGCGCTCGTAGTTGGCACGGCCGGCCTGGATCATCCGCTCGGCCTCGGCGTGCGAACGACCCACCAGGTCGTCGTACTCCTGCCGACCGGCGGCCACGGTCCGTTCCGCCTGGTCCTCCGCCTCGGCGATCATCCGCTCGGCTCGTGCCCGCGCGTCGGACAGCATCGCCTCCGCCTCGGCCTGCGCCTCGGCGAGCATGCGATCAGCGTCCGCGCGTGCCTTCGACACCCCGGACTCAGCCTCGTGCTTGGCCTTGCCGACGACCTCGTCGCGGTGGTCGAGCACGTCCTGCGCGTCGTCCAGCTCCGCGGGAATGGCATCGCGCACGTCGTCGAGCAGTTCGAGCACATCACCGCGCGGCACGACGCAGCCCGAGGTCATCGGTACTCCGCGCGCTTCCTCGACGATCGTGACGAGCTCGTCGAGTGCCTCGAACACCCGGTACACGTCTCACTCCCTAACCCCTGTGGATCCCACCCACAAGTGTGCCCTGCCGATCTCCCCCGCAGAGGGAGATCGGCAGGGCGTGTCAGGATTTGCCGTGACCATCACCATCAGGCAGGCCACCGCGGCCGATGTCGACCCGATCGTGGCAATGCTCGCCGACGACCCCCTCGGCGCCACCCGCGAACGCCCCGGCGACCCCGCCTACCTCAAAGCCTTCGAAGTCATCGACGCCGACCCGCACCAATACCTGGCCGTCGCGGTCTCCGATGATCAGGTGGTGGGCACCCTGCAGCTCACGTTCACGTCCGGCCTGTCCCGCCTGGGCATGACCCGCGCCACCGTGGAAGCCGTCCGGGTGCGCTCCGACCAGCGCGGCAACCGCCTGGGCGAACACCTCATGACCTGGGCGATCAACGAGGCCCGTGCACGCGGCTGCGGCCTCATCCAACTCACCACGGACGCCTCACGCACCGACGCCCACCGCTTCTACGAACGACTCGGCTTCACCGCATCGCACGTAGGCATGAAACTCTCGCTCTAGCGAGTCTCGGCCAGGCGCTGCTGCAACCGCTGCTCGATCGTCGCGGGCAACAACGTCTTGACATCGCCGCCGTACGTCGCGACCTCCTTGACCAGCGAGGACGCCAGGAACGAGTACGCGGGCGTGGCAGGCATGAACAGCGTGTCGACCCCGGTGAGCTGGTGGTTCATCTGCGCCATCTGCAGCTCGTAGTCGTAGTCCGTGACCGCGCGAAGGCCCTTCACAATGGCCTTGATGTCGTTCTCACGACAATAATCGACCAACAGCCCGTGCCACGAGTCCACCCGCACGTTCGGCCAAGGCTGCGTGACCTCGCGCAACATCTCCATGCGCTCTTCAACCGAGAACAACGTCTTCTTGGTCTTGTTGATGAGCACAGCGACGACGACCTCGTCGAAGAGATGCGCGGCTCTCTCGATGATGTCCAGGTGACCGTTGGTTACCGGGTCGTAGGAGCCGGGCGTCACGGCACGCGTCATAAGCCGGACGTTAGCACCCGATCGGACGCCTCCAGGCGTGTCCGTGGTTCTCGTCACCCATCAGAACGCACCTGACCCCAATACACAGCCGTGTCCCCGTATCGCTTGGCACGCAAGGGTTCCACCAGGTCAGGCCACAAAGGTTCGCCACTGCGCGAAGCACGCTCGACAATCAACACCGCATCCCGCGCGAGCTTCCCGGCAAGCCCGCTCAACACTTTCCCGAGCTCCTCATCGCCAACCGCGTACGGCGGATCGGCAAACACAACGTCGTACACGTCACTCTCAGCCGACGTGAAAGCCTCAGCCGTGCGGTTGACGATCACCGTGTTGCCGAACCCAAGCTCCCGAGCGTTCGCCTTCAACACCTCAGCCGCCCGCTTGTCCGACTCCACGAACGTGGCGTGCGCAGCCCCCCGGCTCAACGCCTCAAACCCAAGCGCCCCCGACCCGGCATACAGGTCCAGCACCTTCGCCCCGTCAAGATCCATCATCGCCTCAAGCGAACTGAACAGGGCCTCGCGCACCCGGTCAGACGTGGGCCGAGTCCCCTTCGGCGGCACCTTCAGCCTCCGACCGCCCGCAGTACCGGCAACAATCCTCGTCACCCGCCCATCGTCCCAGCCACCTCCCGCGCGGCAACGCGCCGGTCTCACGCCGATGGCGAAGCCGAGGCGACCCAATGGCGAAGCCGAGGCGCTCTTCGCTTGAAACAGCGCTCCGGGCGGGGCCCCGTCACGAGTCGTGCCGCAGCCCTTGCCGCGCAGACCGCACCACCTACGCAACGCAACTCCGCCCAACCCAACAGGCGTGCCATCAACCCGCGCGTGGCGGAGGACTCCCCAGATCAGATTGGCAGGGGGTCTGGGGGACGGAGTCCCCCAGGGGAAGCACTCAACCGCAAGCCGCCGCCCGCAACCCAACCACCTGCGCAACACGCGCGCCATCAGGCCAACGCCTGCCACCACCCATCAACCTCACCAGGAGCATCAACATCAACCCGCTCCCCAGGCCGAGGCACAGCCAACTTCATCCCCCGAGCCTTCACCTCACGCCACACCCGGTCGATCGGCTCCCCCCACGGATGCAACGCCAGGTTGAACGTCGCCCAGTGCACCGGGATCAGCAGTCCACCGCCGAGGTCGTCGAACGCCCGCACACCGTCCTCCGGCGTCATGTGGATGTCCGGCCAAGCATCCCCATACGCCCCAACCTGCATCAACACCGCATCGAACGGCCCATGAGCCTCCCCGATGACCTTGTACCCGGGGAAATACCCGGTGTCCCCGCTGTAGAACACCGACCGCTCCCCACGAGCAATCACCCAGGACGCCCACAAGGTCACGTTCCGCTTGATCGACCGCCCAGAGAAGTGTTGCGCCGCAGTACAAGTGAGCGTGAACCCGTCCACGGAGAACGATTCGTCCCAGTCCAGCTCCACCACGCGATGCGCGGGCACGTCCCACCGAGCCAGATGCGCCCCAAGCCCCAGCGGCACCACGAACACCGCCGACGTACCCGAGGTCAGCGCCTGCACGGTCTCCATGTCGAGATGGTCGTAGTGATCATGCGAGATCACCACAGCACTGACCACCGGCAAATCCGACAACTGATGCGGAACCGGATGCAACCGCTTCGGCCCGACATGCGCCGAAGGCGAAACCCGGTCACTCCACACAGGATCGACCAGCACCGCAGCGCCATCGATCTCGATCAACGCCGACGCGTGCCCGTACCAGGTGACGTGCAAACCGGACGAAACCGGCGCGCCTGGCCCGACCAGCGGCACGGCGGCGGACGGCTTGCGGTCCTCGCCACCGAAGACAAAATCACGCACGGAGAAGGAGTCCCGGTCCGGGACCGTGCTGACTTCCTTGTCGTTGTGGAACTTGCCGTCGCGGTAACGCGGCGAACGCGACATGTGCACCGGATCCGGAGTGCCGCCCAGCTGCCGCGGCACCTCGCGCAACGCCCACGCCACGCCTGCCAGTCCGAGCAGTCCGGCCAACGCCTTCTTCATGATCGAAACCTCTCCCGTGCTCCCGTGCCCGGTGCAACGCAGGGAATGGTCGTCGAGTTCCACGCTCCTCGCACAACGAAAGGGCCCGGCCTCGCGAGAGGCCGGGCCCTTTCGTCGGAAACGCTTACTCCAGAACGATCAGAAGGTCGCCACCCTCGACCTGCTGGGCCCCGCGCAACGCCAGGCGCTGCACCCGCCCTGCCTTCGGAGCGGTGATCGCGGCCTCCATCTTCATGGCCTCGATGGTCGCGACCGTCTGACCCGCGTCCACGGAGTCACCCTCGGCCACCGCCGCCGTCACCACGCCGGCGAACGGCGCCGCGACGTGGTTCGGGTTCGTCCGGTCGGCCTTCTCCGCGGCCGGGATGTCCGCCGCCACGGACTTGTCGCGGACCTGGATCGGCCGCAGCTGTCCGTTCAGGGTCGCCATGACCGTGCGGATGCCGCGCGCGTCGGCCTCGGAGATCGCCTCCAGCCCGATCAGCAGCCGCACACCGGGCTCCAGATCGACGGAGTACTCCTCGCCAGGACGCAGGCCGTAGAAGAAGTCCTTGGAGCGCAGCACCGACGTGTCGCCGTAAGCGTCGCGGTGAACGCGGAACTCCTTGGTGGGCGCCGGGAACAGCAGCCGGTTCAGCGTCGCCCGCCGGTCGTCGACCAGGCCGGCCTCGTCCTCAGGGGACAGCTCCTCGACCGGCTTCGGGGCCGGACGGCCTTCGAGGGCCTTGCTGCGGAACGGCTCCGGCCAGCCGCCGGGCGGGTCGCCCAGCTCGCCGTGCAGGAAGCCGATCACCGAGGCCGGGATGTCGAACTTGCCGGGGTCCGCCTCGAAGTCCTTCGGGGCCACGCCCGCACCCACGAGGTGCAGCGCGAGGTCGCCGACGACCTTGGACGACGGCGTCACCTTGACCAGGTGGCCGAGCATGCGGTCGGCGGCCGCGTACATCGACTCGATCTCCTCGAACTTCTCGCCCAGGCCCAGAGCGACGGCCTGGGTGCGCAGGTTCGAGAGCTGACCACCGGGGATCTCGTGGTGGTAGACGCGGCCGGTCGGGCCGGGGATGCCGGACTCGAACGGCGCGTAGATCTTGCGCACCGCCTCCCAGTAGGGCTCCAGGTCGCAGACGTTCTGCAGGTTGAGACCCGTGGAGTGCTCGGTGTGGTCGGTCAGCGCCACGATCGACGACAGCGGCGGCTGCGACGTCGTGCCGGCCATCGACGCGGCGGCGCCGTCGATCGCGTCCACCCCTGCCTGGATCGAGGCCAGGTAGGTCGCGAGCTGGCCACCGGCCGTGTCGTGCGTGTGGAGGTGGACCGGGAGGTCGAACTCCTTGCGCAGCGCGGAGATCAGGCGTGCCGCGGCGGGTGCGCGCAGCAGACCGGCCATGTCCTTGACGGCCAGCACGTGCGCGCCCGCGCCGACGATCTGCTCGGCGAGCTTGAGGTAGTAGTCCAGTGTGTACAGACGTTCGTCCGGGTTGGACAGGTCGCTGGTGTAGCACAGCGCGACCTCGGCGATGGCCGTCCCGGTCTCGCGCACGGCCTCGATCGCCGGGCGCATCTGCTCGACGTCGTTGAGCGCGTCGAAGATCCGGAAGATGTCGATGCCGGTGTTCGTGGCTTCCTGCACGAACGCATTGGTGACCGCCTCGGGGTACGGCGTGTAGCCGACCGTGTTGCGGCCGCGCAGCAGCATCTGCAGGTTGATGTTCGGCACGGCCTCGCGCAGCGCGGCGAGCCGCTCCCACGGGTCCTCCGCGAGGAACCGCAGCGCCACGTCGTAGGTCGCGCCGCCCCAGCACTCCAGGGACAGCAGCTCTGGCGTCATGCGCGCGACGTGCGGCGCGACGGCGAGCAGGTCCTTGGTGCGCACTCGGGTGGCGAGCAGCGACTGGTGCGCGTCGCGGAACGTGGTGTCCGTGACGCCGACGGCCTTGCTCTCCCGCATCCACCGCGCGA
This sequence comes from Lentzea miocenica, assembly GCF_033949945.1. Classification (NCBI taxonomy): domain Bacteria; kingdom Bacillati; phylum Actinomycetota; class Actinomycetes; order Pseudonocardiales; family Pseudonocardiaceae; genus Lentzea; species Lentzea miocenica. The sequence continues at coordinate 95,362 of NZ_JAXAVW010000032.1, forward strand.
AGCCCTCGGGACCGAGCTCGACCAGCTTCTGCTTGGAACCGGCGGGCGGCTCGGCGTTCAGGTCGATGACCGGCAGCTTCTCGCGCGGGTCCACCGCGGTCGGGCGGGTGCCGTTCGGGTGGTTGACCGTGACGTCCGCTAGGTAGGTCAGCAGGCGCGTGCCGCGGTCGGCCGAGTGGCGCGCGGTCAGCAGGTGCGGGCGCTTCTCGATGAACGACGTGGTGACGCGGCCCTCGTAGAAGTCCGGGTCGTCCAGGACCGCCTGCAGGAACGGGATGTTCGTGGAGACACCGCGGATGCGGAACTCCGCGATCGCACGGCGCGCACGGGCGACGGCGAGTTCGAAGTTGCGGCCGCGGCAGGTGAGCTTCACGAGCATCGAGTCGAAGTGCGCGCCGATCGCCATGCCCGCGCCGGCCGTGCCGCCGTCGAGGCGGATGCCGGAACCACCTGGCGAGCGGTAGGCGCTGATCATGCCGGTGTCCGGGCGGAACCCGTTGGCCGGATCCTCCGTCGTGATGCGGCACTGCAGCGCCGCACCGCGCAGCTGAACGGTGTCCTGCGACAGGCCGAGGTCGTCGAGCGTCTCGCCGGACGCGATGCGCATCTGCGACTGCACGAGGTCGACGTCGGTCACCTCTTCGGTGACCGTGTGCTCGACCTGGATGCGCGGGTTCATCTCGATGAAGACGTAGTGGCCCTGCGGGTCGAGCAGGAACTCCACGGTGCCGGCGTTGCGGTAGCCGATGTGCCGGGCGAACTTCACCGCGTCGGCGCAGATCCGGTCGCGCAGCTCGGGCGCCAGGTTCGGCGCGGGCGCGATCTCGATGACCTTCTGGTGACGCCGCTGCACCGAGCAGTCGCGCTCGAACAGGTGGATCACGTTGCCCTGGCCGTCGGCGAGGATCTGCACCTCGATGTGGCGCGGTTCGACCACGGCCTGCTCGAGGAACACCGTCGGGTCGCCGAACGCCGACTCCGCTTCACGGGAAGCGGCTTCGAGCGCCTCACGCAACGCGGCCGGGTCGTCGACCTTGCGCATGCCCCGGCCACCGCCACCGGCGACAGCCTTGACGAACACGGGGAAACGCATCGTCTTCGACGCTTCGAGGAGCTCGTCGACGTTCGAGGACGGCTCGCTCGACTCCAGCACCGGCAGCCCGGCCTCGCGGGCGGCGGCGATGGCGCGCGCCTTGTTGCCCGTCAGCTCCAGGACCTCGGCGACGGGGCCGACGAACGTGAGCCCTGCCTCCCGGCAGGCCAGCGCGAGTTCCGGATTCTCGGACAGGAAGCCGTAACCGGGGTAGATCGCGTCGGCGCCCGCCTTGCGGGCGGCCTTGATGATCTCGTCGACGGAGAGATACGCGCGCACGGGGTGACCCGGCTCGCCGATCTCGTAAGACTCGTCCGCCTTCAACCGGTGCAGCGAGTTTCGGTCCTCGTGAGGGAAAACGGCGACCGTTCCCGCGCCCAGTTCGTAGGCGGCTCGGAACGCGCGAATCGCGATCTCGCCGCGGTTGGCGACAAGAACCTTGCGGAACATCCGTAGCCCTCCCGGTATTGCTCTGCGGTCAGTTCAGGCACGTTACCGTGCGACTCTTGCCTGTTGGGAGGACTGTCTCACGTGATGGGTGTCATCCTGATCGGTCCTGCTGGTGAGAATTCTCGCGTGTGGAGAGCAAGATGGACACCCACCACCCGGTCAGACTGCGGCCGGTAGTGGGATTAACCAGATCGAGTGACGATCTTGGGAAACATCTCGGTAGGGTGAGCCATATGGCCGGGGCTGATGGAGCCGGGCAGCCTACTGCCCGCACACCGCATTTCGACGTTGTCCTCCGTGGTTACAACCAGCGACAGGTGAATGAACGAGTCACTCGCCTTGAGTTCGACCTCAAGAACTCGAACCGCTCCCGAGACGCGGCTGCCGCGCAGGTGGCAGAGCTGACCAAGCTCCTGAACTCGATGCGCGCCGATCTCGACAAGACCAAGATGCAGCTCCAGAACCTCGCCAACAGCCCCGTGAGCGCGTCCAACGTCACCGAGCGTGTTCGCGTGATGATGAGCCTGGCCGAGGAAGAGATCGCGGACATCCGCAAGGACGCCCTCGACAAGGCGGCCGCCACGCGCGGCGAGGCCGAGAAGTGGGCGGCCGATCAGCGGGACAGCCACAACCGCCTGCTCGCCGAGACCGAGGCCCGCCGCAAGCAGCTGGAGGTCACCTACCAGCAGCGCCACGCCGAGCTCGACCAGAAGTTCGCCGACCGCAAGTCCGAGCTGGAGGCCGAGCACACCGCGTTGCGCACGAGGCTGACCTCCGAGCACGAGGCCCTGGTCGCCGAGGTGCGTGCCGACGCCGAGCGCGTCGCCGCCGAGTTCGAGAAGAAGTCGGCCGACCTGGACGCCCGCCGCGTGGAGCTCGACGCGAAGTACAAGGCGTACCACGACACGCTCGACAAGGAGTACGACGGCCTCAAGGCGACGCTGACCGCCGAGCACAAGAAGGTGCTCGCGGACGCCAAGTCGGAGGCCGAGCGGGTCGCCGCCGAGGCCGAGGTCACGCGGGTCGAGGCGCTGCAGAAGCTCGACGACGCCCTCAAGCTCAAGCAGGCCGAGGCCGAGAAGGCGCTCGCCGACCTCGAGGCCGAGTCGCTCGCCAAGGCCGAGAAGACCACGTCCGACGCGTCCGCGCAGGCAGTCGCCCTGGTCAGCGCGGCGGAGGACAAGGCGGCCACGACCCTGCGCGAGGCGTCCGACAAGGCGGAGGCCACCGTCGCGGACGCCGAGCAGAAGGCGGCTTCGGTGGTGCGCGAGGCCGACGAGAAGGCTTCGACGCTCGTCCGTGACGCCGAGGCCAGGACGTCGGCGTTGGTGCGCGAGGCGGAGGAGAAGAGGGCCGCCGCGGTCGCCCAGGCCGACCAGCGCGCCGCCGCCGCGGCCGAGAAGGAAGCGTCATTGCGTTCGGCGCACGACAACCTCGCGAACCAGTTCCACGCCGCCCAGGCCGCGGTGGACGCGGCGATGTCCGTGCTGAAGCCGCTGGACGACGCCGAGAAGGCCGACGAGGACAAGACCCAGCAGCTGCCCAAGCCGCGCCAGGACTGAGTGTTCGACTCGATCAGCCGGGGAACGGCGGCAGGCTGCTCGTGGCCCAGCTCGTGTGGCAGCCGCCGTTCGCCACGTAGTCGCTGGCGAACCCGATGAGCGACCTGCCGTCGAGCGACGCGACGCCGCTGGGGTGGTAGTTCGGGCAGGAGTTGTCGCGCGCTCCCGGCACCGGAACCGGCGCCGCGACCTCGTACCAGCCGTCCCTGCCGCCGTTCTCCGAGACGAAGACCGTCCTGCCGTTGCCCGCGTCGACCTTGCCCGACGCGTTCATCAGCATCTGCCCCATCAGGATCACGCGCCCTTCAGGCGTGCCGTTGGGCGCGAGGGTGATCGACGGCGTGTGCGCGAAGTACTTGCCGTCCTTCGTTATCGGTCTGGTGCCGGACCACGCCGGATCACCCCAGCTGACGCCGTCCTGCGAAGTGCGGTGGTACGCCTCGCAGAAGTACTGGTTCGGCTGCGCGCAGATCTCGTACATCATGTAGTACCGGCCCGTCGGCAACCGCTTGACCTGCGCCATTCCCGGCCGGAGCCCCTTCTGCCGCACCGCGACGATCTTCTCCTTGGCCGACCAGGTGACGCCGTCCGCCGACACCGTCCGCCCGATGTACTGGCTGTGCGCGCTGTCCGACTCGTCCGCGAAGTAGCAGTTGAGCCTGCCCAGCGCGTCCACCGACAGGTCCGGCTCCCACAGCCCGCCCTGAGGCCTGGCCCGCGCGCACTCGGACAGGTACTGCCACGTCTCGCCGGCGTCCTGGCTGCGCCAGATCCGCGCCTTCAGGGTCTCTTCCTTGTAGCCCACCGACCCCACCCACAGCACCGTGCCGACGGGCATGTCGCCCACCTGGCTCGGCAACTCGTAGAGGTGCCCGCAGCAGCTCGCGTGAGCGCTGGCGGTGTCGACGAACGAGGCGACCTTCCTGAACTTCTTGCCGGTCCGGTTGGCGCGCAGGACGTCCACGACGTGGTTGCCGTGCAGCGCCACCAGGATCGAGCCGCGGCCGGGACCGTGCTCGAGGCGGATCGCGTGGGGGTAGCGGGACTCCTCGCCGGTCAGGACCGCAGGGTTCGCGAGGGCCGGGGCCTGGGACGCGATGAGGGTGGCGGCGACGAACGCGGTGATGATCAAGCGGCGCACGATCGGGAACGTACTGGGGAGATCGGACAAGTCCGGCACGTGGCACGCGCACACCTTCAGGTGAACCAGGTGTGCGCGGGTGCGCGCGCCGGAAGCTGGTGACGGACGACAGGTCGCCCACGGCCGCAGCCCGCTCCGAGTCGTGAGTGGCGCACCGCGGTGCGTGGCCGACTCGCGTGGTGAGCGACCAGCCGCCGGTGAAGCCGACTTGAGCGGCTGTCAGCCAACCGGTGCGAGCGAGGTCGGCTCAGGGCTGCGGCCCATCACACAGCACCGACCCGTGCCGGCTAAGCCTTCTCCAGGAAGTCCGCCCTCTCCTCCGTCAGCAGCGTCGCCACCATCCCCGCGAGCCCGGGGTGCTTCGCCAGGTCCGGATCCGCGTCCACCACCAGTTGGGCCGCCACGCGGGCGTCCGCGATGATGTCCTCGTCACGCAACAGCGACAGCATCTTCAGCCCCGAGCGGCGGCCGGACTGCGCGGCGCCGAGGATGTCGCCCTCGCGGCGCAGTTCCAGGTCCAGCTGGGCGAGTTCGAAACCGTCCAGAGTGGACTCGACGGCGCGCAGGCGTTCCATGGTCGCGGTCATCTCCGGCATCTCCGTCACCAGCAGGCAGAGGCCGGGCGCGCTGCCCCGGCCCACGCGGCCGCGGAGCTGGTGGAGCTGCGAGACGCCGAAACGGTCCGCGTCCATGATGGCCATGACCGTGGCGTTCGGGACGTTGACGCCCACCTCGATGACGGTGGTGGCGACCAGTACCTGAACCTCGTTGGCCGTGAAGGCGCGCATCACGGCGTCCTTCTCGTCGGGTGGCATGCGGCCGTGCAGGATTTCGACGCGCAGGCCGCGCAACGGGCCCTGCGCCAGCATGTTCGCCACGTCGACCACGGACAGGGCCGGGCGCTTGTCCTCGTCTTCGGACTTCGCGGGCTCCTCGTCGCCGATGCGCGGACAGACGAAGTAGGCCTGGTGGCCGGCGGAGACTTCTTCACGCACGCGGGCAAACGCGCGGTCGAGCCACGTCGGCTTCTCGCGCACGGGCACCACCGAGGTCTTGATCGGTGAGCGGCCGCCCGGCAACTCGCGCAGGGCGGACACTTCGAGATCGCCGTAGACTGTCATGGCCACGGTGCGCGGGATCGGCGTCGCGGTCATGACGAGCACGTGCGGGTTTTCCCGTTCACCCCGCGCGCTCAGGGCGGCGCGTTGCTCGACGCCGAAGCGGTGCTGTTCGTCCACCACGACCAGGCCCAGCGAGTGGAACTCGACCTTCTCCTGGATGATCGCGTGCGTGCCGACGACGATGCCCGCCTCGCCGGTCACGATGTCCAGCAACGCCTGGCGGCGCTGGGCCGTGTTCATCGAGCCCGTCAGCAACGTCACGCGCGTGGCGTCTTCCGCGCCACCCAGCTGGCCTGCCTGGGCGAGGTCGCCGAGCATCTCCTGCAACGAGCGAGCGTGTTGTGCCGCAAGGACTTCGGTGGGGGCGAGCATCGCGGACTGACGGCCGGCGTCGACGGCCTGGAGCATTGCTCGCAACGCGACCATGGTCTTGCCCGAGCCCACCTCGCCCTGCAGCAGGCGGTTCATCGGCACGGTGGACTCCAGGTCCGAGGCGATCTGCTCCCCGACCTCCACCTGACCTTTCGTCAGCGTGAAGGGCAGCCGCGCGTCGAACGCGTCGAGGATGCCGCCGGACCGGCGCGCGCAGGCCGGTGCCGGGCGAGCCGTGGACGCCTTGCGGCGCTGGGCCAGGGCCAGCTGCACGGCCAGCGCCTCGTCCCACTTCAACCGCAGCTGCGCCACGGAGATCTCCGCCCAGCTCTCCGGCCGGTGGATCGCCCGCAGCGCCGATTCCAGCCCGATCAGGCCGTGCTCGGTGCGGAAGTCGGCGGGCAGCGGGTCCTCCGGCACGCCGTCCCAGATCTCCAGCAGCTGCTTCACGCAGTTCGCGATGTTCCACGTGTTGATGTGCTGCGAGGCCGGGTAGACGGGCAGGAACGCCTGCAGGAACGACGATCCGTCCTGCTCCGGGGTCAGGATCTCGAACGCCGGGTGCACCAGCTGCAGGTTCTGGCGGTAGCGGCCGACCTTGCCCGCGAACAGGGCGCGCGTGCCCGGCAGGAGTTCCTGCTCGGCCACGAACGCCACCTTGCCGAAGAACACCAGGTGCAGCTCGGAGGTGCCGTCGGTGATCACGGCCTCGGTCATGTGGCCGTGCCTGGCCTTCATCCGCCGCTTGGTGCACTTGCGGACCTCGGCCTGCACGGTGACGTGCTCGTCGATTTCCAGCGAGCGGATGTCGGTCAGCTTCCCGCGCTCGTCGTACCGGCGCGGGTAGTGGCGCAGCAGGTCACCGACCGTCGTGAGGCCGAGGCCGGTCTCCAGTGCGTCGGCGGTCTTCTTGCCGAGCAACGGCTGCAGCTTGTCGTCGAAGGAGATCATCGCGCCCTATTGAACTACTCGACACCGACAAAAATGACCGCGTCCGGCTGACCGCCCGGATACGCCGTCACTTCCACCTCCGGATGGGTGACCCGCAGGTGGTCCTCGAGCACGTCCACCAAACCATCCGGACTGTCCGCGCCCAAAATCACGGTCACCAGCTCGCCGCCGCCGTTGAGCATGCGGTCGACCAGCCGGCAGGACAGGTCCAGCAACGACTCCGGCGACGCGGGACCTGGCTCGATCAGCACGACCTCGCCGTCGAGCATGCCCAGCAGGTCGCCCGGCTGGCAGCGGCCGACCCACGTGATGGCCTCGTCGGCGGCGATCGAGAGCTCACCGCGGCGCGTGGCGGCGGCGGCCTCCGCCATCGCGACAACATCGTCACCAGCGCGCCTGGATGGGTCGTGCACCGCCAACGCCGCGAGGGCCTGCACGGGCGAGAACGTTGGCACCACTACTACGTCCTGCCCTGCGGCCTGTGCGTACGCCACGGCCTCCTCGAGTGCCTCGCGGATGTCCGGATCACCTGGCAGCACCGCGACGTGGCGCGCGCGCGTCGACACGATGGACGACAACAGGTCCGTGGGCGTTGCAGAAGAAGTAGCGAGGTCGAACACCGCGGCGCCTTCTGCGCGGAAGAGGTCCACGGCGCCGCTCACCACCACCACGATCGCCCGGTCGCGCACGAACCGTGAAGCCTGCGCGGCGATCTGGTCGGCGAACCGCGCCACCGTGATGCGGTGCGGGCGCCCAGCGCGCACACCCGCCTCTATCGCCGCGCCGATGTCGTTGCAGTGCACGTGCACGGTCCACAAAGAAGCACCGTCGCCCACGACGGACACGCAGTCGCCGAGCAGGTTCAACGACGCGCGCAGCTCCACGACCGCCTCCTCCGAGGTGTCGTCGAGCAGGTACATGACCTCGTACTCGAACTCCGGCGACCCGCTCTCACGCGCGGTCGTCAGCGACTCGGGCGTGCGCGGCAGCAAGGGCGCGTCCATCGGGGTTTCCACGGTCTGACCGGTGATCACCGCGGCCAGTGTGTCCAACAACACAACGAGCCCGCGCCCGCCGGCGTCCACCACACCGGCCTTGGCCAGCACGGCCAGCTGACGAGGCGTGTCGGCCAAGGCGATGGCACCCGCGCGTGAGGCCGCCATCACCACCTCGTCGAGTTCGTCCGACGGACAGTCACGTGCGGCCTCGGCAGCGGCGTGCAGCACGGACAGGACCGTGCCGGCCACCGGCTTGGACACGGCGGCCGTGGCGAGTTCGTCCGACCGTTGCAGGCCCTTGCGCAGCGCCGAGCCGGTGACCAGGGAAACCTCCTGCACGGTCTCCGCCAGCCCCCTGAGCACCTGGGACAGGATCACGCCGGAGTTGCCGCGCGCGCCCGCGAGCGCGCCTCGGGCCAGCGCGGACAGCGCGTCACCCACCGTGGAGATCGGCGACCGCAGCAGCGCGTCGAGGGCCGACTGCATCGTGTGCAGCAGGTTCGTCCCCGTGTCACCATCCGGTACGGGGAAGACGTTGATCTGGTCGATGGACTCCCGATTGGCGTCCAGCGACCGCACGCACGCGTCCGCCCACCTGCGCACCGCGACCGCATCCATGACCTGCATGGCGGCGAGAGTATCCACCCGGTTTGGTCGCGGGTGAGGCCACCGGCTACCCTGATTGGGTTGCCGTGCCCGGTTGAGGCTTGTGCACGCTTGCGCGCCCACCGGGACGCGAGACTTACCGCTTGAGGAACCTGAAGGAGTGGCTGACGTGGCTGCCGTGTGCGACGTCTGTGGCAAGGGGCCGGGCTTCGGCCATTCGGTTTCGCACTCCCAGCGGAAGACGAACCGCCGCTGGAACCCGAACATCCAGTCTGTGCGCGCCAAGGTTTCGGCCTCGCAGCGCCAGCGGATCAACGTGTGCACGTCCTGCCTGAAGGCCGGCAAGGTCGTGCGCGGCTGATCACCGCCACAGTTCGTTTTTAGTTCGAGAAGAGCCCGGCTTCGGCCGGGCTCTTCTGCTTTTCCCGGAACTTCATGGAAAAACCCAGTCAAGACGTGTAGTTGACTCGCCAATCAAGACGATGTTGAAACAATCCCGAACTTGCCCTTACGTTGGTTGAGTGCGAGTCCTGGTGACGAGTTGTCCGGGTTACGGGCACCTGTATCCACTTATTCCACTCAGCTGGGCGTTGAACAACGCCGGGCATGACGTGCTGCTCGCGCTGCCCGACCGGTTCGCGCAGGTGGGAGCTGCTACCGGGCTACCGGCCGCAGCGGTGGGCGAGGTGTCCATTCGCACTGTCTTCGCGAACTCGAATCATGCGCTTTATTCCGGGAACGTGACGGAAGCGCTGATAGAACACGTCACCGAGCATTACGTGAGAATCGCCCATTTCACGGTTGCGAACGTGGTCGAGCTGGCCGGGAGATGGCGTCCTGATGCCGTGGTTCACACGCCGTGGGAGTACGCGGGACCGATCGCCGCCGCACGACTCGGGATTCCGCTCGTCCGGCACACCTGGGGCGTCGCGCTGCCGGCCGAACTGGCCGACGCCGAGGCCGCCGCGCTCGAACCGGTGCACCGCGAGTGGGGATTCCCGGACGACCCCGCGCAGCTAGTGGACGTCTGCCCGGCGGCGCTTCAGTACCCGGACGCGCCGGAAGGCCAGCCGATGGCCTACACCGCCTACAACGGCTCAGGTGTGCTTCCGGCGTGGCTGTTCGAGCCACGCACAAGGCCGAGGATCTGCGTCACGCTCGGCAGTGTGCCCGTCCCAGGTGGCGAACACGACCGTGTGCTGCGCACCGTTCTCGCAGGACTCGAGACCATCGACGCAGACGTGTTTGTGATCACGGGCGGCGGAGCACTCGACCCCGGCATCGTGCCCGCCAACGCTCGCATCATCGACTGGTTGCCGCTCAACCAGGTGTTGCGCGTCTGCGACGCCGTGGTGCACCACGGCGGCTCGGGCACGACCATGACGTCGCTGCACGCGGGCCTGCCGCAGCTCGCGTTGCCGCAGATGTGCGACCAGCACCGCCACGCCGACCGCGCGGAAGCCGTCGGCGCCGCCGCCAAGCTCATCGGAGACGACATCACCGCGGAGTGCGTCCGCGACCACGCCGACCGGCTGCTGCACGACCCGGCAGCGCGCGTGGCCGCGGAGAAGATCCGCGACGAGATGCGGGCCATGCCGTCACCCGCCTCCGTCGTCTCCTCCCTCATCGCTCTAGTGGAGGCGCAACAGTGATCTCAGGACAAACAGTCGTGGTGACGGGCGCGGGCGGCTTCATCGGGTCGCACGTGGTGGAGACCCTGTTGGGCACCAACGCCCGTGTAGTCGCCTTGTACCGCACGGATCCACCGCCGTTCACCGCGCCGAACCTTCAGACGTTCCCGCTCGATCTGCGCGACGAGAACGAGCTGCGGGCGGTGCTCCGTTACGCGGCTCCCAACGCCGACACGGTGATCCACACGGCCGCGATGGACGGCAACGCGGCGTTCAAGCGCGACAACACCGCCCTCATCTTCGACACCAACCTCCGCATCGGGTCGAACGTGCTGAACTGCGCGCGCGACGCGGGCGTCGGAAAAGTCGTGCTGGTCAGCTCCGCCGAAGCATCAGTGGAGTCCGACAACGGTTACGCGCTCTCGAAATCCGTGGTCGAGCTGCTCGCCGAGCAGTACCGCAAGCAGTACGGCATGCGGATCTTCCTGCCGCGGCCTTCGAACGTCTACGGCCCGCGGGACAAGGTCGACCGGGTGATCCCGGCGATGATCACCCGGATCACCTCAGGCCAGGACGTCGAGATCTGGGGCGACGGCTCGCAGACGCGGTCGTTCGTGCACGTGCGCGACGTCGTGACCGCCATGCTGGAGATGGTCGCCCAAGACACCGACGACGTGCTGACCGTGGCGTCACGCGAGACCATCTCGATCCTCGAACTGGCTCGGACGTTGTGCGCGCTCCTGGACGTGCCCGAGCGGGTGCGGCTCGATCCCACCAAACCGACCGGCGCGCCTCCTCGCCCGTTCGACACCACGCGGATGTACCAGCTGGTGACACCGCGGGCACTGCGTCAAGGGCTCGGCGAAACCGTGTCCTGGTACCGGTCCACGTCACAACTGGCGGCCTGACGGCGCAGGGCGCGGTGCACGAACACCAGGCAGGCGACGCCGCTGAGCAACGCCCCGGTGCCGCCCAGCGCGAACACCGCCCGTGGCCCCATGACCAGCAACAACCCGCCTGCTGCCGCCGTTCCGAGCAGGTTCGCGCCGATCACCATCGACCCTGCCGCGGCGAACGCCCTCCCGCGCATCTCCTCAGGTGTGCGCAACCGCACGATGGCGTTCATGGTCACGTTGCCCACGCCGTTCATCACGCCACCGATCAACCAGCCGATCCCCGCCGCCACGACGAACGGGAACGTCGCCGGGATCAACACCGCGATGCCCGTGACGATGCCGGAGATCGCGAGCGCGTAGGCGACCTCCGGCACGGTCCGAAGCCGCGCCGCCAGCCGGTTGCCGAACAGCATCCCGACCATCCAGCACGCCTGCATCGCGCCCAGCACGAACTCGTCGCCGTGCAGCACGTACCGCACGAACGCGGGATCGGCCACGTTGATCACCACGACCGCGCCGGCGACCAACGCCAGCCCGATGATCGCCGCGAACAGCACGGGATCGCGCCGAACGTGCCGAATCCCCGAAAGCGCACTGGGTCGCGCCTTGTGCTCGCCAGAAGGCCTGCGTTCGGACCGGACGAACGTCAGCAGCCCGGCGTAAACGAAGAACGTGGCACCGTCGACGAGCAACGCGGCGGGGTGCCCGAAGATCCCGGCGAGCAACGCGCCACCGGTCACGCCGGCGATGTTGCCGACACTGCGTGCGGTGCCGAGCCACGCGTAACCACGTGTCGCTTCTTCTTCGCCGGCGATGTGCGGCACCAATGCGGACGTGGAGGGCATGGCGACCGCGCGGCCGCAGCCCGAGAGGAACACCAGCGCCACCACGAAGACGGGCTGGCCCATCAACGGCGCGATGGCCGCGATCGCGAGGCCCTGCCCGAGCAGCGCGATGATCAGCAGGCGGCGGTTGGGCAGCCGGTCGACGAGCAGGCCGGCCAGCGGCGCGCCGAGCACGAGCGGGAGCAGTTCGGCGACGAGGATCGCGGCGACCAGCAGCGAGGTGATCGGTGTCGCCCAGAACAACAGGACGAGCAGCGACAACGAATTGCCGAATTCGGAGACGGCGGCGCCGAACGCCAGCAGCCTCAGATCACGATTCCCCCGCATGCTTCGCGACGCTAGTGCCGCGAAGCATGCGGGCCGAATGAATTAGGGCAGCTTCCAGTCGATCGGATCCGCGCCCTGCTTCTCCAGCAGTTCGTTGGCGCGGCTGAACGGCTTCGAGCCGAAGAACCCGGCGTGCGCGGAAAGCGGCGACGGGTGCGCGGATTCGATGGCGGGCAACGGTTCCAACAAGGGGCGCAGGTTGCGGGCGTTGCGGCCCCACAAAATGGAGACAAGAGGCGCGTCGCGCGCCGCCAGCGCCTTGATCGCCTGTTCGGTGACGGCCTCCCAGCCCTTGCCCTGGTGGGAGTTCGCCTTGCCGGGCTGCACGGTGAGCGCCCTGTTGAGCAGCAGCACACCGCGCTCGGACCACGGCGTGAGGTCACCGTTGGAGGGCAACGGGTGACCGAGGTCCTCCGCGTACTCCTTGTAGATGTTCACCAGCGACTTGGGGATCGGCCGCACGTCGGGGGCCACCGAGAACGACAGGCCGACCGCGTGGCCGGGCGTCGGGTACGGGTCCTGGCCGACGATCAGCACCTTCACCTGGTGGAACGGCTGCTGGAACGCACGCAGCACGTTCTCACCCGCCGGCAGGTAGGTGCGGCCGGCGGCGACCTCCGCGCGCAGGAACTCACCCATGGCGGCGATCTGGTCAGCAACGGGGGCGAGAGCTTCAGCCCAACCGGCTTCGACAACTTCGTTGAGGGGACGAGCCACGGCTGTGAACCCTATCTCACTCAATCCAGCCGACGGAGCTTCTCCCGGTACAAAGCGATGTTCTGAACGTATTTCTCGACGATGAATGCCCAGGCCTGTTCTGGCACAACATGTCCGGCCCGCTCGCGAGCGGGAACTCCCAGCACCATCGAACGTTCGCGGACGTGGCCGTCGAACGAGACCACCGCGCCGGCGCCGACAATCGCGCCCTTTTCCACGATGGAACCGTTGAGCACCACCGAACCCGAGGCGATCAGGCAGTCGTCCGCGACCGTCGCGCCCTCGATGTGCACGTTGTGGCCGATGACGCACGACGAACCGATGTGCACCGGGTGGACCTCGGTGCAGTGGATCACCGTGCCGTCCTGGATCGACGTGCGCTCGTCGACGACGATGCGGCCGTAGTCGCCGCGCAGCACGGCCTGCGGCCACACCGACGAGAACGCGCCGATGCGCACGTCACCGATCACCGTCGCATCCGGGTGCACGTACGCGTCCGGGTGGATCTGCGGCGTGTAGTCCCCCAACGCATAAATGGCCATGCGCCCGAACCTACAACGACTTCCCGAAGCAGCGGCTCTCCGGGTGGTCCCGGTACACGCCGAAGTTGTCGATCTGCTCGTAACCGCTGGAGGTGTACAGGCTGATCGCCTCCGGCTGGCGGAGACCGGTTTCCAGCACCATCCGCTCCAGGCCCGCCTCGCGCGCGGTCGTCTCCAGGTGGGCGAGGACCAACCGGGACAGGCCCTTGCCGCGCACGGAGTCGACGACGTACATCCGCTTGATCTCGGCGGCGCCCTCGAGTTCGGGGCTGATGCGCCAGCCACCGCACGCGACGGGCACGCCGTCGAGGTAGCCGATCACGAAGTAGCCGAGCGGTGCGGCGAACTGCGCCGGGTCGACCGGCGTGACGTCGACATCGCCGTAGCGGTCGACGTAGACCTGTTGCAGGTCGGCGATCATCTTGACCGAGTCTGGATGGTCATACGTCCGCGTGCATAGTTCCACATCGACCAGTTTACGCGCGCCAGTGCTCCCAGCCAGGAGGTTTTTCATAAACCCTGCCGTCGACCGTCACACCCTGGCCCGCGCGGACCGTGCCGATGGTCGTCCAGTTCTCCGGAACCGACTTGGGGCCCGGGAACGTCGCCGCGAGCGCGTGATCCTCGCCTCCGGTCAGCGCCCAGTGCCGCGCGTCACCGCCGAGCGCCGACGCGACGTCGAGCAGACGCTGGTGCAGCGGCAGGAGTTCGGTGCGGATGTCGATCGCCACGCCGCTGGAGTCCGCGATGTGGCTGAGGTCCTGCAGCAGTCCGTCCGAGACGTCGATCATCGAAGTGGCGCCGGCCTCCGCGGCCCTGGGGCCCTCCTCGTACGGCGGCTCCGGCGTGCGCTGGGCGTTCACGATGCCCACCGGGGAACGGAAACCGCGCCCCAGCACGGCCAGTCCCGCGGCCGCCCAGCCGAGTCTTCCGGCCACCGCCACGACGTCCCCGACGAGCGCCCCTGACCTCGTGATCGGCTCGAGCCCGTTCATGTCGCCCATGGCCGTGATCGAGATCACCAGCGTGGCGGAGCTGACCATGTCGCCGCCGACGATGCCCGCGCCGGCCGTCGCCGCCTCCTGCCAGAGTCCCGACATGATCCCCTGCACCGTCGCCGCGGGAGTGTCCGGCGGGCACGCGATCCCGACGAGCAGACCGGACGGCAACGCTCCCATCGCGACGATGTCCGCGAGGTTCACGGCCGCCGCTTTTCGGCCCACCTGCTCGGGACTGGACCAGTCGAGTCTGAAGTGGACACCTTCGACCAGCACGTCCATGGAGGCCACGACCCTGCCGTCCGGAACGGCGACCACGGCCGCGTCGTCACCGGGACCGAGGATGGTCGTCTCGGGTTGCGCCCGACCGGTCGTCACCCGGTGGATGAGATTGAACTCACCCACATCGGCGACCGTCTCCGCGTCGCGCGGCGGCTCCGGACGCAAAGTTGCCTCCCAATCTGAGCATTCGGAACCCCAACTGGGGTACGTTGCGTGACACGTTCCTACCTCGACCCAACCTGTCGCGACGAAGGGGCACGCCGTGGTGCATGCATACATCCTCATCCAGACCGAGGTCGGCAAGGCCGCCGCAGTCGCCTCCGAGATCTCCGGAATCACCGGCGTAGCAACCGCAGAAGACGTCACCGGTCCTTACGACGTCATCGTGCGCGCCGAGGCGGAGACCGTCGACCAGCTCGGCCAGCTCGTGGTCGCGCGGATCCAGAACGTCGAGGGAATCACCCGGACGTTGACCTGCCCGGTGGTCCATCTCTGACCCGTGTTGTCATAACTGGGTGACTCAGCAGGAATCCACGTCGGCGCTGTCCCGGCCGCTGCTCGCGGCGGTCGGGCTCGCCGTGCTGCTCGCCATCGGTGTCGCCACGCTCGGTCTAGTGCTGGGCACGGGAAACCAGACGCAGGACGTACCCGGTCGCACGGGTCCCCTCGCGCTGGTCTCGATCGACGCACCGGACGCGGGCTCACCGACGTGCGTGTCCCTCGTCGAGAAGCTGCCGGTGGGGCTGCCGTCCGGGAAGGACATGCTGCCGCGCCGGGAGCTCGCCTCGCCCGCGCCGCCCGCCGCCGTCGCGTGGGGTGACGCCGAACACGATCCGGTGGTTCTGCGGTGCGGGATGCCGAGGCCGTCCGAGCTGTCGGCGACCTCGCAACTGCGGGTGATCTCCGACGTGCAGTGGTTGCAGCTGCCCGGTTCCGGCAGCTCGACGTGGGTGATCGTGGACCGCGACGCGTACGTGGCGCTGACGGTGCCCGACGACGCGGGCACCGGACCGTTGCAGGACATCTCGACGACGGTGCGCGACCTGCTGCCGAAGCAGCCGGTCAAGACCGCGCCCTAACGAAGGCCTGAACCGCGCGCGATCGCCGTCTCGATCAACGTGGTCAGCAGGGTCGGGAAATCGATGCCGGTCGCCTCCCACGCCTTGGGGTACATGGAGATCGGCGTGAAACCGGGCATGGTGTTGAGCTCGTTGACGATGAGCTCGTTCCGCTCGGTGAGGAAGAAGTCCACCCTGGACAGACCCTGGCAGTCGAGCGCCTTGAACGCGACGACGGCCATCTCGCGCAGCTGCGCGGTGATGTCGTCGTCGAGCTTCGCGGGGATGTCGGCCTCGTAGGAGTCGTTGACGTACTTGGCCTCGAAGTCGTACCAGTCGGCGCCCGTGCCGACCGGACGCAGTTCGGCGGGCAGCGAGGCCTCGACGCGACCGTCCGGGAACTCCAGCACCGCGAGTTCGATCTCGCGGACGTTGGGCACGGCGGCCTCGATGATGACCTTCGGGTCGTGCTGGCGCGCCTCGAAGATCGCGGCGTCCAGGTCCGCCCAGTCGCTCACCTTGGAGATGCCGACCGACGACCCGGCGCGGGACGGCTTCACGAACACCGGCAGGCCGAGGTGCTCGCGCTCGTCGAGGGTCAGCGTGGTGGCGGCCCGGTCCAGCGCGACGAACTTGCCGACCGGCAGTCCTTCGGCCTCGAGGATCTTCTTGGCGAAGACCTTGTCCATGGCGGCGGCACTCGCGAACACGCCCGGCCCGACGTACGGGAGACCACCGAGTTCGAGCAGACCCTGGATCGTGCCGTCCTCGCCCCACGCGCCGTGCAGCAGCGGGAAGACGACGTCCACGTCCTGGAGCGCGACGCCCGGCTCGACCGGGGTGATGTCGGTCTTGTTGCGCAGCGTGGGGAGGTTGCCCGCGCCTGATTCCAGCGCGTTCGGGTCCGTGCCGAGCGCCCACTGCCCCTGCGGCGTGATGCCGACCGGCACCACCTCGAAGCGGTCCGCGTCCAGGTAGGGCAGGACGCTCTTGGCGGACTGGCAGGAGACCTCGTGCTCGGAACTGCGGCCGCCGAAGACCACGGCCACCCTCGTCTTGCGCTGCGTCATGCGGGCGACCCTACCCGTTTGGGCGATTGTGCCTACCCGCCAGTTCGAGGTCGCGGCACGTAGCGGATCTCCGGAAACGGCCAGTCGTCGGCAAGCCAGGCGGAAACCACGTCGTAGAGCGGCTTGTCCAGGTCAGCGCGGTCGGCACGCACCCAGGAGTGCACGCTCGCCACGGCGTGATCGTCGCGCGCCGGGTAGATGTAGACGCACCCGATCACCTCGTCCGCCGCGAGCACCGAACAGGTGAACCCGGCCCGCCGGTCGAAGTCGTCGGCGTGCCTGCGCAGGTCGGCCAGGTTGCCGAGAGGCTCCAGGCGGAACGACTCGGTGGTGAGCTCGCGCGGGACCTCGAAGTCGTCGGGTACGAATGTCATGACGTCAGCAGTTCTGTGAGGACGGGCAGGGCGTTGACCAACTGTTCTCTCGAGCACGCGCTGTACCCGATGACGAGCCCGTGCAGCTTGGCCCGGTTCACGTAGTGCCGCGCCAGCCCGTCGACCCGCAGGCCGCGTTCGAGAGCCAGCCTCATGAGCTCGCGCTCCTGTTCCGCGCTGGGCAGCAACACGACGACGTGCGCGCCCGCGTCGTCGCCGAGCACCTTGATGCCGGCGTCGGCGAACGTGTCGATGATGAGCGCACGCCGTTCGGACAGCTCGCGCCGCAGCTTGCGCAGGTGCCGGCCGAGATCGCCCATGCGGGCCAGCTCGACGACGACCCGCTGTCCCGCGGCCGCCGGGCTGGTGCCGGTCAGGTCCCGGTGTTCGAGCACGGCCGTGGCGATGTGCTCGGGGGCGACCATCCAGCCCGCGCCCAGCGTCGGGGTGAGGATCTTGCTCGTGGTGCCGAGGTGGACCACGACGTCCGGGGCCAGCGCGGCCAGCGACGGCAGCGGTGCCACGTCATATCGGAGCTCGCCGTCGTAGTCGTCCTCGATGACCAGCCAGCCGTCTCTTCTCGCGCGCTCGACCAGCGCGACCCTGCGCCCGGCCGACATGCGCCCGCCGAGCGGGTACTGGTGGGCGGGCGAGCAGTAGACGGCCTTCACTCCGGCCGGCACGGCGTCCGGGAGCAGCCCTTCCGCGTCGACGGCCGCCTGCACGACCTTGAGGCCGGCGGCGCGGAAGACACCCACCGCACGCTGGTAGCCGGGCTCCTCGACGGCCACGGCGTCGCCGCGCTTGAGCACCGCGACCGCGATCTCGGTCAGCACGGCCGTGGTGCCGCCGGTCGCCAGGACGGGGTCGGCGTTGACGGCCAGCCCGCGGTGGCGCAGCAGGTGTTCGGCGATGGCCTCGCGGTAGTCGGGCAGCCCGGCGCGTTCGGGACGGAACAACGGCGGCGTGTCGGCCGCCGCCCGCCACGCCCTCCGCCAGGCCGCGCGGTCGAGGCCGCTCGCCCACGGCGCGCCGGTGCCCAGGTCGACGAAGTCGGTGATGGCGGGCACGACGGGCTTGCGCGAACGTTTGCGCAACGGGCCGGGCGGCGTCGTCGTGACGTAGGTGCCAGAACCGTGGCGGCCCGCGATCCAGCCTTCCGCGTGGAGTTGTTCGTAGGCGGCGGCGGTGACCGTGCGGGAGACTTGAAGGCTCTCGGCCAACGCCCGTGTGGACGGAAGACGGTCGCCCGCGCGCAGCCTGCCCTCGGAGGCGGCGGAGCGGAGGGCGTCGGCCAGCTGGACGGCGAGTGGTTCCGGCGACTCGCGGTCGAGTGCGACGGGGAGCGCGGTCTCAGCCACGGTTCCGAGCTTGCCAGGCGGATGGGCTGCACGCAGACGCGGGGTTACGCCACCGCGCCGGCAAGCTCCTCGAACTCGACCAGAGTGCAACCGCGCAGTTCGCGAACCAACGCCGAAGCCTGGACCCATCGAACAGCTGGATCTTCGTACGCCATGTTCACGACGCTGACCGGCGCTGGTGCCCAGACACCTGGCCGGTGGAGCAGACCTCGCACCCCGGCGATCGGGAAGTCGCGGACGCTGACGGCGACAGCGCCCTTCCGAAGCGCAGGACAGTGCCGCAACGAGACCGCCACGCATGACGCACACACAGGCGGTTCCACCGACGCCATGCCCTCCGGCCATCCAGGCCAGTCGTCGCGATGGTCCCGGTGCAGCCACAGGACGCCGTCGCCGGTCCGGCTCGCGGGGCCACCGCAGACCTGACAAAGCAGCAGCTCCATCGCTCGTCGCTGGCGCAGCGGGTGCGCCCTTCCGAACTCGGGCCGACCCGATCCCTGACGCTGCGGTGTCTGCTGCCACAGCACTCCGTTGAGGTCACGGTCCGTCTGGAGTTCAGTGGCGTAGCCGATGCCGCGGCGCTGCACGATCCGGTTCGGAAGGTCCTGCTCCGCGGTCCAGGCGGTGATGTACGGCGAGATCACGGCTCTGAAGCTAGGCACGATTCCGAGTGAGAGCTTGGACAGAATGTGTGAGGTTCAGGTCGCTATGGTCGAAACATGGAGGAAAGCGCCGAACGCATCGGCGCCCGCGTCCGCTATTGGCGCGAGCGGCGCAAGCTGCCTCGCCGGCAGTTCGCCGACATGGTCGGGCGTTCGGTGTCGTGGCTGGACAAGATCGAGTCCGGCGAACGCGAACTCGCGCGGTTGCCGGTCATCGAACGAGTGGCAGACGCACTGAGCATCGACCCGGCCGTGCTCACCGACAACAACCGGGACCAACGCACACGGCAGTGCGTCGACGCGAGCGAAGTCCTGGCCATTCGCGCCGCGCTCGCCACGTATCCAGGTCTCTCACCTGATGCCCACGTGACCATCGACCTGGCCCGACTCACCCGCCAAGCGTCCTACTTGGACCATGCATGGGCCATGTCGCGCTTCACCGTCGTGGCACGGAACCTGCCGTCGCTCATGGCCGATGCCTACGTCGCGACCCAAGCGGCCTCGGACGCGGGTCTGGTGGCGACTCGGCGAATCCTCGTGACCGCCAACCGCCTGGCGTCATCGATGCTGCTCAAGTTCGAGTCGAACGACTTGGCCTGGCTGGCCGCCGACCGGGCGATGCACACAGCGATGGGGATCGACGACACGTGGTCGCTGGCACGCGCGACTCGCAGTGTGGCGCGCGCCATGACGAGCATCCACCAGCATCCGCAGGCCATCGTCACCCTGGTCGCGATGGCAGACCGGATGCGCGGGGAGGTGCGCGCCAACCCAGCCGAACTCCTGGCGCTGCAGGGCATGCTCTACCTGGCCGCGTCGATCACGGCAGCCGGTCAGGAGGACCGCGCGCTCGCGGACGGCATGCACGAAGCGGCGATCGACGCGGCCCAGCGGTTCGAGCCGCACCACGACGACCACCACACGTGCTTCGGCGTGGCCAACACCCTGATCCACCGCGTCTCGGCGCTCGTCCGGCTGCACGAATGCGGCCAGGCACTCGAATTCGCGAAGACCATCAGCCCCTGGGCCGTGGCGACGCTCTCGGTGGAACGCCAGTCCAACTACCTGCTCGACCTCACCAAAGCCCACATCAGCGTCGGCAACTACCGCCAGGCCGCACGGATGCTGGGCAAAGCCGAACAAACAGCACCGGAAGAGGTCCGATGCCGCCCGCTGGCGCACGGTCTGCTTCGGTCGTTGCTGAACACCACCACTGGTGAACCGGCACGGCTGGTGCGTCAGATGGCCGGACGCGCGGGAGTTGAAGCGTGAGTGCACCTGTTCTGCACCTGATGATCTGCGGTGCCGGCCCAGCTGGCCACATCGACCGCATGGTGAAGCTCGCGCAGGCGGACGGCTGGGACGTGTGGTGCGTGGCCACGCCGGCAGCAGTCGACCACTTCCTCGACCTCGCGGCGCTGGAAGACCTGAGCGGCCACCCGGTGCGCACCGGTCATCAGCGCGCTGGACAGCCGGGGTTGCCCAAAGCCACCGCCGTTGTGGTCGCACCCGCCACCTACAACACGATCAACAAGTGGGCGGCTGGGATCGCCGACACCTACGTGCTGACCCAACTCGCGGAGCTGACCGGGCTCGGCCTGCCGATCGCCGTGCTGCCGTTCGTGAACACCGCGCTCGCGAACAACCGCCCGTTCCTGCGCAGTGTGGAAGAGCTGCGTGCGTCCGGGGTGACGGTGCTGTTCGGTGAAGGTGGTTTCGAGCCTCATCCGCCGCGGACCGGTGGTCAAGCAATGGACTCGTACCCGTGGCAGTCGGCGTTGGACGCGGTCCGCCGTGCCTGACCAGCCAAAGTGGCCTTCTCAAATCGACGGATACTGGCGCTTCAATGATGCCACTTCTGGCGGCACAGTAGGAGCATGACCGCTGAAACGCAGCTCTCCCCCACCCCGCGCAGCACCGTCGTCCGCGGCAAGAAGCGAGCCGTCGAAGACCGCCAGGTGCTCTACGACATCCTCGACGCGGGCCTGGTCTGCCATCTCGCCGTGGAGGTCGACGGGGCACCGTTCCTCATCCCCACCGCGTACGGGCGGGACGGCAACCGCATCTTCCTGCACGGGTCGACGGGCTCACGGTCCATCAGGAGCATGCTGGAAGGCAAGCAGGTTTGCGTGGCGGTCACGCTCGTGGACGGCGTCGTCTACTCGCGGTCGGTGTTCCACCACTCGATGAACTACCGGTCGGCGATCATCCACGGCACGGCCGAGATCGCCGAGGACGCCGAGCACGCGCTGCGCACGATCGTCGAGCACGTCACGCCCGGCAGCTGGGACTACGCGCGCCGGCCGTCCAAGAAGGAGCTCGCGCAGACCGCCGCGCTGGAGATCGACCTCACCGAGGCGAGCGTCAAGGTGCGGGACGGCGGGCCTGGCGAGGAGCCGGCGGACCTCGAAGCCAACCTGGTGTGGGCCGGGCACATGCCGCTCGTCCAGTCGTGGGGTGCGCCGGTGCCGCACGAGACGGACAAGGCCATCCCGCCGCACGTCAGCGCACGGGGCCGTTGACCGGGTCGTAGTGGTAGGGGGTCATGGCGCGTGTGCCGTGGCGGTACACGTGGAGCGACACGGCTGGATCGACGCCGTCGTTGCGCACCTGGTGCACGTAGCCGGGCCCCCACACGCGCGACTGACCGGCGTGAAGTGAGTGCACGACCTGGATGCGCGTGGTCACCACCTCGGTCAGAAGGCCGCTCACGACCGTGAACGCGCCGGAGGTGGTGTCGTGGTCGTGCAGCGACGCGGTCTGACCGGGGAGCCAGCTCATCAGCCAGATCTCCTGGTCGTCGGTCTTGTCGACCAACGCCGAGAAGCGCTCTTCCGGGTCGTACCGGAGCAGGTGCTTCCAGCGGTCGCGGTCGGCCGCCCACGCCAAAGCCACCCGGACGGGGTGCAGGAGCGCGGTGTTTTCAGGCAGAACGGTGCTGTTCTCGGGAACGGCGAACATCGGAGAAACAGTCCTAACCATGGCGAATGCGCGAAAAAGAGGACGCGGGACTATCGCCAGGTACAACACAGAGCAGTGAAGGACATGCGGGAGAGGGTCCCGGAACCGGGACCCTCCGTCAATCCAGTCCCAAGGCGTGGGACACGTCCGCGACCAGGTCCCGGGTGTCCTCACAGCCGGCCGAGAAACGCACCAGGCCCTCGGGCACCGGGTCGCCGAACTGCGCCCGCCGGTCGGCCGTGGAGTGCAGGCCGCCGAACGACGTCGCCGCCGACACCAGCTTCGAGCGCGACAGGAACTTCTCCACCGCCGCGACCGATTCCAGCTCGAACGTCAGCACGCCGTTGAACCGCCGCATCTGCTGCGCCGCCACCAGGTACGCGGGGTCTTCCGGCGCGCCGGGCCAGCGCAGCCCGTCGACCCGGCCCTTCAGCAGCGCGTGTATCGCCGCCGCGTTCTCCGCCTGCCGCGCGAGTCGCAGGTCCAAGGTTCCCAGGCCGCGCAACGCGAGCCACGTCTCGAACGGCCCGGGGATCGCGCCGTTCAACGTCCGCGAGTCGCGCACCCGAGCGGCCAGCTCGGGAGAAGCCACCGTCACGTGTCCGAAAAGGACATCGCTGTGGCCGGCGACGGCCTTGGTGTCGGACGCGACCACGATGTCCGCGCCGAGCTCCAGCGGCCGCTGCCCCAACGGCGTCGCGGTCGTGTTGTCCACGGCCAGCAACGCGCCCGCGGCATGCACCTGAGCGGCGAGGTCCGCGATGTCGCACACGTCCAGGCCGGGGTTCGACGGCGTCTCCAGCAGGACCAGCTTCACCCCGTCGAAGGACGGATACGGTCCGCTCGTGGGCACCTCGACCACGTTCACGTCCATTTCGGACACGAACTTGCGGGTCAGGAAGTAGCCGTCCGACGGCACCACCAGAGTGTCCCCAGTGGACAGCACGACCCGCAGCAACGTGGAGATCGCCGCCATCCCGGACGGGAAGACGACGCACTCGCCGCCCTCGAGCGAACCCAGCGCGGCCTCCAGCGACCGCCAGGTCGGGTTGCCCGCACGGCCGTAGTAGTCCTGCCCGCCCAAGTGGAACGCCGACGCGAACACCGGCTGTGCGCCGAACGGCTCGCCCGGCGCACCCGAAACCGCGTGCACGACCCGCGTGCCGTCACCCAGCTCGGTCACTGGCGCTCGTGCTTCCGGTCGCGGCCCAGCAGCGCGGCACCGAGGTCGCGCACGCTCAGCCCGTCGTGGCAGACCTGGTGGACACCTTCGGTGATCGGCATGTCGACGCCGTGCGCGGCCGCGAGCTCGCGGATCGACGAGCAGGACTTCACGCCCTCGGCGACCTGCCCGTGCGCGGCTTCCTGGGCCTGCGCGAGCGTCTCGCCCTTGCCGAGCCGTTCGCCGAAGGACCGGTTGCGCGACAACGGCGACGCGCAGGTCGCCACGAGGTCGCCGAGCCCGGCCAGGCCAGCGAACGTCAGCGGGTCCGCACCCAGGGCCGCGCCGAGACGAGCGGTCTCGGCCAGGCCGCGGGTGATGATCGACGCCATCGTGTTGTCGCCGTAGCCCATGCCGGCCGCCATGCCGCACGCCAGCGCGATGACGTTCTTGCACGCCCCGCCCAGCTCGCAGCCGACCACGTCGGTGTTGGTGTACGGGCGGAAGTACGAGTTCGAGCACGCGTGCTGCAGGTCGACCGCGCGGTCGTGGTCCGTGCACGCGATGACGGTCGCGGTCGGCTGCCCGACGGCGATCTCCTTGGCCAGGTTCGGCCCGGACACCACGGCCACCTGCGACTCGTCGACGCCGGCGACCTCGCGGATCACCTCGCTCATCCGCTTCAGGGTGCCGAGCTCGACACCCTTGGACAGCGACACCAGGGTCGCGTCCGGCGGCAGCAGTTCCTTCCACGCCGACAGGTTCACCCGCAACGTCTGCGACGGCACCGCCAGCACCACCGCGTCCGCCCCGTCCAGCGCCTTCGCCGGGTCGGAGGTGGCCGCCAGGTTGCCGGGCAACGAGATGCCTGGCAGGTAGCCGGCGTTCACGCGGGTCTCGGTGATCTCCGATGCGACGTCCTGACGCCGCGCCCACAGCACGACCTCGGGACCCGAGTCCGCGATGACCTTCGCGAACGTCGTGCCCCACGAACCGGCGCCGAGCACCGCAACACGTTCGATCGCCATGGTCAGGCCTTCCTCGGTCCGTAGAAGCCTTCGGGCGCCGGCTGCTGGCGGACCTCGGCGAGCTGGGCCTTCACGTGGTTCATCAGCAGGTCGGTGACCTCGCGCAGCAACGGAAGGCTCTCCTCCTTGCCGCGGTAGGCGGACAGATCGATCGGCTCGCCGACGGAATGCGTGATCGTCTTGCGGGGGAACGGCCGGAACTTCTTCTGGTAGTGGTTGTAAAGATCGAGGGTGCCCCAGCGGGCGACCGGGATGACCGGGCCGTCGTGCTGCAGCGCGAGCCGTGCCACGCCGGTGCGGGAGTTCGCGGGCCAGCCGTCCGGGTCCTTGGTGATGGTGCCCTCCGGGTAGATCACCACGACCTGACCGGTCTCCAGCGCCTCGTGCGCCGCCCGCAGACTCTGCTGCGCGTCCGAGGTGCCCCGGTAGACCGGGATCTGCTTCGCGCCCTTCAGGATCGAACCCATGATCGGCACGTTCCACAGGCTGTGCTTGGCGAGGAAGTGCGGCACCCGGTCGCTGCGGTGCACGAACACGGCGTCGTAGCACGGGTCGAGGTGCGAGATGTGGTTCATCACCAGCAGCGCCGATCCCTCGCGCGGGATGCGGTCGCCGTGCAGGATCCGGTGCCTGCCCAGCACGAACGACATGGGATAGACGATCGCCGCGGCGACCCCGACCCAGAAGCCGCCCTTCTCCTTGGCCACGTGGACCCTCTCCTCACTCCCGGACCTGCACGAACCTGCGCCCATGAGCACAGTAGTCGCCAGATCGTGGACTATGACGAGGTGCGAGACGAAGTCGACCTCGTGGTCCCGGTCAAGACGCTCGGCAGGGCGAAGACCAGGCTGACCAGCGCCACCGGCGGAGATCCGGTGTCACACGCGGCGCTGGCGCTCGCGCTCGCCATGGACACGGTGAGCGCCGCTCTCGCCACGCCCGGCGTCCGCCGCGTGGTGACGATCACATCGGACCCGGCGGTGGCGTCCGAAATGGCCGCATTGGGTGTCGAGTCGCTGCCGGAGCCCGCCGAGCCCGGACTCAACGAGGCGTTGCGGCACGGCGCCCGCACGTTGGGGTCGGGGCGCATCGGCGCGCTCCAGGCCGACCTGCCCGCGCTGCGGTCGGCAGAACTCCAGGCCGCGCTCGAAGCGGCCGGCGGACGGCGCGCGTTCGTCCCGGACCGACAGGGCACCGGCACGACGTTGTTGCTCGCGGCTCCCGGCGGTGCGCTGGATCCGCGGTTCGGCGTCGGATCGGCCGGGCATCACCGGATTTCCGGTGCCGTCGCGCTGCTCGGACCGTGGCCGTCGCTGCGCTGTGACGTGGACACGGAAGAAGATCTGCG
Source organism: Lentzea miocenica (assembly GCF_033949945.1). Taxonomy (NCBI): domain Bacteria; kingdom Bacillati; phylum Actinomycetota; class Actinomycetes; order Pseudonocardiales; family Pseudonocardiaceae; genus Lentzea; species Lentzea miocenica. The sequence goes on from NZ_JAXAVW010000032.1 coordinate 120,918, forward strand.
CCTCGCTCTCACGCTCGGTCTCGGCGTGCACACCGCGAACGCTTTGCCCGCCTGGACAACCTGAGCAGTCGTCACGCGTCTTCCGGGTCACCGGGGTGATCACGACTTGGGAGACTGATGCGAGCGCTCATCGCGCTGGCGGCTGTCACGGCCATCGCCGGCTGTGTCGCCGTTGTACCGATCGACCGACCTTCCGACTACACGACACCGAGCAAGCTCACGTCGTGCCGCGTCGACCTGCCCCAGGACTGGAAGGACCGGCTGTCGCGCGACAGAACAGAAGCAGGCTCGCACGAACAGGTCACGGTCGTCGGCGCCAACGAGAACGGCGACGCGACGCTGGTGAAGACCACGCGCAACCGGACCACCGAACTCGTGCTGCGTGACAGCAAGAAGCGCCAGCAGGTGATGGCGGTGCAGAACGACGCGCAGCTCTTCGGTGTCGAGTTCGACGGTCGCTGGGTGACCTTCTCCACCAGCCCGAGCCCTGCCGACCGCACCACGACCACCTACGCGTGGGACGCCCGCGACGACGGCGCGCCCGTGCGGATCGGCGGCGCCGGTGCCGTGGTGCACAACGGCAAAGCCGCCTGGTCGGACAGCAAGGGCGTGCACGTCTACGACCTCGCCAAGAAGAAGGACAAGGTCGTGGGCCGGGGTTCGTCCCCTGCCTTCCTCGGTGACGCGGTCATCTGGCTGCAGGACGGGAAGTTCCGCGCGGTCGACGCGTTGCCCGAGCAGCTGACGAACGCCAAGCCCGGTGAGAGCGTGGCGTCGGACGGCCGCACGGTCGTGTGGACGCAGGATGATGCCTTGCACGGCTGGCGTGAGGGCTGGGCCGAACCGCGCGAGCTCGCCGGGATCAAGTCCGCGGCCAGGACGGAAGGCATCGTGTTCCCGCGGGTCAGCGGCGACTTCGTGTCCTGGCAGTCCGAGTCCTCGTACGTCACGGACATGCGCAGCGGCGCGACCATGCACACGACCGAAGGTGCCTACTGGCTCGAAGTGCACGGCGGAGCGCTGACGCAGCAGGGATGGCGGGTGGCCTCGTCCGCGCCGCTGTCTTCACTTTCGCCGCTCCCCACCTGTTAACGCCGTGACGAACAACACGAAAAGGTTGTTCCGAGCAACGTAACGGGAAACCCCAGCACCTTTACATCCGTATCCCCTCATGACGACGTATCCCCCGACGTCGTTTTCCCCGACGCGCTGCCCCGAGGTGTACCTGCATGAAGTTGTTGACGCACGCCGACTACCTGGCGTTGCGCCGCTTTCCCGCTCTTGACGGCCTTCGGGCCATTGCCGCGGTGCTGGTGGTGTTCTTCCACTACGGGGGCCCGGATTGGCTGCAGGGCTGGGCGGGTGTCCAGATGTTCTTCGTCCTCAGCGGATTCCTGATCACCACGCTGATGCTGCGCGAGGAACGTCGCACCGGCGAGATCTCGCTCAAGGAGTTCTACCTGCGGCGGGCGTTCCGGATTCTGCCCGTCTACTTCGTGCTCCTGCTGGTCACCGCGGTCGGCTCGGCGCTGTACGGCACGTTCGTCAGCAACGGGATCGGGCCCGCGCTCAAGTACTTCCTGACGTTCACCAACGAGTTCGCCGGCGCCAGCCCGTACGGACAGTCCTGGTCGCTGGGCATCGAGCAGAAGTTCTACCTGGTCTGGCCCCTGGTGGCGATCGCGCTGGGCACCGTCGTGCTCAGGCGCCGCGCCGGTGCCGCCGCCCTCGGCATGCTGCTCGCGCTCGTGATCGTCAACTTCACCAGCTCGCACAGCAACCCCGGCTGGCCGTTGCACTACTTCTCGATCCTGACCGGCGTCCTGGTCGCCATCGCGTTGCACAGCCCGCGCGCATTCGCGCTGTTGCGGCCGCTCACGAGTCCGGTCGCGCAGGTGATCGTCTCGATTGGATTCATCGCGGTCCACCTGAGCGTGAAGCCGATCGCCGGATTCCTCGACGGGACCAACGGAATTCCTGGTCACGTGCTGGTCGTCCCGGTGTACGCGGTCGCGACGGCAGTGCTGCTCACCGCTCTGATCGCGCCTGGACCGGCCACGACTTTCCTGTCCACGAAGCCGATGCAGTTCGTCGGTGAGCGCTCGTACTCGCTTTACCTGGTGCAGACGATCGCCGCGACGATCATCTGGTTCTTCTGGCCCGCGATGTCGGGTCTCGGACAATCCGCAGTGGTCACAGCGCTGGGATTGGCGCTGGCGAGTGTTCTCTACGTGACCGTGGAGATCCCGATGATCAACCTCGGCCGACGCGTGATCACCCGCCAGCGCGCTCAGGCCGCCGTCAAGGCGGGCGTGGCCCAGCAGAAGGTGGCTCAGCAGGGTGCGCCGCAGGCTCCCACGCCGCAGTCCGAGTCGTCGCGGCTCGCGACCATCGGGCAGGCCCAGCCGTAGAACGGGTTCGGGGCGAGCGGCACGGGTTCCCGGTCGCTCTCCCTGGCCAGTTCCTTCGCGTAGTGCGCGGTGAGCGTCACGGGCGTACCGCTCGCCTGCGCGTCGTAAGCGCCCTTCTCCAGCTGGAGGATCTCGACGCCGCGCGAGATGTCGGCGACGAAGACGGTGTTGCGGTGCCAGTACGGCGCCCACGAGGTCGCGGTGTCCGGTCGCCAGTAGCCGATCTGGATCGGCTTGGCCGGGTTCGAGATGTCCAGGAACCGGGTTCCCTGGTTGTACCAGGAGTAGGCCACGATCCTCTTTTGCACGTCGAAGTAGTGCGCGGAGCACGTGACGTTGCCGGGGATCGTGCCCTCCTGGTCGTCCGGGCTCCAGATTCCGACCGTCCTCATCTCCTTGGGCGTCTCGCCCCAGCCCTCACCGTTGTGCGTGCCCTGCAGTGAGGAGATGACGAACCGGCCCTCGGTCTTGCAGGTGGGCGAACCGAACGCCTCCTCGGTGTGCAGCAGCAGCGAGCCCGGCGGGTTCTCCCGCGTGGGACGCGGTCCGTCGTCGAGCGTGCGGCCGATCGGGCGGAACGAGTTGTGCGTGAACGAGGTCGGCATGTCCGCCTTCGGCACGGTGCCGCCCGCGTACGGGACCGGGTCCCACGCCTTCGCCTCGCGGTACTTGCCGCTCAACGGGTCGCGGTGCCAGCCCTGCGTGTAGTAGCCGCGGGTGCCGTCGTCGCCGGCGACCCACGCGACGCCCTGGGCGTCGACCTGGACGTCGTGCGTGATCTTGCCTTCGCCCGCTTTGCCGCGGATGTCGACCGAGACCGGGAGTTCCTTCGGCGTCTTCGGATCGCGGATGTCGGTGACGAAGATCCGCCCGGTCTTGGCGTCCGACCTGTCCAGTCCGGCCGTCCACAGGTAGGAACAGTCGTTGATGCAGGTGCTGGTGTGGCCGGTGTTCTGCCGGTGGAAGCTCAGTATCTTGAGATCGCTCGGGTCCACAGCGGACACGATGTAGTTGCCGGTCGGCCGGTCACCCGGCAGGGCGCGCCCGAACGAGTTGACCTCACGCGCCAGGAAGGCGAGCTTGCGCTTGGGGTCGACGTTGATGTCCTCGTTCTCCCAGAAGCGCTTCGTCGGGTCGTCGCCCGGCAGCGCCATCTCCTCCTTGGTGAGGTGGTCGAGGAGCTTCGGCTGGTCCAGATCGGTGACGTCGAACGTCTTCAGCCCGGTCTCCATGCTCACGAACGCCACGTCGCGAGGCCCGTACTGGGCGAACGCGATCGAGATGGCCCGTTCGGTGCCGGGAAGTGAGGCCTTCAGGCGGACGTTCTTGGCCGCCGCCTGCAGTCGTGGTTTGTCCACCTCGGGAGTCCTGGGCTCGGCCGCCGCCGCCGATGCCAGTCCTGCCGTGGTGAAGGCCAACAGGGTCGCCGCAGTGATCGTGGCAATAACCTTCATGGATCGACCCTGGCAGCGCGCCGATCGAGACGGTTAGGTCCGAACGTCTAGTGCTGTGCCCGCTAACCCTCGCCGTCCGCATTCGACGCGCAGACGGGTGCATCGCGTCACCGACCCCCGCCCCTCATATCGGGCATATAGGGGGCGGGGGTCGGTGACGCGAGGTGCCCTGCTGAGCGCCGGATGCGGACGGCGAGGATTGCGGGCACAGCACTAAGCTTCTGCTTCGTGCAGGCGACGGTGTCCACGTTCAACAGCGACGGTTCCGCGACCGTCCTCCGAGATGACGGCGTTCTGCTCGATGTGAGCGCGACCGCGGTCACGGCGGGTGGCTGGCGGATGCTGCGTCCGGGTCAGCGGGTGACCCTCGAACGTAATCCTGACGGGGTCATCACCGCCGTGCGCATGCCTGTTCTGTGACGAGGAGTTCACCAGACGGATGTCCTGCTTGGGGGCGCTTCCGGCGATAGTGCGGAACAATGCGGGGCGTGAGCACGGACGACAGCGACGACAAGGCGAACCCCTCCCGACGCCGCTCAACGCGCAGCAAGGCGGCGGCGACCCCGCAGAAGCAGCCTCGCGCGGCTACCAGGCGGGCCTCCAACCCACCGCGGCGGAAGACCCAGCCGACCCAGCCGATCGCGACGCCGGTGCGAGGTGTTCCCTCCGCACCACCCGCGGTGACGTCGAGCGTCCTGCCCACCGACCTGCCGGACGACCGGTATTTCAACCGTGAACTGTCCTGGTTGGACTTCAACGCCCGCGTGCTGGCGCTGGCGGAGGACTCCTCGCAGCCGCTGCTGGAGCGCGCGAAGTTCCTCGCGATCTTCGCCTCGAACCTGGACGAGTTCTACATGGTCCGGGTCGCGGGGCTGAAGCGGCGTGCGGAGACCGGTCTCACGGTGCGCAGCGCGGACGGGCTCACGCCGCTCGAACAGCTCCAGTCGATCTCCAAGCGCTCGCAGGAACTCGTCGAGCAGCACGCCCGCGCGTTCCTCGACCACATCCGGCCCGGGCTGGAAGAGCACCGGATCAGCATCGTGACGTGGGGCGACCTCACGGACTACGACCGTTTGCGGCTCTCCAACTACTTCAGCGAGCAGGTCTTCCCGGTCCTCACGCCACTGGCGGTGGACCCGGCGCACCCGTTCCCTTACATCTCCGGGCTCTCGCTGAACCTCGCGGTGACCGTGCGCGACCCCGAGGGCGGCGGTGAGCGGTTCGCCCGCGTGAAGGTGCCGGACAACGTGCCGCGGCTGGTGCGGGTGGAGGCGGACCGTTCGTCCTCCTCCGCGACTTTCCTGCCGCTGGAGGAACTCATCGCCGCGCACCTGGGCGAGCTGTTCACCGGCATGGAGGTCATCGAGTGCCACGCGTTCCGCGTGACGCGCAACGCGGACCTCGAGGTCGAAGAGGACCGTGACGAGGACCTGTTGCAGGCGTTGGAACGCGAGCTCGCGCGGCGCCGGTTCGGCCCGCCGGTGCGTCTCGAGGTCGCCGACGACATGACCGAGCACATGCTCGAACTGCTGCTGCGGGAGATGGAGGTCGATCCGCACGACGTCGTCACGGTGCCCGGCCTGCTCGATCTGTCGTGCCTGTGGCAGCTCTACGGCATCGACCGCAAGACGTTGAAGGACCCGGCGTTCGTGCCGGCGACGCACCCGGCGTTCGGTGAGCGCGAGACGCCGAAGAGCGTTTTCGCGACGCTGCGCGAGGGCGACGTCCTCGTGCACCACCCGTACGACTCGTTCTCCACGTCGGTGCAGCGGTTCATCGAACAGGCGGCCGCCGACCCGCACGTGCTCGCCATCAAGCAGACGCTGTACCGCACCTCCGGCGACTCGCCCATCGTGGACGCGCTGATCGACGCGGCCGAGGCGGGCAAGCAGGTCGTCGCGCTGGTGGAGATCAAGGCGCGCTTCGACGAGCAGGCGAACATCAAGTGGGCCCGCACGCTGGAGAAGGCGGGCGTGCACGTCGTCTACGGCCTGGTGGGCCTCAAGACGCACTGCAAGACGTCGTTGGTCGTGCGCCAGGAGGGTTCGACGATCCGGCGCTACTGCCACATCGGCACCGGCAACTACAACCCGAAGACCGCGCGGCTGTACGAGGACGTCGGCATCCTGACCGCCGAGCCGACGATCGGCGCGGACCTCACGGATCTGTTCAACGTGCTGACCGGCTACGCGCGCCAGGACGAGTACCGCTCGCTGATGGTCGCGCCCTACGGCGTCCGCAAGGGCATCGTGGACCGGATCAACCTGGAGATCGAGCGCGCACAGGCGGGTGAGCCGTCCGGCGTGCGGATCAAGGTGAACTCGCTCGTGGACGAGCAGGTCATCGACGCGCTGTACCGGGCATCACAGGCGGGCGTGCCCGTCGACGTGATCGTGCGCGGCATCTGCGGCCTGAAGCCGGGCATCAAGGGCCTGTCCGAGAACATCAAGGTGCGCTCGATCCTCGGCCGCTTCCTGGAGCACTCGCGGATCTTCCACTTCGTCGCCTCCGACGAGTACTGGATCGGCAGCGCGGACATGATGCACCGCAACCTGGACCGCCGCGTCGAGGTGGCCGTGCGCGTCATCAGCCCCCGCCTGGCCGCACAGCTGGCGGACGTCTTCACCTCGGCGCTCGACCCGCAGACGCGCTGCTGGGTGCTGCGTTCTGACGGAGAATGGGAAGCATCGCCGTCCGACGGTTCGTCGGTGCGCGACCATCAGATGGATCTGCTGCACAAGCACGGAGCTCTTGGGTGATCAAAGCTGCTGGGGCGGTGCTCTGGCGCGAGGCCGACGGTGACGTCGAAATCGCGGTCGTGCACCGCCAGCGTTATGACGACTGGTCCCTGCCGAAAGGAAAACTGGATCGCGGCGAGACGATCCCCGCCTGCGCGGCGCGTGAGGTCCTGGAGGAAACCGGGTACTCGTGCGTGCTGGGACGGTTCCTGAAGCAGATTTCCTACACGGTCGGAGGCGACGCGAAGACCGTCGACTACTACGCCGCGGAGGCCGTCTCCGGTTCGTTCACGGCCAACGACGAGGTCGACTCGTTGCGCTGGCTGCCGATCGCCGACGCCTCCTCCCTGCTGACGTACTCCCACGACCGGACCGTGCTGGCGGAGTTCGGCCGGCTGCCCGCGGACCTGTTGCTGGTGTTGCTGGTGCGGCACGCGAAGGCGGGCAAGCGGTCCGAGTGGAACGACGACGACGATCTCCGCCCGCTGTCCGACGCAGGCTGGAAGCAAGCCTCGGCACTGCGGTCGCTGTTGCCCCTGTGGGCACCCGCCCGCGTCCACACGGCGCCCAGGGTCCGTTGCGTGGACACCGTGCGAGGCGTGGCCGAGGACCTTTCCGTCGACATCGTCGAGGAAGCGCGACTGTCCGAGGAGGGCTACTGGCCCGACCCGGACGCCGGCCTCGTGCGACTGCTGGAGGTGGCCGCGCAGGAGGACCGGGCCGTCGTGTGCTCGCAGGGCGGCGTGATCCCGTCCGTGGTGCAGTCGCTGGCCGAAATGGGCGGGCTGCGGCTCGACGAGTACCCCTGCAAGAAGGGCAGCGTGTGGGTGCTGGCCTTCACCAGGCCGTTCGGCACCTGGTCCACTTCGGACTCACCTTCGCGCTGGCCAACGCTGGTGTCGGCGCACTACCTGGCCTCGCCGCTGCCCCGCCCCTGAGGGGTGCCTGCAGACGTTTTCAGCCGCCGTCTCTCCGGCTCGACAAAAGTTCGCCTCTGGCAACCAAGTCGGGTGGAGAGGCGGCGGTTTCGCTTGTGAGGGAGGTGTTCGCAGGCGTGGCGGCGTTATTTCTATTGGGGTGACAGGCGTTCCCGGGACCCGGTCCGGGACGTCGCGGGAACGCCCTCGGGGACTTCACGGAAAAGCGCAGACCCCGGCAAATTTCTGGCCGTCTCACTAGTGGCGAGGGTACGACCGGGACGCTTGGCGGACCGCCATTGGACGTTTCCGGAGCAGGGTCACGCGTTCCCGTTTACGTCTATGTCGGCGGCCGAGGCGTCCGCGTCACGCCCGCGCCGCGAACACCGGTCCGCTGCCTTCCAAGCAGGTCAGGGGCTTCTTCCGGCGCTTGTCGCGGCATTCCAGGCATATCAGCGACTTACGCCGAAACCCGCAGCAGCGCCGTCCGGAGCGCCGGGCGGAACGGCAGCTCAGGCGTGCGGCGCCTCTCCTGCCACGCATGACCTTCCCGGTCACCCTCAGCCGCTTCCCAGGCGTGCCAGCGCCTTCCCGAGGCCCGCGCTACGCCTCCCAGACCAGCCGGGAACATCCGCCGCGAACGCCTGTCAGCCGCCTTCCAAGCAGGTCACAGGCTTCTCGCCGCACCCGCCGACGCTTCCCAGGTATGTCAGCGCCTTCCCGAGGCCCCACGGCCCGACCCCGGAACGCGGACCGAACAGCCGCCCCAGGCGTGCCGCGCCTCCCCTGCCCCACTTGACCTTCCCGGCCGCCCCCGGCCGCTTCCCAGGCGTGCCAGCGCCTTCCCCAGGCCTCCGCCACGCCTCCCAGCCAGGGCAAGCAACCCCAGAACCCGGACACGCGGAAGGCCCCGGTGTGCGCACACCGGGGCCTTCCGCGTGGTTCTTGAAGTGGCGCAGCCTCCTACTGAGAGGAGGCCCGTCTCACTTCTTCTTGGCAGCCGTCTTGCGAGCCGCGGGCGCCTTGGCGGCCGTGGTCTTCGCGGCGGGCTTCGCCGCAGCCGTCGTCTTGGCGGCAGCGGGCTTCTTGGCCGCGGTCGCCTTCGCTGCCGGCTTGGCGGCGGTCTTCGTGGCGGTCGCCTTCGCGGGCGCCTTGGCTGCTGCAGCGGGCTTCGCGGCAGCGGCCGTGGTGGTGCGACGGGTCGCGGGCGCCTTGGTGGCGGCCGCGGCCGTGCGGGTGCGCGTCGTGGTGGTGGCGCGCGTCGTCGTCGCCCGAGTGGCCGGAGCCTTGGCAGCAGCGGGCTTCGCGGCCGCAGCGGCGGCGGGCTTCGCGGCAGCCTTGGCCGCAACGGCCTTCGGCAGCTTCTTCGCGCCGCTGATGACGTCCTTGAACGTCGAGCCGGGGCGGAACGCGGGCACGTTGGTCTTCTTGACCTTCACGGTCTCGCCCGTGCGCGGGTTGCGCGCGGTGCGAGCCGCACGGGCGCGCTTCTCGAAGACGCCGAAGCCCGTGATGTTGACTTTCTCGCCCTTGTTGACGCTTCGCACGATCACATCGACGAGACCGTCAACTGCAGCACCGGCGGTCTTCTTGTCTCCGAGGCGCTCGGCGAGCGCCTCGATGAGCTGGGCCTTGTTCACTTCCAGTCCCTCCCAGGACGCTCACGGCCCTAGCGTCGGGCCGACTAGAACGCAACGGTAGGCCCAAATCGCGAGAAATACCAATCGCCACGCCAAATTTTTCGTTGTGGCGTGGCTAATTGCGCCCCTTCGAGGGACAGGAGGCGCCGGATTCGCCCCGCTGAAGGGGAGAATCCGGCCCCTTCTCAGACCGCCGGAAGCGGATCCGTTGTGGGCAACCAAGTCTGGCGATTGCCCTCGAATCCGCTGATCTCGGCCTCGTGGCGCAGCGTCAAAGCGATGTCGTCGAGGCCTTCGAGAAGGCGCCAGCGGGTGTAGTCGTCGATCTCGAACGGGGCAACCAAGTCCTTGGCGCGAACGGTCTTGTCGGTGAGGTCCACGGTGACCGGCGTGCCGGGTTCCGACTCGAGCAACTTCCACAGCAGCTCGACATCGGACTGGCTGCACTGCGCCGCCACGAGACCCTGCTTGCCCGAGTTGCCCCGGAAGATGTCGGCGAAGCGGGACGACACGACGACGCGGAAGCCGTAGTCCATCAACGCCCAGACGGCGTGTTCCCGAGAGGACCCGGTGCCGAAGTCAGGGCCCGCAACGAGGACGCTGCCCGACTTGAACGGCTCCTGGTTGAGGATGAAGTGCTCGTCGGAACGCCAGGCGGCGAAGAGCCCGTCCTCGAACCCGGTGCGGGTCACGCGCTTGAGGTAGACGGCCGGGATGATCTGGTCGGTGTCCACGTTGGACCTGCGCAGCGGCACACCGACGCCCGTGTGGGTGGTGAAGGCATCCATGGTCAGTTCTCCAGGTCTGCGGGGGCCGAGAGGGTGCCGCGCACGGCCGTGGCGGCGGCGACGAGCGGTGACACGAGGTGCGTCCGGCCGCCCTTGCCCTGCCTGCCCTCGAAGTTGCGGTTGGAGGTCGACGCGCTGCGCTCACCCGGCGCGAGCTGATCCGGGTTCATGCCAAGGCACATCGAGCAGCCGGCCTGCCGCCACTCGGCGCCCGCGTCGAGGAAGACCTTGTCCAGGCCCTCGTCCTCCGCCTGTTTGCGCACCCGCATCGAACCGGGCACGACCAGCATCCGTACTCCTGAAGCGACGTGCTTCCCCTTGATGACGTCCGCGGCGGCCCGCAGGTCCTCGATGCGCCCGTTCGTGCAGGAGCCGAGGAACACCGTGTCCACGCGGATGTCGCGCAGCGGCGTGCCGGGCTCGAGGCCCATGTACGTCAGCGCCTTCTCGGCGGCCACGCGCTCGTTCTCGTCCGCGATCGCCTCGGGGTCGGGGATGTTCGCGCCGAGCGGCAGACCCTGCCCGGGGTTCGTGCCCCACGTGACGAACGGCGTCAGCACGTTCGCGTCGATGTGCACCTCGGCGTCGAACGACGCGTCGTCGTCGGTGCGCAGCGTCTTCCAGTATTCGACGGCCGCGTCCCAGTCCGCGCCGGACGGTGCGTGCGGGCGCCCCTTGATGTAGTCGAAAGTCGTCTCGTCCGGTGCGATCATGCCGGCGCGCGCGCCCGCCTCGATCGACATGTTGCAGACCGTCATGCGCGCTTCCATCGACAGGTTCTCGATGGCGCGGCCGCGGTACTCGAGCACATAGCCCTGTCCGCCACCGGTTCCGATCTTCGCGATGACCGCGAGAATGATGTCCTTCGCCGTGACGCCGGGACCCAGGTCGCCGTCGACGGTGATCGCCATCGTCTTGAACGGACGCAACGGCAACGTCTGCGTCGCCATCACGTGTTCCACCTCGGACGTGCCGATGCCGAACGCCAGCGCGCCGAACGCGCCGTGCGTGGACGTGTGACTGTCGCCGCACACAACGGTCATGCCGGGCTGCGTAAGACCGAGCTGCGGGCCCACCACGTGGACGATGCCCTGCTCCACATCACCCATCGGGTGCAGGCGCACGCCGAACTCCGCGCAGTTGCGGCGAAGCGTCTCGACCTGCGTGCGCGACACGAGGTCCGCGATCGGCTTGTCGATGTCGACGGTGGGGACGTTGTGGTCCTCGGTGGCGATCGTGAGATCGGCCCTCCTCAGCCCGCGCCCGGCGAGACGCAACCCGTCGAACGCCTGAGGACTGGTGACTTCGTGGAGCAGATGGAGGTCGATGTAAAGGAGGTCCGGCTCCGCACCACTGCCGTGGCGCACAACGTGTGCCTCCCACACCTTCTCCGCGAGCGTGCGACTCATCGCGACATCTCCCACATCATGGACGTGCCGACAGATCTGGACTTCTCACTGTCTGGGAAGTTAGTATCGGCTTGTGGGACAGCATAGCGGGATCGGCGTGCTGGACAAGGCAGTGGCCGTCTTGAACGCCGTAGCAAAAGATCCGTGTGGCTTGGCCGAGTTGTGCAATCGCACCGGCCTTCCACGAGCGACCGCGCACCGCCTGGCCGTGGGCCTCGAGGTGCATCGGTTGCTGCGCCGAGGCTCTGACGGCCGCTGGCGTCCTGGCGCCGCGCTCGCCGAACTGGCAGGCGGTGCGACGGACCCGTTGCTGGACGCGGCTTCCTCAGTACTGCCACGCCTGCGCGACATCACGGGCGAAAGCGTGCAGCTGTACCGCCGCGACGGCATGCAACGCGTCTGCGTCTCCTCGGCCGAACCGCCTTCCGGCCTGCGCGACACGGTGCCCATCGGCGCGAGGCTCCCCATGACCGCCGGCTCGGGCGCCAAAGTCCTTGCCGCGTGGTCGGACCCAGGCACCCAACGCGCCGTCCTCGCCGACGCCGTCTACGGCGAACGCACGCTCCTGGAAGTCCGCCGCCGTGGCTGGGCCCAGAGCGTGGCCGAACGAGAACCAGGCGTGGCATCGGTCTCAGCCCCGGTCCGCGACTCCTCGGGCGCGGTCGTGGCAGCGGTCTCCGTCTCGGGCCCGATCGACCGCATGGGCCGCCGGCCGGGAGCTCGCTGGGCCGCCGATCTACTGGCGGCAGCAGAGGCTCTCCAGAGCCGCCTCTAAAGCACCAACGCCGACTGTGGCCGCTACTCCTGCCGGGAGGGCGGCCACAGTCGTTTGAGCCCTACGACACGCCGCGGCATTGCGCACGACACGCGGTCTTGACGTGTCTCAACTGGTGAGTGCTCCCGGTCCGCCGAAAGACCGAACCCGAGCCTCCGCGAGTTCCTGTGATCGGCGGCGCCGCACCGACGAGGAGCCTCTGCCGCGAGCCACCCGAGCGAGCTTCGACGGCCACGTGGGCATGATCGCCGTCACACCGGTGCGTTTCCTGGCCTTGAGCGACGTCGACGATCTCCCCGCTTTCACCGACGCCCTCCGCGACGCGGTGCGCAACGCCACAACGCCCGCACAAGCACCTCGACAAGACGTCCTGGCACAGATAGCCAAACTCGCCGACTTGCACGCGGCGGGCATCCTCACCGCAGAAGAGTTCCAATCCAAGAAAGCCGAACTGCTGAACCGGCTATAGCCCCCGGCGCATTTCCCGCCCCCACTTCCCGGCCGGGAAACCTACGGGGGGTCCGGGGGCGAAGCCCCGCCGGCTGGGGGTCTGGGGGCTCG
>NZ_JAXAVW010000033.1:0-125758 GCF_033949945.1 Lentzea miocenica
CCGGTAGACGACCGGACGTGGCGCGAACGCGTGGGTGATCTGCAGCAGTGCGCGTGTCATCGCGTTCAGGAAGTCCTCGGTGCCGTGCTGGGCGAGGAACCGGCGTGGGTGCTCGGCACCGAGGGCCTCGGTGAGCATGAACTCCGCGCGCAGCAGTCCGACGCCGTCAACGGGCATCGCGGCCACCTCGGCGGCGTGCTCGGGCAGCGCCAGATTCACGTAGACCCGAGTGCCCAGTGCTTCGGTGGACGGCATGGCGGGTGCGACGATCCGTGGTGCGGTGGTGATCGGCGCCGAACCGGCGCGGACCTCTCCGGCGCTGCCGTCGACGGTGACCTGCTGGCCTTCCTTCAACACCGTGGTCGCCGAACCGGTGCCGACCACGCACGGCACACGCAGCTCGCGCGCCACGATGGCGGCGTGGCACGTGATGCCACCGCCATCGGTGACCACGGCGGACGCCCGGCGCATCGTCGGCACCCAGTCGGGGTTGGTCATCTCGGCGACCAGCACCTCGCCGTCGCGCAACCGTGAGCCTTCATCGGGCGAACTCAAGACCCGTACGCGTCCGGATGCGATGCCAGGGGAGGCGGCCAGCCCCGCGACCAGCGGGCCGTCCGACAGCGAGACGGCGTCCGGGAGTGTGGTGATCGGCCGTGACTGCACCAGCCACGTCTTGCCGTCGGCGATCGCCCACTCGGTGTCCTGCGGTTCGCCGTAGTGCCGCTGCACACGCATTCCCAGCTGACCGATCGCGATGGCCTCGGCCTCGGTGAGGACCTGCGCGTGGGATTCCTCCGCCGTGAGGTCGATGCGCTGGTCGGCTCCGTCCGGCCCACGCACGATCTTGTGGGTCTTGCGGCCGACCCGAGTGTCCACAACGGACACTGCTTCGCCGTTGCGGCGCAGGATGTAGGTGTCGGGCTCGACCGAGCCGCTCACCACCACCTCGCCCAGTCCGAACGACGCCTCGACGACAATCCGGTCGCGGTCGCCGTTGGACGGGTCGGCGGTGAACATGACGCCGGAGCGTTCGGAGTTCACCATCTTCTGCACCACCACGGCGATCGCGGGCTCGTCGATGATGCCCTGTTCGGCGCGGTACGCGACCGAGCGGGTGCCGAACAACGACACCCAGCAGTCCAGCAGCCGGTCGAGCAGGGTGTGCGCGCCTCGGGTGTTGGTGAACGTGCTGTTCATCCCCGCGAACGACGCACCGGCGGTGTCCTCCGAGGTGGCCGAGGACCGCACGGCTACGGACTCGACATCGCCGAGGTCGCGGTAGGCCTGCAGCACCGCGTGCCGGACCTCGTCGGACACTCCGGCTTTGCGCACCAGGTCCCGCATCCGCTCGGCGGACTCCGCGAGCCGGTCGGGCGTGGTCGAACGGTCGAGCGCGATCGCGAGCTCAGTGGCGAGGTCGTCGCGGACCTGGCTCACCGACGTGAGAAATGCTTCAGAGGTCACCACGAAGCCGGGTGGCACCGGTAGTCCCGCACCGGTGCATTCGCCGAGGTTCGCGCCTTTCCCGCCGGCGATCGCCGTGTCGTTCTTGCCGAGCGTGGTGAAGTCGCGGATGTAGGTGCTCACGGCTGCTCCTGACGGGTGAGAACGTCGATGACGGGACGGCGCGGGGTCGCGGGCAGCGGATCGGCGTTGAACCCGGCCCAGCCGACCCGGATCACCAGCTGCGGACAGGTCGAGCCGCCCAGAACGTGGTCGCGCACGAGTTCCCTGGTCTCGACGACTTCCAGCGGCTGGCTCAGCGGGCAGGACGCGAGTCCCGCCGACGTGGCTTCCAGCAGGACGGCGCTCGTCGCTTCACCCGCGCGCAGTCGAGACAGCTCGTCGTCGGACGAGGTGCTGAGCACGATCAGCGATCCCGCGTCCTCACTGAGCAGGAGGTGGTCGGTTTGTGCGAGCTCGCCCGGTGCGAAGTCACGCATCCGAAGGTTTCCGTACTGCCGTGAGCCCGCGGGGATGTTCGCCGCGGGCACACCCGCCGAGGCACCGGGGTAGACACCGCTCCATTCACGGATCTCGGCCCGGTACTCCGGATCGTGCTCCTGCGCGGCAGCGGCCCTGGAGATTGTCATGAGCAGTTCGTCACGTGCACGGCCCACCACCTCCTGCGCCTCGACGCCTTCCGCCAGTGCACGGGACACGAGCTGCGCGGTGATGCCCTGGGGTACGGCCCAGGACGAGAACGCGCGGCGATCCGTTCGCCTGCGCGGAATCGCCGCCGCGAGAGCAACGTGCGACGCGGTGGGTTCACCCGCCTGGAACTCGATCGCCGCGAGGTGGTCGGGTTGTCCGGCATTCGGCAGGCGGTGGACGACTGCCCGCCACCCGAGTGCCGCCAGTCCCACGCGCAGGTGGTGCAACGCGGCCCCGCAGCTGATGACCAGGTCGGCGCCCAGCGGGTCCACCGCGGGCAGGTTGCGCGTGCGATCGGCGTACAGGTGCAGGCTGTGCTGACCGAGTTCCCAGCGCCAGGGCTGGGAGTTGTGCACCGACGGTGCACGGCAGGCGAGCGCCACCGCAGCCCGCAGCGTGTTCTCGTCCGGCTGACCGCGGTTCATCCGGGTTCACCTCCAGGTCTGAGTTCCACGCTCAAACCTCGCAGCGTCAACGGGTGTGGGTGAGGGGCCTAGGTCCCCTGCGAACCGGGACCGCTGTCCCGCACGGTGGCGCCTTTGGCACGTGTCCGGCTGCTGCGCACGCGACAACGCTGGACCACACGTGAACGAACGGATCGCCGGAGGGTGTCATGCGTGAACCGACTGTTTCCTCGCTGATGACGCGTGAGGTGATCAGCGCGGACATCGAGAGCTCGTTCAAGGAGCTCGTGCAACTGCTGGAGGACAACAAGATCAGCGCTTTGCCCGTGCTCGACGGCGGTTACCCCGTGGGTGTCGTGTCGGAAGCCGACCTGGTACCGAAGGAGGAGTTCCGCGGCGGTACCGGGGAAGCACCCGGTTTGTTCGCCGGACGTGCGACCAAGCACCGCTGGGAACAGGCCACTGGGCTGACCGCCAAGGACGTGATGACCAGCCCGGTCAGGAGCGTCTCGCCGGACACCACGGCCAGCTCGGCCGCCAGGGAACTCGCCGAGGCCGGCGTCCGCAGGCTCTTCGTCATGGACGGCGACGGCGCCCTCGTCGGTGTGCTGTCCCGGCGTGACCTGCTGAAGCTCTACCTGCGTGAAGACGACGAGCTGAGGACGACCATCCGTGACGAGATCTTCGGCCGCACGCTGTGGACCGACCCGGACACGATCGACGTCGAGGTGACAGACGGCGTCGTGACGTTGCAGGGACAGCTCGAACGCCAGAGCGAGATCGACATCGCCGACCACCTCGTGCGCGCGCTGCCGGGTGTCGTGGACGTGCACAACGGGTTGCGACCGGAGTGGAACGACACCACGCACCCACGCCAGACCGAGATCTTCGGCTGAAGGAGAGCTACCGATGAGGACCCGAGACGTGATGACGACCGACGTGGTGGTGGTCAGCCCGGACACGGACGCCCGTGAGGCCGCCCGGCTGCTGGCTGAACGCGGCTTCACCGCGCTGCCCGTGGTCGACGCCGCAGGAACGTTCGTCGGCGTCGTGAGTGAGGCCGAACTGCTGCGCGACCGGCTGCCGCAGGACCCCCGTTGGCTGGTGCACGGCGAACCGGCCGTTTCCCGGCACGCACCAGGAGACGTGGTGGCTCAGGTGATGACGAAGCCGACGGTGACTGCCACGCCGAACACCGACCTGGCAGAGGTCGCCGACCTGATGCTCGCGCATGGCGTGCGCAGCGTCCCGGTCGTGCACGAAGGCCATCTCGCCGGCATCGTGACCCGGCGGGACATGCTCCGCTCCATCAGCCGCGCGGACTCGATCATCGAGGCGGAGATCCGCCACCGCCTCGCCGTGATCGGCGCCGCACACCGATGGCAGGTCGAGGTGAGCGGCGGCAAAGTGTCCATCGTGGACGAGATGAACGACCCAGCTGACAGGCACGTGGCCGAGGTGCTGGCCCGCGCGGTCGCCGGCGTGACCGACGTGCACATCACCGCACCCGAACGGATCTGATCATGGCCAGGCGCTGGAGCGACCTCACGGAAGCGCAACGGAAGACCTTCGTCGCGATGGGCGTCGTGCAGGTCGCGCTCGCCGGTGCGGCGTGGACGGACCTGGCTTTGCGGCCCCGCGAGTTCGTGCGCGGACGCAAAGCCTGGTGGGCATTGGCGATCCTGGTGAATTTCGCCGGACCGCTCGCCTACTTCCGCTGGGGGAGAAGGACATAGGCACACGAGAAAGGCGCCGGGTTCGTCCCGGCGCCTTTCGTTTCGTTCTCAGGCCTGCAGAACCACCTTCAGCGCACCGGTGTCACCAGCGTTCTCGAACACCTCGTACGCCTCCGCCATCTGATCGAGCGTGAACCGGTGCGTGATGAACCGTTCCCCGTCGATCCGGCCGGCTGCCACCATGCGCAGCAGCGTCGGCGTGGACACCGTGTCCACGAGTCCCGTGGTGATGGTGACGTTGCGGATCCACAGGTTCTCCAGGTGCAGCGTCGCCGGCTTGCCGTGCACACCGACATTCGCCACGTGCCCGCCCGGCCGCACCAGCTTCGCGCACAGCTCGAAGGTCTCCGGTACTCCAACCGCCTCGATCGCCACGTGTGCACCGAGCCCACCGGTCAGCTCGCCTATGACCCGTTCCGCTTCCTCCGCGGTGGCGACCGTGACGTCGGCGCCGAACTGCTTGGCCGCGTCGAGACGTGACGGTGCCAGGTCCACCACGACGATGTGACTCGGGCTGTAGAGCTGGGCGGTCTGGATCGCCGCGAGACCGATCGGCCCGGCACCGACGATCACCACGGTGTCCGCGGGCTTCACCGCGCCGTTGAGCACACCGACCTCGTAGGCGGTGGGCAGGATGTCCGCGAGCACCACAGCCGCGGTGTCGGAGACGTCGGCGGGCAGCAGGTGCGTTGACGTGTCGGCGAAAGGCACTCGCACGTACTCGGCCTGTACGCCGTCGACCAGGTGCCCGAGGATCCAGCCCCCGCCACCGAGGCACTGCCCGTAACTCCCCGTGCGGCAGTACGAGCAGCGTCCGCAGGTGGTGATGCAGGAGATCAGCACACGGTCGCCGGGTTTCAGTCCGGTGACCGACGCGCCGACCTGCTCGACCACACCGACCGCCTCGTGGCCGAGGATGCGGCCGGGCTCCACCTCGGGCACATCACCTTTGAGGATGTGCAGGTCGGTGCCGCAGATCGTGACCGCGGTGACGCGCACGATCGCGTCGGCCGGGTCCTTGATCTCGGGCTTGGGCACGTCCTTCCACTCGCGCTTGCCAGGTCCTCCGTAGACCAGCGCTTTCATCAGTGCCTCCTCAGAAGTCGTCTTCCTCGAAGGCTTCTCGCGTACTGATCCGGTGCGCAGAGACAGGGGTCCCGCGTGGGCGGGGACCTTGTGCCCAGCACCGACGAGACCTGGGCACGTGGGACAACAGCCTGTCGCGGCGCAGTCTGCTCACAGCGAAAGAGTCCAAATCGGAGTGAGGAGTTCGCCGTGAGCACTGACGTTGCGGGACCGGAGGCCGCTACTCGGCCCGATCCGGGCAGTCAGTCACGCCCGTCCAGATTCGGTCTGCCCACCGCGACCGCGCTGGTGGTCGGATCCGTGATCGGAACCGGCGTGTTCGGTCTGCCGACCGCACTCGCGGCGTTCGGACCGGTCAGCCTCGTGGCGTTCGTCCTCGTGTCGATCGGCGCGCTGGCACTCGCGCTGACGTTCGGCGCGCTGGCGAAGCGGATCAGCGGTTCCGGCGGCCCGTACGTGTACGCCAGGGAGGCGTTCGGGGAATTCGCCGGATTCCTCAACGCCTGGTGCTACTGGATCACCGCCTGGGCGGGCAACGCGGCGATCGTCGTGGCGCTGGTCGGCTACGTCGAGGTGTTCGTGAACACCGAGCACCAGGTCGGCTGGTCCATCGTCATCGCGTTGGCGGGCCTGTGGATTCCGGCTCTGGTCAACCTGTCCGGGCTGCGGAACATGGCCGTCACGCAGATCGTCTTCACCGTGCTGAAGATCGTGCCGCTGCTGTTCATGGCCACCGTCGGCCTGGTCTTCGTGAAGTCGGCGAACTTCGGCCCGTTCAACGCCAGCGGCACCTCGATCGGTGGCGCCATCTCCGCCGCGGCCGCGATCGCCCTCTTCAGCTTCATCGGCATCGAGACCGCGTCGGTGGCCGCCGGCCGCGTGCGCGACCCCGAGCGCAACGTCGGACGGGCCACCGTGTTCGGCACGATCGGCTGCGCGGTCATCTACGTCCTCGGCACGCTCACCGTCTTCGGCACCGTCCCGAACGCCACGCTGCGCGAGACCTCAGCGCCGTTCACCGACGCTGCCAACGCCATCTTCGGCGGGCAGTGGGCGGGCCAGGCCGTGGCGATCGCCGCCGTGGTGTCCGGCATCGGCTGCCTCGTCGGCTGGACGCTGATCGTCGGCGAGATGCCGATGGCCGCGGCGAAGGACAAGCTGTTCCCGAAAGCGTTCCTGCGCACCCGCCGCGACATCCCGAGCTTCGGCATCATCAGCTCCACCGTGCTCGCCTCGCTGCTCGTGGTCGTCAGCTACACCAACTTCGAGCAGGTCTTCACGACGCTCGTGCTGTTGTCGGTGTTCACCGCCGTCGTCCCGTATCTGTTCAGCGCCGCCGCGCAGCTGTACTGGCTGCTGGTGCGCGGCCGCAAGGCCGAGTGGCCGCATCTCGTGCGCGACTGCACCGTCTCGGTGCTGGCGCTGGTGTTCGCCTTCTGGGCACTGGCCGGCAGCGGCTACCAGGCCGTCTACTACGGCGTCATCTGCCTGCTGCTGGGCGTGCCGCTCTACATCTGGCTCAAGGCAGGTCAGCGTGAGTACGGCGGGGTGAAGTCGTGAACCTCGGCGTGGGATCGGAAGTCGGCACGCTGCGCCAGGTCGTCGTGCACCGGCCAGGACTCGAACTGAGCAGGCTCACCCCGCGCAACTGCGACGAGCTGCTGTTCGACGACGTGCTGTGGGCTTCGAAGGCCCAGGAGGAGCACGACGTGTTCGCCTCGGTGTTGCGTGACCACGGGATCACGGTGCACCACACCGGCACGCTCCTCGCCGAGACGCTGGAGTTGCCGGAGGCGCGAGCGTTCGTGCTGGACCGAGTGTGCACACCAGAGCTCCTCGGGCCGACGCTCGTCGGCACTGTGCGCGAGTTCGCGGAGAAGGTGGACGCTCCGATGCTCGCTGAGCTTCTGGTCGGCGGCGTGACCCGAGCCGACCTGTCTCCGCTCGGCGTGCCCAGCCTGCGCTGGAACAGCCTCGGGCTGGACGACTTCGTGCTCCCGCCGCTGCCGAACACCCTGTTCCCGCGTGACAGCTCCGCATGGATCTACGGCGGCGTCACCATCAACCCGATGGCGAAAGCAGCACGCCGCCGTGAATCCCTGCACTGCCAAGCGATCTACCGGTTCCACCCGATGTTCGCCGACGCGATGTTCCCGATCTACTACGGCGCCGACGACGCCAACCACCAGCCCGCCACGCTGGAAGGCGGCGACATCCTCGTCCTCGGCCGCGGCACCGTGCTGATCGGCATGGGGGAGCGAACCACCCCGATGGGCGTGGAAATCCTGGCGCGCGAACTGTTCCGCACCGGCCAGGCTGATTCCGTTATCGCCGTGCAGCTGCCCCGCTCGCACGCTCTCATGCACCTCGACACGGTCATGACGATGCTCGACCTGAACACGTTCATCCGTTACCCAGGCCTCGACCCCGAGACGCTCAAGACATGGGTGATCACCCCAGCTGACACGGAAGAGGTCGTCGAGCGCAGCTCGGCCGGCCTGCGCGTGCAGGAGCGGACTTCGGTGTTCGCCACCATCACTGACCAGCTCAGCATCGATCGACTGCGCGTGTTGTGCGCGGACGAGGACGCCCGCGCCGCCGAACGCGAACAGTGGGACGACGCCAACAACTTCCTCGCCCTCGCACCCGGAGTCGTCGTCGGCTACGAGCGCAACACCGTCACCAACACCATGCTCGCCGACCACGGCATCGAGGTCATCTCCATCCCCGGCAACGAACTCGGCCGCGGCCGGGGCGGCGCCCGCTGCATGACCTGTCCGATCCAGCGCGACGGCATCTGAAAGGATTTCTTCGATGCGACACCCCGGCTCTCTGCTCAAGGAACTCGACCTCACCAAGGAGAAGTTCCTCGACCTCGTCTCCCAAGCCCGCGGACTGAAGCGCGCCAAGGCATCCCACACCGAACACCCGCTGCTGAAGGGCAAGAACATCGCCCTCGTCTTCGAAAAGAGCTCCACCCGCACCCGCTGCGCCTTCGAGGTCGCCGCCCACGACCAGGGCGCCCACGTCACCTACCTCGACCCGACCGGCTCCCACATGGGCCGCGAGGAGTCCATCCCGGACACCGCCAAGGTCCTCGGCCGCATGTTCGACGCCATCGAGTTCCGCGGCTTCGCCCAGGACACCGTCGAGGAACTCGCCGAGCACGCCGGCGTGCCCGTGTGGAACGGCCTCACCGACTCCTGGCACCCCACGCAGATGCTCGCCGACGTCCTCACCATGACCGAGAACTTCAACGGCCAGGTCGAGGACATCAGCTTCGCCTTCGTCGGCGACGGCCACAACAACGTCGCCCGCTCGCTGCTCATCACCGGCGCCCTGCTCGGCATGGACGTGCGCATCGCCGCACCCACCGCGTTGCACCCGCCCGCCGACGTGATCGCCAAGGCCCTCGAGCTGGCCGCGGCGAGCGGCGCCCGCGTGCTCGTCACCGACGACCCCGAACAGGCCGTCGCCGGCACCGACTTCATCTACACCGACGTCTGGGTCAGCATGGGCGACTCACCCGAGGCCTGGGACACCCGCGTGCCCCTGCTGACGCCCTACCGCGTCACCGCCGAACTGATGAAAGCCACCGGCAAGCCCACCACGAAGTTCCTGCACTGCCTGCCATCCATCCACGACCGCACCACGCAGGTCGGCCGCCGCGTCCACGACCAGTACGGCCTCGACGGCGCCGAAGTCACCGACGAGGTCTTCTCCTCACCCGCCTCGGTCGTCTTCGACCAGGCCGAGAACCGCCTCCACACCATCAAGGCGGTCATCGTCGCCGGACTGGCCTCCTGATGCGCATCGTCGTCGCACTCGGAGGCAACGCCCTGCTCGTGCGCGGCGAACGCGCCGACGCCTCCGTCCAGCTCCACCACGTCGAAGCAGCGGCACGAGCACTCGCGCCGCTCGCCGCCGAACACGAACTGGTCGTGTGCCACGGAAACGGCCCCCAGATCGGCCTGCTCGCACTCGAAAGCGAGGCCGACCCGTCGTTGAGTCGCCCGTACCCGCTCGACACCCTCGGCGCCGAAACCCAGGGCATGATCGGCTACTGGCTCGCCCAGTCGCTGCGCAACGCGGGCGTCCGCAAACCGGTCCTCGCCGTCATCACCCAGACCGTCGTCGACGCCGCGGATCCTGCGTTCGCCGCGCCGACCAAGTTCATCGGTCCGATCTACGACCGCGCCCAGGCCGACCAGTTGGCCGCACAGAACGGCTGGACCATGGCCGCGGACGGCCGGCACTGGCGGCGCGTCGTGCCCTCACCCGAGCCGCTCCGGCTGGTCGAACAGGAGTCCATCGAGCAGCTCGTGAGCGGCGGAACGATCGTGGTCTGCGCCGGAGGGGGAGGAGCGCCTGTCGTCGACAACGGGCAACTGCACGGCGTCGAAGCGGTCGTCGACAAGGACCTCACCTCAGCTGAGCTCGCGATCGCGCTCAAAGCCGACCGCCTGCTCCTGCTGACCGACGTGTCCGCCGTGATGACTGACTTCGGCCTGCCTGACGCTGAACCGCTGCACACCCTCTCCGTGGAAGAACTCGAGCACCTGACATTCCCCGCCGGCTCGATGGGGCCGAAGATCGAGGCTTGCCGCCGGTTCGTGCGGGCGACAGGATCGATAGCGGCTATTGGTGCGCTTACGGACGCGGGCGCACTTCTCGTGGGCGGCGCCGGCACGGCAATCATCCCGAAGCCCATAGCGTGATGAGTCTGTACGTGCCGTCCGCGTGGCGTTCGAAGTAGCCGGTGTGTCACCAGATTGCCGTGGCGGTGCTCCGAAGGAACACAGCGCAGGTGTGGTCAGCCCAACCGGCGGCACGCCTTGCAAACATCATCGGGACGCGATCGCGAGGATGGATCGCCGCGCTGGACGGCATCGCGTAGGGAGTTGCTGTCCGTCGGCTCGTGCTTGACCGACCACTCGGATCAAGTGTGCTTCGCGTGATCACAACGTTGCCACTCGAGCGCGCCGGTCAGAGGCGTGGGTGCTGGAGACGCTCGGCGACGCGGGCATCGTCGAGTTGAAGGCGGGGTCGTCGGCCGGCCTGTACCGGCAGGCGATGCAGATCAGGACCGAGCTGGGCGATCTCAACGGTGTTGCCGCATGCCAAGCGGGACTCGGCAGAGCTTGCTACCAGCTCGACGACCTCGGCGCGGCCATCACGCACCTCGAGGCCGCTCGTCGGCTGAGCACGGAGGCCCACGACCAGTGGGAGTTCGCAGTGGCGTCCGCGCACTTGGCATCTGTGCTCGCGGCCTCGGGCGATGCTGTCGGTGCGCGGTCTCTGCTCACGGAGGTGCAGGCGATCTTCGACGACGCCGAGGACCTGATGTCCTCTGGGTGCACCTCGACGCTGCTGGCAGGTCTGGCCGAATCCGGTGGCGAGCGCGAGGTTGCTCTTCATCACCTGGAGAAGGCGTTGCGCACCTTCAACGAGGTCGCTGACGTCTGGAGCCAGGCCCACATCCACAGGCGCGTCGGTGACCTGCACGCCGCCCACTGGTCGTGGTCCGCGGCCGCCGAACTGCTCAGCGGAAACACCGAGCCGACCGCAGCTGGGTTGCGGGAACAGCTGATCGAGAACCTCAAGGAGGACGTCTGGTGCACCAGGCGCTCAGCACCATGCCCGCGCTCACCGGAAGTCTGGACATCGATGAGAACGCGCTCGCGTGGGCCGCGCACGACTACGGCGACACCGTTCACCACCTTCCGACAGCCGTGCTGCGGCCTGCCGACGCGGCCGACATCAGCACGGTGATCAAGCATGCCGCCGAGCACGACCTCGCCGTCGTCCCACGCGGACAAGGCCACTCCACCAGCGGCCAATCTCAAGCACCTGGCGGAGTCGTCATCGACATGACTGCCCTCGCCGCGGTCCACGAGGTCGGACCAGACCGGGTGGTGGTCGACGCGGGCGCGAAGTGGAGTGACGTGATGCGCGCGACCCTGCCGCACGGGCTGACCCCGCCAGTGCTCACCGACTACCTCGAACTGACCGTCGGCGGCACCCTGTCCGTCGGCGGCCTGGGCGGGGCCAGCCATCACTACGGCGCACAAACCGACAACGTTCTCTCGCTCGACGTCGTCACCCCTACCGGCGATGTCGTGACGTGCTCGCCGAGTTCGAACCGCGCCGTGTTCGATGCCGTTCGCGCGGGCCGGGGACGCAACGGCGTGATCGCCCGCGTCACCCTGAGGCTCGTCCAAGCTCCTGAAACCGTTGCCTGGCACAAACTCCACTACGACACCATCGGCCAGCTCGTTGCCGACCAGCTCCAACTGGTGACCACTGGAGAGTTCGATTACGTGGAGGGGCAACTCAAGATCCGTGAAGGTGAACACGTCGCTGAACTGGAGGCCGTCGCGTTCACCGGAACGAGCAGCGGATCAGGTGATCTCAGCGGCATGTCCTTTCGCGAAGCCGAAACCCAGGATGTGAGTCGATCGTGACCGATCCACTGTCGCGCGGTGAAGATGGGCCCGCTGCCACCGAGGATCGGTTGGTCGACAAACGGCTGGATGCTCATCGGCAGTTACGCGGTGGGCGCCGCGGCGACGGGACTCGTCGAAGCCTGTCTGATGCTGATCACGCCCCTGCGGTTCGCTGCTGTGGCTGCCGGGCCGATCGGCTGGGCGGCCTTCGCGGTCGGTACGGCGGTGAGCTTCGGCGTCGGCCAACTCATCGAACACCATTGGAGCGACTGACCAGCTCCGCAGGGGAGGTCGGCCGATCGCGTGGTCTGTCGATCCGGGTCACTCGCGGCACAGTTCGCTCACCGCTGTCGTCACGTCCGCCAAGACGTCCGGCCGGTGGACCCGCGCGCACATCCGGGCCACGTTCGAACCGGCCGGCCTGTGGTCTCACCCGTCTGTCGTAACGGCGCTGCTCGGCGTTCCGGAACTGCAGCAGCGGATGGACGTCGCCGCGACCCGCTGGCGGCAGCAAACCGATTCCGACGGGTTGCATCCGCAGCGTGCCGACCTCATTTCCCGTGCACTCGATGGAGTGACGCTCGCGGATCTGCTGTGGCGTGACCAGGAGACGCCGGAAGAACGCGCGCAGACCCGTGACCTGCTGCTGAAGCTCACCGAGCAGGCAGGGCTGCTCGTCTGAGTTTGTCCACTGAACGTTGTCAAGTGGAACAGCGCTGACACCGGACAACGAGTTCTGCGTACCGTCGGAAGTGGTTGCACTCCGGGGGGAAGCAAATGCCGATCGTGTTGTCCGAACCCGCGCCCAAAGGTCGCGGGTTGACCATTCTCTTCGAGTTGGAAGATCTGGCCCGCACCCGGTTCGCGCCGGCGCCGCTGCCGATGTACGAGCTCGTGTTCACCGTGCACAGCGGTACCTGGGACCGCATGCTGCTGCCGCAGATCCGCCCGCTCGCCGAGCTGGTCCGGCCGGGCCGGTTCATCCCCGACTTCTTCAACTCCGCGCGCCCCGACTTCGACGAGGCCGTGCGCCAGGTGCTCGACGTGCCCTCGAACCGGGTGCGCGACCAGATCGCGAGCATGCTGGGCACGACGTCGCCGTGGCTGCGGTCGTTCGCCGCCGGCACCCCGACCTCCCGCCAGGACCTGCGGTCGGCGTTCAACTCGGGCTTCCGCGATCTGCTGCGAAACAACTGGCCTGAGACCCGCCAGGGGTTCGACGCCGAGGTGCGGCTGCGGTCGTCGCAGGCCGTGACGCGCGGGCTGGGTGACCTGCTCGGCAACCTGCACCCGTCGATCTCGTGGACCTCACCCGCGCTGCACGTCGAACTGGGCTGGGACACCGAGATCTCGCTGCGCGGCTCGGGGATGCTCATCGTGCCGGTGCTGAACGGCCTGACCCGCCCCGCGGTGTCGATGTTCGCTGAACCGCAGCCGCTGCTCTTCTACCCGGTCGCCACGCCCCAGCCGAGCGGCGCCAGCCTCGAACTGGCCCTCGGGCGCACCCGGACGCTGGTGCTGCGGGCGCTGACCTCCGAACGCACCACCACCGAACTCGCCAAGCACGTGGGCATCAGCCTGCCGACGGCGTCGCAGCACGCGACCGCCCTGCGCACCGCGGGATTCGTCTCCACCCACCGCAACGGCAGGTCGGTCCGCCACCGCCTGACCAGACGCGGCTGGGAACTGCTGAACTGAGTCTGGGAGGCCCGCATGACCGCGATGCCGCGGTACCGCACCGACCCGAGTCCCCGCGCGCTGGCCACCCGGCTGCGCGCCCTGCGCACCGCCCAGGTGCCCGTCGCCTGCGGTGTCTACGCGGGCCTTTCCGCTCCCCGCCCTGCCTCCGCGTTGCACGCGCGGATCACTCATGCGATGGCCTCGGCGTTCGTGGTGGGCGCGTCGGCGGGGGTGCCGCGCTTCGAACCCCCGCCGTCCGCTCAGCTGCGGCTGCTCACGGCGGCGAGCTGGGGCCGGCTCGACGGTGTCGGCGCCGACATGACGACGTTCCCCGTCGACCTGGCCTCCGAACTGTGGTGGCGGGTGCACGAACGCTCGCTCGGCTCGTTGCGCACGGCCGAACGCCGCGTCGCCTGCGATCTGTTGCTGCGCCTGGGATATCCGCAACGCGCGGCCTCGGTGATCGGGCTGTCGGTGATCGACCCGCGCAAGCACGTGCTCTCACCCGAACTCGCGATGGAGCAGCTCGCCGTGCTGCGGTGCCACCTGCCGGCGTCCGCGGTGGAGTCGATGGCGTTGCGCGGGGCCAGGTCAGGGCTTCCCGCCGGGACCCGGCGCGACCTGGCGTTGTTCGTCGTGTTCCGCAACGCCGCCCGCGGTGCCGACTCCACGTCGATGCAGGCCGCCGCGGCGCTCGCGATGAAGGCGTCGTCGGAACTGCCGTCGTCCGGGTTCGCCGGGGCGCTCCAACATGCGCGGCTGCACCGGGCGATCGCCGCCGTTCCCTTTGTGCGCCGCGACATCGCGGAGACACACCGGTTGCTCGGGCGTGCCTTGGACGGGCTGATCTCGATCCCGCCGCCTTCCGCCGAGATCGACCGGCTGGCGTGGGCCGACGAGGCCTACGCGCTGCACTGCTTCCTCGTGCAGACCCATCTGACCATCGGCCTGGGACAGCGCGCGGTCGGGTACGCCGGGGAACTGGTCGAGCTCAGCCCCGGTGACGACCGGACGTGGGCCCTGCTCGGCGACGCGCTGGTCGCGTCCGGCCGGCTGGAGGACGCCCTGGACGCCTACGGCCGTGGGATTGCACTAGGTGGTTGTGGTGTGGCGCGTGCTGCCTACCTCCGCGGGTTCGTGCTGGAAAAGCTCGGGCGGGTGGCCGAGGCCGCCGAGGACTACGTGCTGTCGCAACGTGTCGATCCGACCTCCTCGGTGGTGTCAGCGGGCATCGGCGGTCACCAGCAACCGGAGGTGGGCGCCCAGCCAGGTGGCCGAGGCCGGGGCGTCGGCGAACGCGGTGACCTGGGCCGCCGCCGTGCGCAGGCCCGTGCGGTGCAGGTGCGCGCCGACCTCGCGCGTGCGGGCGAGCAGGCTGTTCGACAGGTGGTCCAGGCCTCGATGCGCGGCCTCGGCTAACACCGACAGCGCGCTGTCGACCGCCGCGCTCAGCGGGTCGGTCGCGGTGAAGCCCGGTGGCAGCGGTTGCGGGGACGTGTCCGTCGCCAGGTCCAGCACCACGACTCCGGCCGCGGTGTGCACGGCCAGAGGTTCCACGACGAGCGTGCCGCGGTGCCGGCGGACGGCGCCGGTGATCGTGGTCGGGTTGGCGCGCAACGCTTGTGCCAGCGCGTCGAGCGCGTTCGGCGCCACCGCACGGTGGGCGGCGTCGAGGACGCACGTGGTGCCGGTGGTGTCGTGCAACGTGGCGGTGAGGCGTTGCGCGGCGGGGTCGTAGGCCACATCGGACACCTCGGCGACGCGGACCGCGCGCACCAGTTCGGCCTCGACCCTCGCGCGCACCTGGCGTGGCGGTAGCTCGGCCAGCCTTGCTGCCGCGGCCTCGTAGTCGTCGATCACCAGCGCCTGCGGCAGGTGGTCCCACGCCGTGCCGACCGGGGTGAGCGAGGTCTTGGCGACCCTGCTGGCCTTGAGCGTCACCGCGCGGCTCGCGCTTCGGGTCGCCGACTCGGAGACGACGTTCGACGCGGCGAGGCGCTGGCCGGTGCGCAGGGGAGTGTCCCGCTGCACCAGGACCACGTCACCGGACGCGAAGTAGACGTCGGCCGTGGTGGTGGTGCGCAGCCGGGCGCCCAACGCGGTGAGGCGAACGCGTTTGAGCGGTGTTTCCGCGGGTTCGTCGGGGCCGAGGACCTCGGCCCGCGCACCGGTCGCGGTGGTGCGCGCGTGCAGTTCGGTCAACAGCGCGGCGAACTGTTCCGCCTCGTAGTCGGCGCTGCGCTTGCGATACGCGGTCAGCTGGGCGAGCAGATCGGTGATCACCGCGGCCGGCCAGTGCAGGCGCTGCGCGGTCAGGTCGCGGTGCAGGCGCTGCCAGGCCACGTCCAGCACTTCGCTCGCGTTCGTGGCGCCGTCGAGCAGGAACTGGTCCAGCAGATCGGTGACCGCGGACAGATCCGTCGCGGTGGTGGGAGATCCGCCCACGTCCACGGTGTCGGTGCCGTGCGCGTCGGCCTCGCGGAACGCCCACACCGCCAGTGCGGTCGCCTCGTCCTTGTTGACCGCGTCGGTGTGGACGTAGGACAGGTCGCCGGGCACGAGGAACGTCACCGTGCAGGTGGGGAGTTCCGCCTGGGCGGTCTGGTCTTCCGCGGTCGGGCGGCGGAGCTTGGCGCGGTAGCCGGCCTGCGACGCTCTGCGGGCGCGGCGCAGTGTCCGTTCGCCCATCAACACCGTCAGCTCGTCGTCGGTCACGGCTCCCGGCGACCAGAGTTCGGCCGGTGCGGTGGCCTCCTGAGTGCGTTGGTAGGCAAGGACGACCGCGATGCGGTGCCGGCACACGCCCGCCGCGCCGCAGCTGCACCCCGCCGCGTCGAGCGTGGTGTTCGGGGGCAGTGTGGTCGTGGTGCCGTCCGGGAACTTGCCCTGAACGGCACCGGCCGGGTCGGTGTCGAGCACCGGCACGACACCCGCGTCGAGCTCCTTCACGGCGCGCTTCACCAGCCCGCGGTTGGCCAGCGCCGCGAGCGCGTCCGGGGTGAGGGCCAGCAGATCGGGTCTGGTCACCTGAGCTTCTCCGCAACGAATTCCGCGAGCTGGCCGGGGGTCATCGCGCCGACGTGGGCGCCCGCGTTCGCCAGGCGCTGGCCCAGGACCTTGTCGTAGTCCGGGTTCGCCTCCTCGTCGAGCGCCGCCAGGCAAAGGACGTGGGTGCCCAGTTCGCACAGGCCCTTCACCGTGCGGACCAGGTGTTCCGCGTTGCCGCCCTCGTAGAAGTCGCTGATGATCGCGACGATCGAGCGGCGCGGGCTGTCGACGAGCCCGGCCCCGTACGCCACCGCCTTGGCGATGTCCGTGCCGCCACCGAGCTGCACCTTCATCAGCAGCTCGACCGGGTCGGTCACGTCGGAGGTCAGGTCCACCACGTTGGTGTCGAAGGCGATGAGGTGCGTCCGCAGGCCCGGCAGGCCCCACAGGCAGGCCGCGGTGACCGCCGAGTGGATCACCGAGCTGGTCATCGACCCCGACTGGTCCACCAGCAGCACGACCTGCCACTGCTCGACGTGCCGTTTGGTGCGCGAGACGAACTTCGGGTGCTCGATCGCGAGCTTGCGCTCCTCCGGCTGGTAGCGCTGGAGGTTCGCCTTGATCGTGGCGCGGAAGTCGAAGTTGCGCGAGTTCTTGTGAATGCTCGGCCGGCGCGACCTCGTGCCGCTGAACGCCGTGCGCACCTCGGTCTTGAGCTTCTCCATCAGCTGCTTCACCACCGCCTCGACGATCTTGCGCGCCATCGCGAGCACGGCGGGGTTCATCAGGTGCTTGGTCCGCAGCACCGCGCGCAGCAGGGCGGGGTTCGGCTCGATCCGTTGCAGCACATCGGGATCCGTGACGATGTCGGTGATCTCGTACCGCTCGACGGCGTCGCGCTCGAGTCGTTCGATCGTCTCCCGCGGGAAGAGGTTGTGCACCTCGTCCAGCCAGTCGACCGTCTGCAGCACCGAGTCCTCGCTGCCACCCTTGCGCACACCGCGTTCGGCCAGCTCCGGGTCGCGCCCGTAGAGCCACTGCAGCGCGGCGTCCCTGCGTGCCGCCTCGCCCTGCAGGCCGCCGGTGCAGCGGGAGGCGGGTTCGCCGAGGATCAGTCGCCAGCGTTCCAGGTCCGTCATGCCAGCCCGCCCTTGGTGAGCAGCGCGTCGACGCGTCGTTCGACGGCCATCGCCTCCGCCACGATCATCGGATCGGTGGTGATCCGGGTGAGGTTCTTCGCGTTGCCCTCGACACCGCGGTGGTCGAGCACGGTGGCCGCGATGGTCTCCCGTTCCCTGGGCGGGAAGTAGCTGAAGGCGAGCCGCAACGCGGGCAACGCCACCAGGAACTCGTCCTCGGTCATCGCGCTGACCAGCTCGTCGAGCACCCCGACCAGCTCAGGGCTCGCCAGGACCTCTTCCCGCGCCACCGCGAACAACCCGGCGAGCCAGTCGCCGAGCGCCTCGATGCCGCGGACCTTCCGCACGTCCGGCTGGGTGCCGAGCGTCCAGGCGAGCCCGAGCGCGGCACCTCGCAGATCGGGTGGGGCCTGCGCGTCGTTGCTGACGCGGGTCGCCACGCCGGTGACGTCCACTGTGTCCAGTGCCAGCGCGGACTTCGCGTGCAGCACCGCGTCCCTGGTGGCGGCCATCGCCTTGAGCCGCTGTGGATCGGCCGGTGCCGGACCGCCGTGCAGTCCCTCGATCAGCCACAGCACCCTGGTGGTGCCCGCGTCGATCACCGCGCCCAGCAACGGGTCCTTCTTCGTGCCGAACAACCTGTCGTGCCGCCACAGCCCGAGCACTCCGCTCAGCACGTGACCGAGCGCCGCGAGATCGCCCGTCTCCCGGACGCCCTCGTTGAGGGACTCCTTGACCCGGCCGGACAACGTCGAGATCCCGCACAGCACCGCGTCGAACAGAATCCCGGCGAGCTGGTCCAGCTGGGCCTGCCGCGACCGGCGTTCCAGCGCCACGCCGGCCGCTTCCTCCAGCGTGGCACCGTTCTCGGCCGCCTCGATCAACGCGGCCAGCCGTTCCTCGCCCGGCCGGAGCACCCACTGCTCGTCCAGCTGCGGCTGCGCGCCCTCCGACGGCCCGCTGGTGCGCTCGAAGCCGGGAATCCGCAGCACCCGCAACCGATGCAGGATCCTGCTGCGCTCCAACGCCTCCGCGTCCGTGAGGTCGAGCGCGATCTTGCCCTCCTGATCGAGCCCGTGCGCCCGCAGCAGCTCCTGCACCGCGTTGACCAGCGGCGGCGCCGGCGTGTCCGGGTGCAGCCGCCCGACCTTGTCGCCGCGCAACGCCCCGATCATCTCGATCAGCGCCGGATGCGCGCCGGGCTGCAGCGTGCCGCGCCGCGTCCACGGCGGTGGCTGCGTGAGGTCCTCGGAGATCAACGCGCTGGTCAGTCCGTCCAGCACGTCCGTGCGCGCCAGGTGCTCATGCCCGCGCAACCGCGCCAGCGCACCGGCCTGGGTGTGCGCCGCGATCAGGTCCGCCGTCGACACCGGCTGCTGCCTCCTGCGCAGCCTCGTGGCGACCGACTCGATCAGCCAGTCCGCCGCACGTTGTGCCCCGTTCTCCCAGACCTGCTGGTAGTAGCCGGGCGACGGCATGCCCGACTGGTACCCGGTGAAGGCGTCCAGCCGCGCGTGCGAGTACGGCACGAGATAGCTGGCGCCCCGGTCGCGTTCCGGCACCTCCGGCCAGTCGTTGCCGCCGTTGAGCTTGGCCTTGAGCGCGGGCGTGTGGAAGCCACCGGTGACGACGACGACCGGCTTGTCACCCGCGTGTTTCAGCGCCGCCCGCACCCAGCTCGCCATGTACTCCTCGCGAGCCGAGTCGCCGTCGTCCGCCGTTGCCGTGCCGCGCAGCAGGTCGAAGTACTCGTCCATGCCCTTCGGGGTCTCTTCGCACTCGAAGAGGTGGTCCCACAGCACATCGACGTTGTCGACCGCGAACTCGGCACACAACCGCTCGACCACCTCGGCGTACCGCAACTCCGCGTCGGCATAGCGGTTGCTGACGTCCCGGAACGCCTCGTGCCACGCGGGCAGGTCGATGAACCTGACCTCCGCCCCGCACCTGCGCGCCTCGGTGATCGCCACCCACTCCGGCGAGTAGTCGCAGAACGGCGACCACGACGCGTGCTGGTCCGAGTAGCTGAACAACGCCACCGGCAACTCGTGGCCCAGCAACAACTCGTCGACGCGCTCGTTGAAGTCGGCAGGCCCCTCGATGAGCACGTACGCGGGCTGATGGGTCTGGATGGCGTTGGCGACCAGCCGGGCACAGGCGGGACTGTGGTGCCGGACGCCGACGAACACGGCCCCCATCAGCCGGGCAGCAGGTGCCGAGCCTGGTGCAGCTCCTGCCACTGCTTCCCCTTGCGGCGCGGCGCGTGCTGCTCCAGATACCGGCGCAGCCGCGCCAGGTCCTCCGCGTTGTCCTTGGCCGCCGTGCCCGCCAGGCACTCGACGACGTCCGCGGCTGTCCCTGCCTCACCGCGCAGGAACCAGCCCCGAAGCCCCACCGCGTGCGCCACCGACACGGCCTCGGCCGTGCTCATGACGGTGGTGGCCGGTCGTTGCCCTCCCGCAGGTCGCGGAAGGTCTTGACCAGCACCTCCAGCACGTCCCGCTTCGGCGCGAGCTCGACCCCGGAGCGTTCCAGCAGCTTCGCGGCCTCCTGCTCGACCAGCGCGAGCTCGGTGTGGAAGTCCGCGATCGGGAACACCGTCTCGAAGTTGAACCGCCGCTTCAACGCGGCACTCATCTCGTTGACGCCCCGGTCCCGCGTGTTCGCCGTGGCGATCACGTTGAACCCGTCCCGCGCGAACACCATGCCGTCCGGCCCGTTCAGCTCCCCGATCGCCATCACGCGGTCGGACAGCATCGAGAGCATGCAGTCCTGCACCTCCAGCGGACAGCGCGTGATCTCCTCGAACCGCACGATCTTGCCCTCGGCCATGCCCCGCAACATCGGCGCCGGCACGAGCGACCGCGGCGATGGTCCCTCCGCCACCAGCAACGCGTAGTTCCACGAGTACTTGATCTGGTCCTCGGTGGTCGCCGCACCACCCTGGATCGTGAGCGTCGACTCGCCGCAGACCGCCGCCGCGATCAGCTCCGACAGCAACGACTTGGCCGTGCCGGGCTCGCCGACGAGCATCAGGCCGCGGCTGGTCGCCAGTGTGACCAACGCTCTGTCCACAAGCGACGGATCACCGACGAACTTCTTGGTGATACCGCGCTTCTCGTCGCCGACGACGAACTTGCGCGCGGCATCGAGGCTCAACGCCCAGCCCGGCGGCTTGGGCGCACTGTCCGCCTCGCGCAGCCGGGCGAGCTCGTCGGCGTAGCGCACCTCGGCCGGTGGGCGCTGCATCGTCTGGGTGCTGGTCATGACCGCAGGGACTCCAGTTCGGAAAGGAGCTCGGAGATGGTGATCGGATCGACGTCGAAAGTGCCCGGCGCGTCCTTCGGCGCGGACCACGCACCGTAGCCGTTGGGCGAGAACCACACGTCGGTGAAGCTGACTTCGGGGAAGACGTCGACGGCACCGACGGCGATCCCGGGGTCGAGGCGGGCGACGAGAGCACCGCCGCCGGGGAACGGCCGGGTGATCCAGCACTCGACGCCGGCGTCCTGGGGTTCGCCGCGGACCCAGCCCTTCTTGGTGAGGCCGAGGATCTTGCCGATCGGGTGGGCGACGTCGCAGTACTTCTTCAGGTGGGGGAGGAGATCGTCCGCGGACGCCACGACGTGGACCGGGCGGCCCAGCTGCGGGAACGGCTGGAGGATCTCGTAGTCGGCGAACACCTCACCCCACGCCGCCGCCGCACTGCCACTGCCACCGGCCGCGCCGCCGCCACCGCCACCGGCCGCGCCGCCGCCAACACCACCGCCAACACCACCGTCACCGGCCGCGCCGCCGCCACCGCCGCCTCCGGCCGCGCCACCGCCAACACCACCGTCACCAGCCGCGCCGCCGCCACCGCCGCCTCCGGCCGCGCCACCGCCAGCACTACCGCCACCGGCGGCGCCACCGCCACCGCCAGCGCCGCCGCCTCCGGCCGCGCCAGCGCCACCGCCTCCGGCCGCGCCGCCGCCAGCACTACCGTCACCGGCCGCGCCACCGCCAGCACCGCCGTCACCGGCCGCGCCGCCGCCAGCGCCCATGCCGTCCTGCAGGTCCACGGCGTGGGCCACGCGGACCGTCGCGTCGGCGGGCAGCGTGAACTCGTCGTCGGCCGAGTCGGCCAGGGTGCGGTCCTCGGCCAGGCGGAAAGACCTGCCCTCGTCGGTGATCCAGACCAGGCGGCGGACCACGTGCCAGAGCAACGGGTGTGCGGCCAGCACGGTCTGGAACTCCCCTGCCGTCCAGGTGCGCTGGTCGACCATGGCCCGTTCGAGGCGCTGGATCTGGTCGGACGCGATCGTGCGGACGTCCTTCTTCAGCGCCATGAACCGCTTGTGCTCCAGCGGGGCGAGCTCCTGGTCGTCCTTGGCTCCCGGCTTCGGGAGGTCCTTGCGGCGCTTGCCGTCCGGGTCGAGGACGAACGGCTTCAGCTGCTCGTCGAAGCCGACGGTGAACTGCCGGCTGCCGTAGTCGATCACCAGGGTCGCGGCGTCGTCGAGGCCGAGGCGCGGCACCAGGCGGTCGGACAGCTGGTCGCGGCTCAGGCCCAGTTCGGCGGCGATCTGCGAGACCTTCTCCTGGGCGCGGGTCTTGAGGCCCTTGAACGACACCTTCTCCGCGATGCTGTTCAGGTGGGACAGCGCCACCTCGGTGCCGATGTCCGCGAGCACGTCCAGGCCGGTGACGGCCCTGGCGTGCTGGCTCTCGCCCGGCCAGTTGCGGATCACCGGGGACAGCGCGCGGACCGTGTCGTCGTTGCCGAACCAGCCGAGTGCGGACAGCGCCCAGCCTTCCTTCGACGGGCCGCCCGCCTTCTGCCACTGCTCGCAAACGGCCCACGCGAACGTCGCCAGCGAGTCCGGATCGAGCGCCTCGCGGGCGATCGGCAGGCCGGCGTAGAGGTCGCCGGGCTTGGACAGCGCGGCGGTCATGAGCAGGTGGCTCGCGGCCTCGGGGGACAGCGCGTGCTTGCGGTCGCTGAGCAGGACCTGGGGCAGCAGGCGGGTGTCGGCCCACTCGCCGATCACCGGGAGCTTCGCGGGCAGCACGTCGACCGGGTCGACGGACAGCACGACGTCGATCGCGGCTGCCGCGCCGCAGTCCTGGGCGATCGCGGCCACGTCCACGCCGAGGCTCCGCAGGTGGCGCAGTGCCGTCTCGGCGTTGCGGCGGGGGATGCCGGGCTTGCCGGCGGCGGCGGGGATGAGCAGGCGGGCGGCCTGGTCGCGATGGCGGGCCAGCCATTCGGCACCCCAGCGCCTCGGCTGCTTGGTCCGCGCGAACCAGTCCGCCATCACCGCGGCCACCTCGGGGGTGGCGAAGGGCAGCAGCACCACGCCGGTGCCGCCGGGGCTGGACTGGACGTGCCGCAGGAGGGCGGGTGCCGCGTCGACGCCGAACCGGGCGGCGATGTTCTTGCCCCACTCCTCGACGCCGTGGCTGTAGTTCGGCTGCCAGTCCGCGAGCAGGTGCCGCACCTCGTCCACGGGCGCGAGGAGGAACAGGTCGTTGTCGTAGTAGCCGACGATGCCCGCGTTGTACTCCGCGAGCAGCTTCTTCCAGTCGTGGTGGTCCTGCACCCATTCGGCGCCCGACGCCAGCCACTGCTCGTGCTCGCCCGCCTGCCACCGCACGGACGCCTCCGGCACCGGCAGATCCGTGAGCACGACGGGCTTCGCCGGTGGGCGGCGGTTCAGCCACGGTGGCGAGGCCAGCAACGACGGCAGCTGGTCCGCGGTGGCTTCCGGCGCGGTCTGCGCTCCGGTCTCGGCGAGCACCGCGGCCGCCTCGGCCGGCACTTCGAGACCCGGATTCGACATCAGGTGGGCGCTCAGCAGCCGTCGGACGTCCTCGCTCGACGACACCCGCTCCGCCAGCAGCCGGGCGGCCCGCGCCGGGAACGCGGCCATCGCGGACAGCACCGCCGGCCGCACGTACTTCGTCTCCAGCCGGTCGAGCAGGATGGTGAACGCCTCGTCGGTGGGCAGCGCCGCCAGTACCTTCAGCACCTGCTTGCGGCCGTCCGCGCGCTGGTAGGCCATGTCGGTGTCGAGATCTTCCGCGAGCAACGGCGCGATGGCGGGCCCCAGCACGTAAAGCGCCGTGTACAGCAGGAATGCCTGCTGGGTCAGCGACTGGCCGGCGTTGTCGTAGTCCTCGTAGCTGCTGGCGCTGCACGGCAGCAGCCACCACCGGCTGCCCGTGTACGACTGCTTGCACGCCTCGGCGAACCAGTCGGCCCGCGAGGGCACCAGGTACGACCGCAGCTCCTTCACGGTGGCCGTTGGTTTCATCTCCTCCAGCGCTGCTTCCGCGGCCTCGAGCGCGGTGCTGTCGGCGACCGCGAGCGCGTATCGGACGGCGGTGAGCATCTGGCCTTCGGGCTCGTTGACCGACGTCTGGTAGCCGTAGCGCCGGGTCTGCAGCCGGATGTCGGTGTACTTCCCCCGCCGCTCGTCCCACTGCTCGGAGAAGGTCACGCCCATGAACTCGACGACCGCGCTCGCGGCGAACGCCACGCCGTGATCGGCGATCCAGGCGTGCACCGACTGGAGGCCGGACGCCGTGATGGCCGCGATCGCCGCGGCGCCAACAGGATTCGGCTGTCCGGCGAGGTGCTCCCTGGCCGCGCTCACCAGCTCCGCCTTGGAGCCCTTGGTGGTCAGCGCGCGCTCGATCGCCTCGGCCTGCTCGGCCACGTGCCGGCGCGCCTCCGCCGCCTTCGCGGTGTCCACCGAGAACTCCGGTGCCGGGTCGAACCCGCGCTGCCGCACCACGTCTCTCAACCACGCTCTGGGCATGACCCAGGTGTCCTCGTCGACGACAACGGGTTCCGCGGTGGCGGGGACGGCCGCGGTTACTTCGGCGACGGAAGCGGTTTCCGGCAGTCCGGCGGCGACGCCGACCGCGACGTAACCCTTCTTCTCCTTCTCCGCCACCAGTTTCGCGGCGTGCGCCTCGGCCGCCTCCGGGGATGCGAGCTCCTTGAGCTGGGTCTGACCGGCCGTCTCCAGCCGTCCGAACCGGACGGTCACGGAGGCGCCGTCCTGCCCGATCTCCCAGAACTTCGCCGAGCCACCCGAGACGAGTTCCCACCTGCGCACTGCCGTACCCCCTGGGTCAGAAAACGGAGTCGATGTCCACGGACGTTACCCAGAGGGTCCGACAATTCTTTACGGTCAGCTTAAAGAAGTGCTCAGACCCCCTGCGGCACCGTCAGGTGTGGAGAGACTCCAGTTCGGACAGCAGCTCGGACGCCGTGATCGGGTCGACCTCGACGGCGGACGGCGCGTTCTTCTGGGAGGACCAGTAGCCCTGACCGTCGCTGGAGTACCACAGCTCGGTGAACTTGATCTCCGGGAAGATGTCGATCGCGCCCACCGCGATGCCGGGGTCCATGGACGCGACCAGGGCGCCACCGCGCGGGAGCGGCCGGGTGATCCAGCACTCCACGCCACCGTCCTGGGGTTCGCCGCGGACCCAGCCCTTCTTGGTGAGACCGAGGATCTTGCCGATCGGATGGTTCACGTCGCAGTACTTCTTCAGGTGCACGAGCAGATCCTCACCTTGCGGCACGACGTGCAGCGACCGGCCCAGCTGCGGGAACGGCTGGAGGATCTCGTAGTCGGCGAACACCTCACCCCACGCCTCCAGCACGTCGTGGAGGTCCACCGGGTGCGCCACGCGGACCGTCGCGTTGCCGGGCAGCGTGAACTCGTCGTCACCGGGATCGGCGAGGGTGCGGTCTTCCGCCAGACGGAACGACATGCCTTCGTCGGTGATCCAGACGAGGCGGCGGACGATGTGCCACAGCAACGGATGCGCGGCCAGAACGGTGTGGAACTCGTCGGCGGTCCAGGTGCGCTGGTCGACCATGGCTCGTTCGAGGCGGTGGATCTGGTCGGCGGCGACCGTGCGCACGTCCTTCTTCAACCCGGTGTAGCGCTTGTGCTCCAGCGGGGCGCGGTCCTGGTCGTCCTTCGCGCCGGGCTTGGGCAGGTCCTTGCGGCGCTTGCCGTCCGCGTCGAGCACGTACGGTTTGAGCTGCTCGTCGAAGCCGACGCGGAACTGGCGCGGGCCGTAGTCGACGACCAGCGATGCCTCGTCGTCGAGACCCAGGCGCGGGACCAGCCGGTCCGCCAGCTGGTCGCGGGACAGGCCCAGTTCGGCGGCGATCTGCGAGACCTTCTCCTGGGCCCGCGTCTTGAGACCCTTGAACTTCACCTTCTCGGCGATGCCGTTCAGGTGGGACAGCGCCACCTCGGTGCCGATGTCGGCGAGGACGTCCAGCCCCGTCACGGCCCTGGTGTGCTGGCTCTCGCCCGGCCAGACGCGGATCAGCGGGGAGAGCGCCCTGACCGTCGAATCGTCGCCGAACCAGCCGAGGCAGCTCAGCGCCCAGCCCTCCTTCGACGGCGCACCGGCGTCCTGCCAGCGCTGGAAGACCGCCCACGCGAACTCCGCGAGCGAGTCCCGGTCGAGCGCCTCGCGGACGATCGGCAGACCGGCGTAGACGTCACCCGGCTTGGACAGCGCGGCCGTCATCAGCAGGTTGCGGGCGGCTTCCGGGGACAACGCGTGCTTGCGGCCGGAGAGCAGGACCTGGGGCAGCAGCCGGGTGTCCGCCCACTCGCCGATCGCCGGCAGCTTGGTGGGCAGCACGTCGACGGGGTCGATGGACAGCAGCGCCTCGAGGCCCGCCGCCACCTCGGCGTTGGGCGCCAGTGTCACCACGTCGAGACCCTGACCGTGCAGGTAGCGGATCGCGATCTCGGCGTTGCGCCGCCTGGCACCCGGTGCGCCGAGCGCGGCGGGCATGAGGAACCGCGCGGCCATCTCGCGGTGCCGGGCCATCCAGCTCAGCGCGAGCTTGCGCACCTGCTTGAGCCGCACCAGCCAGTCCGCCATCAGCGTGGCCACTTCGGGTGCGGCGAACGGCAGCAGGATGACGGCGGCGTTGGGGTTGGACTCGGCGATCCGCACCAGCGGAGGCAACGCGTCGAAGCCGAACCGCGCGGCCATCAGCTTGCCGGTGGACTCGGAGCTCCAGCCCAGCTTCGGCTGCCAGTCCACCAGCAGGTGCCGCACCTCCTCCTCGGGTGCCAGAGCCAGCAGCAGGCGCATGCGGTGCCCGATCCGGCCGGCCTGGTACTCCGACATGAGCTGCTGCCACGTCTCGCGGGTGTTCCAGTAGCCGGACGTCAGCCACTCCTCGCGCTCACCCGGCTCCCACACGAGCGACGGCGCGGGCACTGGCACGTCCTCGACCACCGCGGGCTTCACCGGTGGGCGCCGGTTCAGCCACGGCGGCTGGACGAGCAGCGGCGGCAACGCCTCCACCGGCGCTTCCGGGACCACGGCGGACTCGACCGCGGTGAACCCGTCCGGCGCTTCGAGGTGGGGGTTCGACTTGAGGTGGACGCTCAGCAGTTGCCGCACGTCGGCGTTGCGGGACGCACGCTCACCGAGCAGCCGGGCCGCCCGCGCCGGGAACGCGGCCATGGCGGACAGCACCGCGGGACGCACGTACTTCGCGTCGAGCCGGTCGAGCAGAATGGTGAACGCCTCGTCGGTCGGCAGCGCCGCGAGGACCTTCAGCACCTGCTTGCGGCCGTCCGCCAGCTGGTGCTGGTGGTCGAGTTCCTTGGCCAGCAACGGCGCGATCGCCGTTCCGAGCACGTACACCGCGGTGTGCAGCACGAACGCGCCGTTCGCCACCCTCACCTGAGCCTGCTCGAACTCGTCGTAAGTGCTGGCGCTGCAGGGAAGCATCCACCACCGGACCGAGTAGTTCGGGTTGCTGCACGCCTCGTCGAACCAGTCGGTCCGCGACGGCACCAGGTACGTCCGCGTCATCCGGACGTCGGTCCGCGCGTCCAGCACGGCTTCCGCCGCCTCGCGCTCGGCGTCGTCCGCCACCGCCAGGGCGTACCGGAGCGCTGTGAGCATCTTGCCCTGCACGCTCTCGGAACTGATGTGCGCGACGGTGCCGTGCCGGTGCAGGTGCGGATCGCGCCATCCGTTGATCGCCGCATTCCACACGCCGGAAGCGCTGATGCCGAGGGACTCGACGAGCGCCTCCACCGCGAAGGCCACCCCGTGGTCGGCGATCCAGTGGTGCACCGACGCCACGTCGCACTGCGTCATGACCGCGATCGTCGCCGCGCCAGTGGGGTTCGCCTGCCCCGCGAGGTGATCCCGGACGGCCTGCACGAGCTCGGGCTCGGATTCCGGCGCGGCCAGCAGACGGTCGAGCGTGGCGACCTGCGTGACCTGCCGCTGCCGTGCCTGATCCGCCATCTTGTGGTCGAGCGAGAAGATCGGCGCCGGATCGAATCCGCGCTGCCGCACCACGTCTCGCAGCCACCTCCTGGGCATGACCCAGGTGTCCTCGTCGGGGACCTCGGCAGGCTTGCCGGCGGCGGGCGGCGTTTCGATGGTGGGCGGGGTGGGTGTCGCGGTGGCAGCGGCCGGCTGGTCGGCTGCGGGGGTGTGGTCGGCCTCAGGCGCGTCGACCGAGCGATAGCCCTTCTTCTCCTTCTCCGCCACCAGCTTCGCGACGTGCGCCTCGGCCTCCTGTGCCGAGGCGAGCTCTTTGACCTTGGTCTGGCCGGCCGTCCGCAGCCGTCCGAACCGGACGGTCACCGCGGACCCGTCCTGCCCGACCTCCCAGAACTTCGCCGAGCCGTCCGCGACGAGCTCCCACCTGCGCACTGCCGTACCTCCTGAATCCGATTCGAAAGTTTGCCGCTGGTCACGCGTGCAGCGATTCCAGTTCCGAGAGGAGCTCGGAGGCGGTGACGGCGTCCACGTCGAAGTGGGCCGGGCTGCCGTGGCGAGGCGCGGTCCAGCTGCCTTCGCCGCTCGTGGAGAACCAGATGTCGTCGAACGACATCTCGGGGACCATGTCGACCATGCCCACGGTGATTCCGGGATCCAGTGAGGCCACCAGCGCGCCACCGCCGGGCAGGGGGCGGGTGATCCACGCTTCGCACCCGTTGTCCTGGGGTTCGCCGCGCACCCAGCCCCGTTTGGTGAGACCGAGGATCCTGCCGACCGGCACGGTGCGGCCGACGTACTTCCGCAGCTGCGCGACGTTGTCCTCGCCGGGAGCGAAGGCGTGGACCGGCCGACCGAGTTGCGGGAAGGGCTGCAGGATCTCGTAGTCCGCGAACAGCCCGCCCCAGGCCGGCAGCGTCCCGGCCAGGTCGACCGGATGCGCCACGCGGACGGTGGCGTCCTCGGGCAACGTGAACTCGTCGTCATCGGAGTCGGCGAGCGTGCGGTCCTCGGCGAGCCGGAAGGTCAGGCCCTCGCCGGTGATCCAGACCAGGCGGCGGACCAGGTGCCAGAGCAGGGGATGGGCGGCCAGGGCCGTGCGGAACTCCTCCGCGGTCCAGGTGCGCTGGTCGGCCATCGAGCGTTCCAGCCGGTGGATCTGGTCGGTGGCGACCGTGCGGACGTCCTTCTTGAGCGTGGTGAAGCGCTTGTGTTCCGCCAGGGCGAGCTCCTGGTCGTCCTTCGCGCCCGGCTTCGGCAGGTCCTTGCGCCGCTTGCCGTCGGGGTCGAGGACGTAGGGTTTGAGCTGTTCGTCGAAGCCCACGGTGAACTGACGGGGGCCGTAGTCGATGACCAGACAGGCCGCGTCGTCCAGGCCGAGGCGGGGGACCAGTCGGTCGGACAGCTGGTCGCGGGAGAGGCCGAGGGCCGCGGCGATGTCGGACACCTTCTCCTGCGCGCGGGCCTTGAGGCCCTTGAACTTCACCCGTTCCGCGATGCTGTTCAGGTGGGTCAGGGCGACCTCGCTGCCGATCTGGGCGAGCACGTCCAGGCCGGCGACCGCCCTCGCGTGCTGACTCTCTCCCGGCCAGGCGCGGATGAGCGGAGCGAGCCGCCGCACCGTGTCGTCGTCGCCGAACCAGCCGAGGGCGGTGAGCACCCAGGCGTCCTTCGCCGGAGCGCCCACGTCCTGCCAGCGGCCGAAGACACCCCAGGCGAACTCCGCCAGCGACGTGCGATCGCAGGCCTCGGCGGCGAGCGGCAGGCCGGGGTAGACGACGTCCGGTTTGGACAGTGCGGCGGTCATCAGGAGGCTTCTGACAGCGTCCGCGGACAGTGCGGTCGTGCGATCGGTCAGCAGGACCTGGGGGAGCAGGCGGTGGTCCGCCCAGTCGCCGATCGCCGGCAGTTTCGCGGGCAGGACGTCGAGCGGGTCGACGTCGATCAGCGTGCGGATCGCGGCGCCCGCCTCGGCGCTGAGCGAGGTGGCGATGGCGATGACGTCGACGCCGGTCTCCAGGTGGAGGTGGCGGACGGCGAACTCGGCGTTGCGGCGGCGAGGTCCGGCCACGCCCAGCGCGGCGGGCAGCAGGAGACGGGCGGCGGCCTCGCGGTGGCGGGCGAGCCACGACACGGCGAACGCGCGGGCGGTTTTGAGGCGTACCAACCAGTCCGCTATCAGCTCGGCCACCTCGGGGGTGGCGAACGGGAGCAGGACCACGCCGGAGACGTGCGGGTTGCTCGCGGCCAAGCGCAGCATCGCGGGCAGCGCGTCCATCCCGAACCGGGCCGTGATGCGCCTGCCCCAGGTCTCACTTCCCCAGGTGTCGCTGGGAGTCCAGTCGGCGAGCAGCGGACGGGCGAGCTCCTCCGGGCCCGCCTCGAACAGCCTCTGTTCGTAGTGCTGACTGCTGCGCGCCCGGACCGCCGCCGCCAGTGCCTCCCAGTTGTGGGTCTGCCCGGCCCACCAGCCGGTGAGCTTCCCCCACTCCTCGCACTCGCCTGGCAGCCACGTGACGTGTGCGGCCGGCGTCGGAAGGTCCTTCAGCACCAAGGGTTTCGGCTGCGGCCGGCGGTGCTGCCACGGCGGCTCGGCGAGAACCCGCGGCAGCGCTTCGGCCGGCGCGTCCGGCAGCGTCTCGGGCACCGGGGTGCCCGGTGGCAGTTCGAGTCCGGGGTGCGTCAGCACGAGCACGCGCAGCAGCTGGCGAACGTCCGGGTCGTTGGCCGCACGAGGTGCCAGCAGCCGGGCAGCCCTGGCCGGGAACGAGTCCATCGCGGACAGCAGCGCGGGCCGCACATAACGTTCCTGCAAGCGGTTCAGCAACATCAGGAACGCCTCGTCGGTCGGCAGCGCCGCCAGCACCTCGAGTGCGAGCTTGCGGTTGTCCGCGGTCCACTCGACCTTGGCGCGCAGTTCCGCGTCGAGCACCGGTGCGAGCGCGGGACCCAGGACGTACAGGGCCGTGTAGAGGCC
The DNA here is from genome assembly GCF_033949945.1 of Lentzea miocenica. Lineage (NCBI taxonomy): Bacteria > Bacillati > Actinomycetota > Actinomycetes > Pseudonocardiales > Pseudonocardiaceae > Lentzea > Lentzea miocenica. The sequence continues at coordinate 30,895 of NZ_JAXAVW010000033.1, forward strand.
ACGCGGCGACCAGATCAGGTGCCCGTGGTTCAGGCGGCGGAGGTGCTCCACCGTGCTGGCCGAGCTGTGCACCATCCAGTGCGCGCCCGACTGGACGGCGTTCGCCTCCTCGAACCAGTCGTGCCGCGTCGGAGCCAGAAAAGCCCGCGCGACCTGGCCGAACGCCGTGGTGCCGACCTTGTCGAGCTGCGCGACGGCCGCCTCGTAGGTCTCGGCGTCGGTGACCGCCAGCGCCGTCCGGACGTCGATCAGGGCGATGGCCTCGAAGGCGTTGTCGCCCAGGTGGTGCGGCATCGACACCCTGAGGTGGTGGCCGTACCAGTCCCCGGTCTGCCAGTCCTTCCAGTTGTGGACCACCGTCATCGCGTGATGCACGGCCGCCGCGGCGGCGAACGGCAGCCCGAACTCCTCGATCCACCAATGCGCGGGCGAGGTGGAACTCAACGGCACGCTCGCGAGCACCGCGGCACCCAGCGGGTCGGGCCGGCCTTCGAGGTGGTCGCGCAGTGCCCTTGTGAGGTTCTGGTCCGAGTCCGGGTGGGACAGCACCTCGGCGATGCGGTCGGCGTGTGCTGCGATCTCGTCGCGGAGGACCTGGGCCTTCGCGGAGTCGACCGTGAACTTCGGCCAGGGTCTGACGTCTCTGCGGCGCAATGCCTGGCGCAGCCACTCGGTGGGCATGATCCAGGTTTCCTCGTCGAGTGGGGGCTCGGCGGGGACGGTGGCGGAAGGCGCGGCAGGGGAAGCGGGCGGCGTGCCAGGAGTGGGTGGCGCAGCGGAAGGCGTTGGTGCGGTGGGGGATTGCGCTGTGGAGGATGCGGGCGGGGTGGCGAGAGCGGGTGGCGCAGCGGAAGGCGGTGGCGAGGTGGGGGAAGGTGCTGCGGGGGATGCGGGTGGGGTGGTGGGGGCGGCAGACAGCGCGGCAGTCGGTGGTGCGGCGGGGGATGGCGCTGCGGGGGATGCGGGCGGCGGGGTGGGGGATTGCGCTGTGGAGGATGCGGGCGGGGTGGCGAGAGCGGGTGGCGCAGCGGAAGACGGTGGCGAGGTGAGGGAAGGTGCTGTGGAGGATGCGGGTGGGGTGGGGGGAGCGGCAGACAGCGCGGCATTCGGTGGTGCGGCGTGGGAAGGCGCTGCGGAGGGCGCAGACGGCGTGGCGGCAGCGGCAGGCACCGCGGCAGTCGGTGGTGCGGCGGGAGAGGGAGCCGAGGGTGGGGTGGTGGGGGCGGCAGGCGCCGGGGCAGCGTCGGCGACGCTTCGGTAGCCCTTCTTCTCCTTTTCCGCCACCAGTTTCGCGACGTGCGCCTCGGCCGCCTCCGGGGACGCGAGCTCCTTGACCTGGGTCTGGCCGGCCGTCTCCAGCCGTCCGAACCGGACGGTCACCGAGGCGCCGTCACGGCCGATCTCCCAGAACTTCGCCGAGCTGCCCGAGACGAGTTCCCACCTGCGCACTGCCGTCCCCCTGAATGCGGTCCGAAGCTGATGTCAACGGACCGTACTCAGGGGGTCTGACAATTACTGATGATCAGGTGAAATTGCTGGTCAGAGCTCCCACCAGAGGGCGGTGTCCGGCGGCAGGAGCAGTTCGCCGTCGCGCACGCCGTAGTACGAGGACGCCAGCAGTACGGCGCCTGGGTCGGGCAGTGCCACTACGGAGCCGGACAGGTTCACGGCGCACGCGATGCCCCGGCCGTCGGCCCGGCGCTCGAACCACAGGACGTCGGCCGGGCCGTCGATCCACGTCACGCCGTCGCCGGCGCCCAGTGCCGGGTGTTCGCGGCGGGCGCGCAGAGCGTTGCGGTAGAAGGACAACATCGAGTCCTGGTCGCCTGCCTGGGCCTCCACGCTGAGCTTCGCCCAGTCCGCGGGCTGCGGCAGCCACGAGCCGCCCGTGCCGAACCCGAGTGAGGGGCCCGAGGACGACCACGGCAGTGGCACGCGGCAGCCGTCGCGGCCGCGTTCGGTGTGGCCTGACCGTTCCCACATCGGGTCCTGCAGCACGTCGTCCGGCAGGTCCAGCACCTCGGGCAGACCCAGTTCCTCGCCCTGGTACAGGTATACCGAACCCGGCAACGCCAGCATCAACGCGAGAGCAGCGCGCGCTCGCCGTACGCCGGTCTCGCCGCCGCCGTAGCGCGTCACGTGCCGTTGCACGTCGTGGTTCGACAGCACCCAAGTCGTAGGCGCGCCAACGGGTGCAACGGCAGCGAGCGACGAGTCGATGACCGAGCGCAACGCGTCGAACGTCCACTCCGCGGTGAGGTAGTGGAAGTTGAACGCCTGGTGCATCTCGTCGGCACGCAAGTACATCGCGGTGCGCTCGGCGGAAGGCGTCCACGCCTCGGCCACCAGGACGCGCTCGCCGTCGTACGAGTCCACGACAGCGCGCCACTCGCGGTGGATCCCGTGCACACCGTCCTGGTCGAAGAACGGCAACGCCTCCGTGCCCAGCAGCTTGAGCTGGTCCGCGTGCCCGATGTCCGGCAGGCCCGGCGCCTTGATCATTCCGTGTGCCACGTCCACCCGGAACCCGTCGACGCCCAGGTCCAGCCAGAACCGCAGCACGTCGCGGAACTCCGCCCGCACCTCCGGCAGGTCCCAGTTCAGGTCGGGCTGCTCCGGTGCGAACAGGTGCAGGTACCAGGAGCCGTCGGCAACACGGGTCCAGGCCGGGCCGCCGAACACCGACTCCCAGTCGTTCGGCGGCTGGTCGCCCACGCCCTCGCGGAAGATGTAGCGCTCACGGCCACGCCCTGCCAGCGCCTCCTGGAACCACGCGTGCTGGTCGGAGCTGTGGTTTGGCACGATGTCGACGATCACGCGGATCCCGAGCGCGTGGGCGTCCGCGACCAGCGCGCGCACGTCGTCGAGGTCGCCGAACTGGGGGTCCACCGCGCGGTAGTCCGCCACGTCGTAGCCGCCGTCGGCCATCGGCGAGGCGTAGAACGGCGTGATCCAGACGGCGTCGATGCCCAGGTCGCGAAGATGGGGCAGGCGTGAGCGGATGCCGGGCAGGTCGCCGACGCCGTCGCCGTCCGAGTCCGCGAAGCTGCGCACGTAGACCTGATAGATGACGGCGTGCCGCCACCAGTCCTGGGACATGTCCTTGCCTTCCGACGGGGTGTGTCAGCGGTCCAGGAAAGACGTTGCAAAAGTTTTCCGCAAGTCGGCTTGAGGATTAGTGGAGTGAACCTTCTAGATCTGCAAACTTTTGCAACGCCGAATATTGCGTTGCAACACCGACGCGCCATCCGTCAGAGTGGTTTTCAACGAACCGCGGGAAGGAGCCGGCCGTGATGCAACACATGCGCCATCAGCACGTCTGGTGCTCCTCGGCATGAGCTGACTCATGTCTCCGGGGAGCCGTCCCGTCGCCGTCGCGACGAGGCGGCTTTTTTGATGCCCGTTGGTCCAATTGGCATGGACGCCGCGCTCTGGACGCGGAGATCGAGGTTCGAGTCCTCGACGGGCAGCTGTGACCGAAGCCGAAGCAGTCGAGGCGCCAGGTTGTGGTCCTGGTCGAAGCCGGTGCGAGTCCGGTCGGTCACCCCAGCGCGCGGGATCCGGCGATCACCCAGGCCTCATAAGCCTGGGGTGCCTGGTTCGACACCAGGACGCGCGACCAGGAGGCCGAGGAAGGCGTCGTGCAGGACGCCGTTGGTGGCCAGCACGACGTCCTCCTCGACCATCGTCACCCTGCCGCCTGCCTCCTCCACGAGCACCGGCAGGCATGCCAGGTCGAACTCGTCCAGACCGGCACCGGCCGCGATCACCGCGTCGACCTCTCCGGTGATCAGGCTCAGCACCGACATGCTCCCCTCCACCACGACGCACCGTTCGAGCACCGGTTTCCTCTTGCCGTGCAAGCACACTCGGGCGCCGTCGACGGAGTCCCGTGTGGACACGCGGACCACCTCTTCGCGCCCACTCCGGAAGACCCGGCAGCCGACGCCGCGTCCCGCCGCCATCGTGATGTCCAGCGACGGCATCGCGGAGACCGCCAGCGCGCCCTCCAGTGCCAGGTCCACCGAGTACGTCGGCCGCCCGGCCACGAAGTCGGCCGTGCCGCTGATCGGGTCCACCAGCCAGCGCCGGCCCGATGTCCCGGACCGCTCGGGACGTTCCTCACCGGCGACCGCGTCCTCGGGCACGGCCTCGGCCAGCCTCCTGCGCACGAGGTCCTCGATCGCGAGGTCGACTGAAGTGACCTCGCTGCCGTCCTCCTTGTACCGCACGTGCAGGGTGTCCGAGTTGAACGCGGACAAGGCCATGTCCGAGGCCTCCCGCACGATGCGCAACGCCAGTTCCAGATCGGTCGACATGGTGGAGAGCCTGTCGGCACCCGCCACCGGTGCGTAACTGATGTAGCGTTGTGCTACATGATCGAGTTCGTGCTCGGCGAGTCCGACCTGGTGGGCGTGCGGTTCGCGGTCTCGCCGCTCAGCGAACTCACGCTCAGCCTGCGGGTGCTGAAGGACCCGGCCAAGTACCCGCTGCACGTGCCGTGGATGCGCCGGATCCGCGACGTGGACGCCGAGGTGCTGCTGGCCCTGTCCAACGACCGCGGCTGGACACCCGACTTCCTCAGCCCCCGCCCGGTGACACCGTTCGCCCGGATCGAGGACGAGTTCGCCGCGCTCCGCGAGATCTCCACGCGCACCATGCGACGCGACTTCCGCGCGGTGCTCGGTGAGGTGCCCGCGGTCCTGCGAGACCGCGATCGTGTGTTCGAAGCGCTGGAGACCTACTGGCGCGCCGCCCTCGAGAGTCACTGGGGCCGGATGCGCACGGTGCTCGAAGCGGACATCGCTCACCGGGGCCGCGAAATGGCCCAGCGCGGCCTGGCGGCGATGTTCTCCGGCATCTCCGACCGGATCACCTTCGCCGGTCCGGTCGTCCAGGTGCGGATCAAGGGCGCTCGGGCGTGGCGGGTGGAGGCCGCGGGACAGGGGCTCACCCTGATGCCCAGCGTGTTCGCCCGGCGCACGGCCGTGCCGGTCGATCCCGGCGCACCGCCGTTGCTGATCTACGCCGCCCGAGGGGCGGGCACGTTGTGGGAGACCGGGCGGGCTCGCGGTCCCGCCGTGCTGGCCGGGGTGCTCGGTCAGGTGCGGGCGGACCTGCTGGCCGGGCTGGGAGAACCCCGCTCGTCCACCGTCATCGCGCGGCGCACCGGTGTCACGACTTCGGCGGTGAACCAGCACCTCAGAGCGCTGCGCGACGCCGGCCTGCTGGCCTCCCAACGTCACGGTCGCAGCGTCGTGTACGCCCGCACCGAGCTCGGCGACGCCCTCGTTTCCCACTCCGTGGAACCGGGAAGCGACGCCCCGAACCCGTCGTTCGCATGGACATGAGCGGCTTCGCGGAGGACTGGCAGACCTGGAAGACGGAGCGGGAGAAGAGCCTGGCCGACCCCTACGGTTGGCTCGCGCTGGTCTCTCTCGACTGGCTGGAGACGGCCCCACGCGCCTATGACGGCCTACCTGGCGAGTGGTGGCAAGACGACGACGCGGCGTACTGGCGGAACAGGGAAGAGACCCAGCGGTTCGAACTCGTCCAGAGCGGTGCCGGCACGCGTGTCGAGGCAGGGGACGTCGAGATCGAGATCGCCCGGCGCGGCGGGTACCTGATCCGCGTGCACGACCCGAAGGCTGAAGTGCTCCGGAACTTCAAGGGCGTGCCGTCGTACGAGCCACAAGAGCAGTGGGTGCTGGAAGGCGTCTACGAACCGTTCGACGCACCTGTCCCCACGACGGTCGGTGCGGTGGTGGAGGGCCTTAGCCACGTGTACGAGGCACCGGGCCGTGTGCGGTTCACGCACAACGGCGCCGAGCACACACTGACGGCGTTCAACGGCCGTAACGGCGGGTTGAGCATCCTCTTCACCGACGAGACCAGCGGCGTCACCACGTATGCGGCGAACAGGTCGCTCGCGGCAACGCCGAGCAACGGCACGGTCGTGCTCGACTTCAACCGCGCGACGAACCTGCCGTGCGCGTTCACCGACTTCGCCACCTGCCCGTTGCCACCGGCGGGCAACCACCTGCCGTTCGGCGTCCAGGCCGGGGAGAAGACGCCCTACGAGCGGGGTTAGAAGAACTCGTCGAGCAACTGGTACCACTTGAGCAGCGACGGGCTGGGGACGAGGCCGTAGGCGCGGTCGAACGCGGCTGCGGCCTCCTCGTCCAGTTCCCGGTGCACCAACGCGATGTCGCGATGCCGGTCGGACACGCCCAGCCGCGACACGTCGATCAGCACGGTCGAGCCGTCGGCGCGCAGCAGCACGTTCGGCGGGCAGAAGTCCCCGTGTGCCACCACGAGATCCTCGGTCTCCGGGGCGGTGGCGACCAGCCTCTCCAGCAGCTCTTCTGCTGTGACACCCAGGTTCTCGTCGTCGAAGTCGCCCGCGTCGACCAGGCCCGCCCCGACGTTGTGCCGCGCCTTTTCCAGCACGACTGGAATCCGCGCGTCGTAAGGACATGAGGCCGTCGGTAGCGCGTGCAACGACCGCAGCACGGTGCCCATGACGGTACCCGCGAGCACGGGATCCACCGCGGCAAGTGACGGTGCGCCAACATCGGCCAGCACCAGCCAGTCGTCGGCGAACGCCTTGATGGCCGGCACCTCGAAGTTCTTGCCCAGCCACAACAACCGATCGCGCTCGGCCACCCCGGCGCGCTTCACGTAACTGGAGCCCGCCCGCCACACGTCGCCGGACAGTCCCTCGTGGTCGCTGGACCACACCGCGTCCGGACCGACCGCGCGCAACACTTCTCCTGGGATCTCCACCTGATCATTCTGCCCCCGCCGGTGCCGGGCAACCAATTGAGTTCCGGTACCGCAAATCCTTGACGTGGCAACGGGAACACCGGAAAGGTTGAGGACATGGGGAACTGGGGAGGAACCATGAAGAAGATCGCCGTTGTCCTGTGCGCGTTCGCAGGTCTCGCCATCACGCCCGCTGCTCAGGCGGCCGCACCGGACTGCACCTTCACCGACGCGTTCTGCGCGTGGGACCAGACCAACTACGAGGGTGCGAGGTTCAACGTCTCGCCGATCGGCTCCTCGGCGTGCGTGGACCTCGTCGAACACGGCTGGGGCAACAGGATTCGCTCCGCCTACAACAACAGCACCAAGACCGCGTCGCTGTTCGCGAGCGACGACTGCACCGGCCGGCCCTACCCGATCGACGGCAAGACCGGCCAGCCCAACATCACGTTCCAGGCGGGAAGCGTGTTCGTCCAGCGTTAGTTCACTCGCAGGCGATGCCGTCCTTGTCGCTGTCCAGACCGTAGACGTCACTGCCGATGACGCGGATCGGGCCTGCCACGTAGGCGGGCCCGTTTCCGCTGCCGCCGGCGCAGTCCACGTCCGACGCGATCGGCACGCACCCGCTGTAGTTCGAGTCGCACGAGGGCTGCGGCGCCGGGGCGGGCACGGGCTGGGGCTGAGGTTGCGGCTGAGGATTGGGCTGCGGGTTCGGCTGAGGTTGCGGCTTCGGCTGTGCGACCGCCGGGGGATTGGTGGTGGTCGTAGTAGTCGTGGTGGTGGACGTGGTCGTCGACGTCGTGGTGCTGGTCGGCGCGGAGGTCGTGGTCGTAGTGGTGGGCGCGGCCGTGGTGGAGAGTCCCGATGCCGCCTTGTTGACGTTCGACGGACCGCTCATCACCGCGCCAACAACACCGATCGCGATGAAGAACGCGAACAGGCTGGCCGCGCCGATCGCCACCGGCGGCACCCACGACTTGGACCTGGACGCGACCGGCACCACCGCGCCACGAGGGATCTCGCGCGGCATCCGCAGCACGACCTGCAGCAGGCCGTTGTTGCCGCGCTGGACCAGCGCGGCCGACCCGGTCGCCCCACCGCCGGACTCCACGTGCACCAGCACGGGCGCATACCGTTGCGACATCAGGAAAGTCAGCTCGCCGACCCGCTGCCCGTCCAGCCGCACCTCGATCCCACGCTGACCGCGGTACTTGCCGGCGGCGATCATGCACCACGTCAGGTGCACCGCGACCTGCCGCGTCACACCGTCGGGAACGGCGTACCGGGCCAGCACGTCCTGGTGGTGCTCCTCGCCGGTGACGGTCACCGTCACCTCACCGGGCACCATCACCAGACCGGCAGCCGAGTTCTCGATCACTGTCGCACTCCGTCCCGATTTCTTCCTGGCAAAAGTGGTTCGTACGGCAAGACCATCGAGAAGCCACCGCAGGTGTTACCGAGAGTGCCGCGATGTTGTGCCGATCGGGTGAAATGAAGTCCCAAGTGTCACGCAGCGTCGATGATCACCGATGTAACCCTTTCCCGCGGGCCCCGGCTGAGACGCGGAGGTTCCGAGAGAGCGCTTTCACGCTAGTTTGGGCCAAAGGGCGCAACACCTTCACCCACAGGAGAGCAGCATGGCGCTGGACACGCCGTGGCGGGCGTAGTGAGAACTGCACGTCGGAATCCCGCGAGCACAGGGCGGGCAGCGATTCGTACCGTGTGCTCATGTTGCAGCCGGACCGCGCGACCAGGGCCGAATGGACGAAGACCGTAACCGCCTTCGTCGATGAGTTCATCGAGGGGCTGGAGGGCGCGCCCGCCTCAGCGTCGGGCACCGCCCTCCTGCCGCCTCCACCGGCCGAGACCCCGGGCGAACTCGCTGACCTGCTGGCCCAGTTCGCCGACGCCGCGAGCCAGGGCGTGGAAACCGCGGGCCCGCGCTACCTCGCCTACTTCCCGGCCGGCGGCCTCTACAGCTCGGTGCTCGCCGAGTTCCTCGCCCAGGCCACGAACCGCTACACCGGCGTCGCCGCCACCGCCCCCGCACTGGTCGCGATGGAGCACAGCGTCATCCGCTGGCTGTGCGACGAGTTCGGCCTCCCGCAGGGCTCCGGCGGCATCTTCACGACCGGCGCCTCACTGGCCACTCTCTCGGCGGTCCACACGGCTCGACAGGACCGCCTGCACACCCACGACCCCAACGGCACCATCTACGTCACCCCGCACACGCACCACTGCGTCGCGAAAGCCGCCCACATCACCGGGTTCGCCCCAGAACGCATCCGGGTCGTCCCCACCGACGCCCACCTGCGCATGGACGTCGACGCGGCCCGAGCCCTGATCGACCAGGACCGCGCCGCCGGCCTGCGCCCGTTCCTGATCATCGGCACGGCGGGCGCGACCAGCACCGGCATCGTCGACCCGCTCGCCGAGATCGGCATGCTCGCCCACGAGGAATCCCTGTGGTTTCACGTCGACGGGGCGTACGGCGGTGCGTTCCAGCTGACCGAACGCGGCCGCGCGATCCTCCACGGCATCGACCGAGCGGACTCCATCGCGTGGGACCCGCACAAGAGCCTCTTCCTCCCGTACGGCACCGGCGTCCTGCTGGTCCGCGACGAGGCGAAGCTGCGCGCGGCCCACGTGGCCGACGGCGACTACCTGCAGGACCTCGACCACGGCACCGGCGTGCCCGACTACTCCGACCTCGGCCCCGAACTGACGAGGGAGTTCCGCGGCCTGCGCATCTGGCTGCCCCTGCACCTGCACGGCGCCAAGGCGTTCCGTGACGCGCTCGACGAGAAGCACGACCTCGCCGACCACCTCCGCGCCGAACTGGCCAAGATCGAGAACATCGAACTGCTCCCGTCCGATCTTACCGTCGTGGTCTTCCGCAGTGCCGACAGCGAGCAACTCTTCAAGAGCATCAACGACTCCGGCAGGTTCTTCCTGTCCAGCACCAGGCTCGGCGGCAGGTTCACGCTGCGGATCTGCGTGCTCAGCCACCGCACCCGCCGCGAGCACGTCGACGAGGTGATCGAGCTGATCAGGCGCTTGTCCGCAGCACCAGCGAAGTAGGCAGCAGCACCGACGGCGGCAGCCCCTCCTCGCCCTCGATCTCGGCGAGGAGGCGCCACATCAGCATGCGCCCGAACCGTTCCACGTCCTGCCGCACGGTCGTCAACGGTGGCACGGCCGGCACGGAGTCGTCGAACCCCACCACCGCGACGTCCTCCGGGACCCGTCGGCCGTGGGCGTTCAGGACCTGCAACGCGCCCAGAGCCATGATGTCCGCGGCCACGAACACCGCGTCCAGTTCGGGCTCCCGGGTCAGCAACGACGTCATCGCCGAGGCACCGCCCTGGGCTGTGAAGTCGCCGTGCGCCACGAGATCCGTGCGGCGGCCGGACATCGCCCGCCGCCATCCGGACAGCCGGTCGAGCCCGACCGCCATGTCCGTCGGCCCGGCGATGGTCGCGATCCGCCCGCAGCCCAGCGAGATGAGGTGCCTGGTCGCGTCCACCGCGCCGGTGAAGTTGTCCGAGTCGACGTACGGCACCGGGCCGCCGGCGAGTGGACGGCCGCCTGCCACGACCGGCAAGCCGTTGTCGTGCAACAACGACAGCAGCGGGTCGTGGCCGTGCATGCTGATCACCAGCGCGCCGTCGACGTGGCCGCCGGTCAGGTACGAGCCGACGTCGCCCGGCCGGCTCATCATCAGCACCAGTTGCGTGCGACGCCCTGCCAGTTCGGCGTGCACCCCGCGCATCACCCCGGCGACGAACGGATCGGCCAGCACGCGGCCGGTCGTTTCCGAGACCACCAACGCGATCGCGTTCGCCCGATGGCCCGCCAACGACCGTGCGGCCTGGTTCGGTGCGTAGCCGAGCTGGATCACCGCCCGCCGCACCGCCTCCCGCGTCCGAGTGCTCACGTGCGGTGCGCCGTTGAGCACTCGGGACACGGTGGACTTCGACACCCCGGCCAACGCGGCGACCTCGTCGATACCGGGGCGCCGGGTCATGATGCGACGGTGTTGCTGCGCGCCACCTCGGAGAACCAGCGGGCACTCATCTTCGGCGTGCGCACCTGCGTCTCGTAGTCGACGTGCACGATGCCGAACCGCTTCGCGTACCCCTCGGCCCACTCGAAGTTGTCCATCAACGACCAGCAGAAGTAGCCCCGCAGGTCCACTCCCGCCTCGATCGCGGCATGTGCTGCCCGCAGGTGCGACGCGATGTACTCGGTGCGGTCCGCGTCGTCGACGCCGGGAAGGTCGGGGTACGCGGCGCCGTTCTCCGTGATGTACAAGGGAATCGGCGGGTAGTCCCGGTGCACCCGCAGCAGCACGGACGTGAGCCCGTCCGGGCGCACCTCCCAGTCCATGTCGGTGCGCGGCGCGTCCTCCCTGCGCGGGAACGAGTGCTCACCGACCCCGATCCACGGCGACGGAAGGGTCTCTCCCGGCTCGGCGCTGACGTAGTGCTCGGAGTAGTAGTTCACGCCGAGCATGTCGAGCGGCGTGGAGATCACCGCGAGGTCGCCGTCCTTGACCAGCTCGGAGAACCCGAGCGGCGCCAGGTCCTCCACGACGTCCTCCGGGTACCGGCCGTGCAGCAACGGGTCCAGGAAGATCCGCTGCTGCAACCCGTCCAGCCGGCGCGCCACGTCCAGGTCGGCCTCGGACGTCGGGTCGGCGGGGATGATCGGGTACATGTTGAGCGTGATCCCGGCCCCGGCGCCCGCGTCGCGGATCACCTGGGCCGCCATGCCGTGCCCGAGCAGCAGGTGGTGCACCGCGGCCGCCGCTGCCGACGGCTCGGTCCGGCCGGGCGCGTGCACTCCCGACGCGTACCCGAGGAACGCCGAGCACCAGGGCTCGTTCAACGTAGTCCACGAGCTGATCCGGTCACCCAGCGCCTCGACCGTCGTCTGCGCGTACTCGGCGAACCGGAACGCCGTGTCCCGCGCCGCCCACCCTCCGAGGTCTTCGAGCTTCTGCGGGAGGTCCCAGTGGTAGAGCGTCGGCCACGGGCGGATGCCGTGCTCCAGCAACGTGTCGATCAACCGCCGGTAGAAGTCGAGGCCCGCCTGGTTGACGGCGCCGCCGTCCGGCCGCACCCGCGGCCAGGCGATCGAGAACCGGTAGGCGGCGAGGCCGAGGTCGGCCATCATCCGCACGTCCTGCTCGATGCGGCGGTAGTGGTCGGCGGCGGGCTCGCCGGTGTGCCCGCCCACGATCTTGCCAGGTACGCGGCAGAACGCGTCCCAGATCGAGTCGGTGCGGCCGTCGACCTCGGTCGCGCCCTCCACCTGGAACGCCGCGGTAGCGGCTCCCCACAGGAATCCTTCTGGGAAAACGATGTTTTCCACCTTCACCCCTTAACTGCGCCCTGCATGACACCCGCGACGATCTGCCGCCCGAGCACGATGAACACGATCAGGACCGGGACGGTGGCCAGCGTCGTCCCGGCGAGCACGAGCGAGTAGTCGACGTAGTAACCGCTCTGCAGCTTCTCCAGCGCGACCTGCATCGTCGGGTTGTCGGCGTTCAACACGACCAGCGGCCACAGGAAGTCGTTCCAGGACTGCATGAACGTGAACACGCCCAGCATCGCTGCCGCCGGACGAGCCGCGGGCAGCGCGACGTGCCAGAACGTCCGCCACAGGCTGCAGCCGTCCATCCGCGCCGCCTCGACGAGTTCGTCGGGGATGGCGTCGACCAGGTACTGCCGCATCCAGAACACGCCGAACGCGGTGACGAGGTTCGGCACGATCACCGCTTCCAGTTCACCGGCCCAGCCGAACTCCGCCATCGCCATGTACAGCGGGATGATCCCGAGCTGCGTCGGCACGGCCAGTGTCGCGACGACGAACAGGAACATCAGCCCGCGCCCGCGGAACCGCAGTTTGGCGAACGCGAAACCAGCGAGCGTCGAGAGCAGCACCACCGACAGCGTCACGGTGCCGGACACGATGAAGCTGTTGCCCAGCGCCTTCCAGAACGGGATGGTGTCGATCACCCTCGCGGCGTTGGAGAAGAAGTTCCCACCTGGGATCAACGTGAAGTCACCGGTCAGCACCGAGTTGTCCCGGCTGGCGACCAGGTACGACCAGTAGAACGGAAACGCCGAGCCCAGCACGAACGCGGCGAGCACGCCGTAGACCACAAAGGACGGACGTTTCATCGCACGGCCCTCCTGGTGAGAAGGAAGTTCAACCCGGCGACGCCGACCACGATCAGGAACAGCGTCCACGCGATCGCGGACGCGTAACCGAGATCCAGTTGCTGGAACCCGGACTGGTAGAGGTAGAGCACGACGGTCTGGTACTGGTGTTCCGCGCCGCCACCGCTGCCCGACGTCGGGTCGTACAGCTTGGGCTCGGTGAAGATCTGCAGACCGCCGATCGTCGACGTGACGATCACGAAGATCAGCGTGGGCTTCAGCATCGGCAACGTGATGCTGAAGAACCGGCGCACCGGACCGGCGCCGTCGACCGTGGCGGCCTCGTGCACCTCACGCGGGATCGCCAGCATCGCGGCCAGCACGATCAACGCGTTGTACCCGGTCCACCGCCAGTTGACCATCGACGCGATGGCGACGTGGCTGCCGAGCGTGTCGGCCTGCCAGTCGATCGGCGGGATGCCCACGGCCGACAGGATCCCGTTGACCATGCCGTACTGCGGCCCGAACAGGTTGCCGAAGATGATGGCCAACGCGACCAGCGACGCGACGTAAGGCAGCAGCACTCCCATCCGCCACGCCGTCCGCGCACGGAGGTTGGAGCTGAGCAGCGCCGCGAGCACCACCGCGATGATCACCTGCGGGACGCTCGACAGCAGGAAGATGCTGAAGGTGTTGAACAGCGCGTTCCAGAACTGGCCGTCGGAGAACAACGTCGCGTAGTTCTGGAGCCCGATGAACGGCATCTCGTCGGCGCCGAGCTCCCAGTCGAACAGCGACACGTAGGCCGTGTAGAGCAACGGGAAGAGCCCGACCGCGCCGAACAACACGAAGAACGGTGCCACGAACAGGTACGGAGAGACCTTCGCGTCCACAGCGGACAGCCGGAGGCGGGGCGGCCGCGAGCGGGGCTGCTGCGCCCGCTCGCGGTCCACCCTGGTGAGCACGGCCGTCACTTAGCGACCTTCTGGGCCTCCGCGACCGCGGTCTTCCAGCCTTCGTCGGCGCTCTTGCCCTGCTCGACCGACTGCAGCGCGGGGCTGAAGACGTTGTCCTGGATCTGACCGTCGGTCGGGCCCTTGTACTGGGCCGCCTTGACCTTCTGCGCCTGCGCGGCGAAGAGCGCGCCCGCCTTGACGTCACCGAAGTAGGCGTTCGTCTTCTCCAGCAACGCGGGAGCGTCGAGCGCCTTGACCTGGCTCGGGAACGTGCCCTTGGCCTGGAACGCCTTGATCTGCTGCTCCGGCGCGGTCAGCCAGGCGGCGAGCTCGGCGGCCTTCTTCGCGTTCTTGCCCTGCTTCGGCACGGTCAGGTACGAACCGCCCCAGTTGCCGCCACCGTTCGGGAACGCCTCGGTGACCGCCCACTTGCCCTTGTTCTCCGGACCAGCCTGGCCCTCGACCACGCCGAGCATCCACGACGGGCAGGTCTTCGTGGCGAACGCGCCGGCCTTGAAGCCCGAGTTCCACTCGTTGCTCCACGCCACCAGCTTCGCGGACTGACCCTTCGCGACCGCGTTCGTCACGGCGGTCCAGTCGGCCTTGATGGCCGGGTTGGTCTCGACGACGAGCTTGTCGGACTTGTCGAAGTAGCCGACCTCGTGCTGGTTGTGCATCGCGTTGAAGACCTGCGAGGCGCTGTCGAACCACGCGACCCCGCCGGACTTCGCGATGAACTGGTCACCGGCGGCGAAGTAGCTGTCCCAGGTCGCGAAGAGCGCCTTCACGGCCTCGGGGTCCGACGGCAGGCCCGCCTTCTCGAAGAGGTCCTTGCGGTAGCACATGGCCAGCGGGCCGATGTCCGTGCCGTACCCGATCAGCTTGCCGTCCTTGGTGGTGACGGCCTCCGTCTTCCACTTCAGCCAACGGTCGTCCTCGACCTTCGGCCCGATCTCCTTGAGATCGTTGAACTGCCCGGACTTCGCCATCACCTGGGCGAGGAAGCCCTCCTCGACCGCCTCGACGTCGGCGAGCCCGGAGCCCGCACCGAGCTTGGTGAACAGGTTCTGGTGGTGCGGCGCGCCCTGGCCCGTCTTGCGCTGCGTGATCTTGACGTCCGGGTGCGCGGCTTCGTACTCCTTGAACAGTTCCTCGTACCCGAACTCGTTGAAGGTCGCGATGGTCAGCTCGGTCTTGCCGCCCTCGGTCGCCCCACCGGACGAACAACCTGTTGCGGCGGTTAAAAGCAGGAGAACGCTGACCCAACTGCGGTGTCGCACGGGAGAACTCCCTCGGTCTCTGCGGCGGAATCTGGGAGCGCTCCCAGAAGTTTTCGAGAGTGTTAACCGCACGACATGAGGCTGTCAATGGGTTCGAGGGGCTGAGTCTGGGAACGCTCCCAGTTTGTTATGTGCAGCGTCCAGAAGGGCGCATGTGTCGAGCAGGTTGCTAGGAGGGCGTCGCGGCTTGGTTGTGCTCCGTTGGGTCGGGTAGAGGACTGGGCGGTGCGGTCGCTCGTGACTGAGCCCGGATGGTCGCGCTCTCACGCATGTCGCCGCCGAGTTGGTAGTAGAAAACTGCCGACGCAAGCGCTTGCTGATCGCCTCAACTACCGCCAACCGTGCGGGTGGTAGCCATGAGAGCGCGATCTTCATGATCGAAGCGGCGTCACTCCCGCCGTCACTGTCCCAAGAGATAGCTGCGACGCTCTACTGGGGGCGTGGCCCAGAACGTTGCCGGGCGAATTCGCGGTCAGACGGGTGCATCGTGGTGCCGCGAGGTGCCTTGCTGAGTCTGAATTACCCGCCAACGTTCTGGGTCGCGCCCCTACGCGCTGGCTCGCTTGATGAGCGAGGTCGGCAGCAGCAACGACGGCGGCAGGCCCGCCTCGCCCGCCAGTTCGGCCAGCAGCCGCCACGTCATGGTGCGGCCCAGCTCCTCGACGTCCTGGCGGATCGTCGTCAGCGGCGGTGTCGCGGTCGTGGCGAACACCGAGTCGTCGAACCCGATCACGGCCACGTCCTCGGGTACGCGCTTGTCCTGCGCGTGCAGCACCTGGAGGGCGCCCAGCGCCATGATGTCCGCCGCGACGAACACCGCGTCGAGTTCGGGGGCCTTCTGCAGCAACCGTTCCATGGCCCGCGCGCCGCCCTCGGGGGTGAAGTCGGCGTGCGCCACGAGGTCGGAGGCGATCTTGGCCTCGCCCAGTCCGCGCTTGAAGCCGCTGAGCCGGTCCGCGCCGACGGCCATGTCCTTCGGGCCCGCGACGGTGCCGATCCGCTTGCGTCCCAGTGAGACCAGATGCCGTGCGGCTTCCAGTGCGCCGGTGAAGTTGTCCGCGTCCACGAACGGCACGGCCGTCGCCCCGAGCGGCCGCCCGCCGGACACGACCGGCAGCCCGATCTCGGCCAGCATCGGCACCAGCGGGTCGTCGCCGTGCAGGCTCACCAGCAACGCGCCGTCGACGTGTCCGCTGCTCAGGTACGTCACCAGGTCGCTGGTGTCCGCCGGCTGGCTCATCATCAGCAACAGCTGCATGTGCCGGCCGGCCAGCTCGGCGTGCACCCCGCGCAGCACGCCGGCGAAGAACGGGTCGGAGAGCACGCGGCCGGTCGGCTCCGAGACCACCAGGGCGATCGCGTTGGCCCGGTTGCCCGCGAGCGCCCGCGCGGCCTGGTTGGGGGAGTAACCCAGTTCGGCGATCGCGGCGTGCACGGCCTCGCGGGACTTCGCGCTGACGTACTGCTCGTCGTTGATGACGCGCGAGACGGTCGACTTCGACACCCCGGCCACGCGCGCTACTTCTTCGATGCGCGGCCCAGGGCGCCGTTTAGCCGTCTCGGTCATGCCCCCATCCTAGGCCGCTTGGCCCGACCATGATCTGCTTGCCCACACCGGCCACCAGCTCCGGTTCATCGCGGTTCCCCCTCTGCACAGCGGCGAGGGGTCAGTTTCGAAGATCGTCCGCACATATTCCGCACAGCGACGCCCAGTTCTGGCACCATGCCCCCCGAGGAGGGTCAGTGCGGTATCGGCTTCTTGGGCCGCTGCAGATTTGGCGTGGGGGCGTGGAACTGCGGCTGGGCGGGCCCCGGCAACGGGCGTTGCTCGCAGCGTTGGCACTGCACGCCAACGAGACGGTCAGTTTTGAACACTTGGTTGAAGCGGTGTGGGAATCTCCGCCCGCAGCACCGGAATCGAACATTCGCACCTATGTCGCCGCCTTGCGCAAGCTCGTGCTGGACGACCTCGTCACCGTGCCCGGCGGCTATCGGCTGAAGGTGCCGGCCGGTGACGTCGACGTCGCGGTCTTCGAGCAGCTGTGCGCGGCCGGTGACGACGCACTGCGGCAAGGTGATCACCGCACGGCGGTCGGCAGGTACGAAGAGGCCCTGGCGTTGTGGCGAGGTCCGGCACTGGACGGGCTCGTGATCGGGCCACGCCTGGAGGCCGAGCTCACCCTGCTGCAGGAACGGCGGCTCACGGTCGCCGAGCAGCACGCCCGGCTCGCGATCGAACTGGGGCAGGGCGAGCGGCTGGTCGGCGAGCTGCGGCGGCTGACCAAGCAGTTCCCGCTCAGGGAACAGCTGTGGCTGCAGCTCATGCACGCGCTGCACCGGGCGAGCAGGCCCGCGGAGGCGTTGCAGGCGTTCGAGGACGTGCGGGTGCTGCTGGCCGAGGAGCTGGGCACCGATCCCGGCCACGACCTGCGCGAGCTGCACGCCCGGCTGCTGCGCGGCGACGAGCCCCGGCCTGCGCTGAACACGCTGCCCCGCGACGTCGCGGACTTCACCGGCCGCGCCGGTGAGATGGAGCGGCTGACCAGGGCCGTCACCGGACGCTCCGCGGTCGTGATCTCCGCGATCGACGGCATGCCGGGCGTCGGCAAGACGACCTTGGCCGTGCACCTGGCACACCGGCTGGAGTACCCGGACGGCCAGCTGTTCATCGACCTGCACGCGCACACCGCGGGCCGTGCGCCGGTCGAACCGACGGACGCGCTCGACGTGCTGCTGCGGGCGCTCGGCCTGGAGGAGATCCCGGTCGGCCTGGACGAACGGGCGGCGGTGTGGCGGGCCGAGCTGTCCCGCCGGCGGCTGCTGGTCGTGCTGGACAACGCGGCGAGCGCCGACCAGGTGCGTCCGCTGCTGCCGGGCGTGCCGGGTTCGTTGGTGCTGGTCACGTCACGGGCGCGGCTGGTCGAGCTGGAGGGCACGTCGACGCTCACGCTGGACGTGCTGTCCGAGGCGGAGGCGCTGCAGCTGTTCGCCACGATCGTGGGCGACGAACGCGGCACCGACCCGGCGGCCCGCGAGGTCGTCGAGCTGTGCGGCCGGCTGCCGCTGGCCGTGCGCCTCGCCGCCGGCCGGTTGCGCAGCCGTCCGACCTGGACCACCGCCCACCTCGCGACGCGGTTGCGCGAGGGACGATTATCCGAGCTGGACGCGGTTTTCGCGTTGTCGTTCGGCCAGCTCCCGGCCGGGCACCAGCGGCTGTTCGGGCTGCTGGGCCTGCACCACGGCACCGACTTCGACGTCGACCAGGCCGCGGCGCTGGGCGAGCTCGACCCGCTCGAGTGCGACGGCATGCTCGAAGACCTCGTCGACGTGCATCTGCTGGAGGCGGCGACGGTCGGCCGTTACCGGATGCACGACCTGCTCCGGCAGTACGCGCAGTCCAAGGTGGACGGTTCGCGGGAGCCGCTGACCCGGCTGCTGGACCACTTCCTGGACACCGCGAACCAGGCGATGCGGCTGATGTCGCCCGCGGCTCGCAAGTACGAGGTGGACATCACCTACCGGCCGGCGTCGCGGCTCGTGCTGCGCGACTACGACCACGCGGTGGAGTGGATGGAGACCGAACGGCAGACGCTCGTCGCCGCCGTGGCTCTGTCGCTCGACGGCGACTGGCGCACACACACGTGGCAGCTCGCGCGCGCGATGACGTACTTCTGCATGGTGCGCGGACACACGCGTGACTGGGCCACGATCAACGAGCTGGCGCTGGAGGCAGCGAAGGACGATCCGGCGGCGCTCGCGATCACGACGAAGAACTACGCGATGGTGTTCTGGCAGACCGCCCGGTACGCCGACGCCATCTACCACAACGAGCGCGCGATCGAGATGCTCCGCGAGCAGGGCGACCTGCAGGGCGTGGCCGGCACGCTGAACAACCTGTCCCTGGTCTACCGGACGCTCGAACGCCACACCGAGGCCGCTGAGCTGCTGGAACAGGCGATCACGGTGGCGCGGGAACTCGGCGACCGGCACCTCGAGTCGCAGGCGATGAGCAACGTCAGCAACATCTACAGCGCTCTCGGCCGCTACGACGAGGCGTTGGAGGCCTGCACGTCGGCGCTGGCCCTGATGCGCGAGATGGGCAGCCGTCGCGACGAGGCGGACACCCAGAGCGCGCTCGGCATGATCCTGCACGCCATGGGCCGGCACGACGAGGCGCTGGACGCGTTGAACTCGGCGCTGGCGGCGGTGCGCGCGATCGGTGACGTCACCACGGAGACCGTCGTCCTGAACTACCTGGGCGACGTGCTCGCGACGGCAGGGCGGCCGCTGGAGGCCGAGGCGCCGTTGCGGGAGGCGCTGGACCTGGCGGAACGGATCGACGACAAGCGTGAGGCTGCGAACGCGCACAAGCACTTGGCGAAGGTGGTCGCGGACCCCGTGGAGGCTGCGCGGCACGCTCAGGAGGCCCAGGAGAGGTTCGCTGCGCTAGGCACCGAGTGAGCGCGGTCCCGGTCGTCCTCCCGGCAGGACCGCTCCGCGCGGCAGCCCGTCCCGCAGCAACGGCAACAGCTTCGGGTGCTTGCTCATGAGCACTGCGGCTGTGCCGTTGCGCTGCTGGACCCGGCGGCAGAAGTGGGGCGAGAGCGGCACTCCCAGGTACGCGTCCGCCCTCGGCCCGTAGACGACCCGGTCGCCCTGCCCGCACCACGCGGCGGCGACCGCTGTGCCGTCCGTCCAGATGTACCCCTCGACGTACACACCGCCGCGGTGGCGGGCGGCTTCGCTGAAGGCGTCGCTGAACGTCACCTGGGGCTGGAGCCGGGTCTCGGTTCCGGCGGTCCACCACGTGCCGGCGTCGAGCACCAGCCCCTCGACGCTCGCGTGCGCCCACTCCGAGTCGTCGACGAGCGTGCGGAACGGCGCCTCCAGTTCGGTGAGCGCCGTCGTGAGCTCTTCCACCGGCTCATGGTGCGACGTTCCGGCCGGTCTTGCTGTCCGAAGTGGAATACCTCAGCTGCTCGGAGCCGTGATCGTGATGGCGATGCTCATCTGCAACGTCCCCGCGGTGCCCGTGATGGTGCCGTCCCCGGCCTTCGGTCCCGCCTGGAGCCGGGCGCGGTACGTGACCGTCTGGCCGGGCGCGAGCGTCTGCCCGCCGCTGTCGCACGTGACGGAGCCCTTGCCGGCCGGGCAGCCGGCGAACCCCGCGGAGATCTTGCCCGGCCCGACCGTCTTGATCTTGTCCGGCAGGGTCAACGTCAACGTTGGCAGGGGCGCGGGCGCCGAGCCGTTGTTGGTGATGGCGATGTCCAACTCGTAGGGCGGGCCGTCGGTCGTCATGGCGATGCCGCTGGGCGAGGTCGCCGTCAGGCTGGGCGCGCCGCCCGCCGCGGGGGCGAACGAGGTGCTGGTGGTCACCGGGGGAGTGGACCCGTCCGGCCCGGCGGACACGGGGGCGGCGCCAGCGGAGGTGCTCGGCGCCGCGCTGCCGGAGATCGGGGTGGAGCCGGGCCGACCGGTGGTCTGCGGAGCGGAGCTCCCGCTCTCGACGCTCGACGTCGTCGGCGGAGCGGCGGCCTGCGGAGCGTCGCCGTTGTCCGTCACGACGATGCCGGAACCGACGACGACCACGACGGCCGCGGCCGAGGCGGCCACCCCGAACCAGGAGGCGGCGCTGATGGTCACGGCGGCACCCTTGGTGGCGGCGGCCGCGGCCAGGTAGCCGGTGGTGCCCGTGCCGAGCACGATCGGTGCGATGAGACCGCGCAGCGCGCCGTTGACGTCGGCCAGTTCGCTGGCGAGCTTGCGGCATTCGGCGCAGTCGTCCATGTGCGCGTCGAGCTGGACGGCCTCGCGTCCCTTGAGCCCGCCGCGCGTCCAGGCGCCGAGCTTGGTGACCGTCGCCCTGCACCGTTCCGCGGGTTCATGGGCGACGTGCGCCTGCAGGAACGCCTTGCGCAACCCCTCACGCGCACGGAACGCCATCGCCGAGACACCGTTCGCGGTCAGTCCCAGCAACGGTGCGATCTCGCCGGGCGACTGACCCTCGATCGCGGTGTGCCACAACACGGTCTGCCACCGCTCGGGCAGCGCCGCGAACGCCGTGGCCGCCATCGTCTGGTCGAGGTCCTCGACCGCCTTGTCCCGGAACGGCACGCTGGTCGCCTTGGTGGCACCGGGAACTTCCTCGATGTCGCCGGCCAGTTCGAGCCGCTTCTCCTTGCGCGTGCGGTCGTACGCCGCGTGCCGCACCGCCGTCAGCAGGTACGGCCGGAACGCGGCACCGGGCCCGCCACCGGAGCGCAGCGCGGCGAGCACCTTGGCGAACGCGTCCGCCACCAGGTCGTCGGCGTCCGAGGACGAGGAGGAGAGCTGCATCGCCAGGATGTTGGCCGACCGCACGTGGCGTTCGTACAGCGTTCCGTAGGCCTCGACCTTGCCGTCGCGCACGGCGTCGATGAGGTCGGCGTCCGACGGCACTCGACCACGCTGCCCGATCAAAGAATGCCGCCTCACGTCAAACCCTGGACTGATACGCGGACCCTATCGAGATGAGACAACACGAACAATCCACGCATCCGAACCTGATGTAATAAAAGACCTTCAGGTCCGACCGAAGTCTTGACCAACACAGGTCCGATGGCCCTAGCGCTGGTCGCGCCGGGCGCGAACGGGCGTGGTGGTGCCACTCCTCGCCGGACTCGCCGGCATTGTTCGCCAAACTTCCCGGCGGCGAAGGACATTCCCCGATCAGGCCCCAAAAGGACCAACTCTCACTGGGCCAACGGTACGCATCCGGTGCGGGTCCGCCCGGCAACCTTGCGAGTACCTGACGATCTCGCCCGCTGCGGTCATCCCGCCGCTGGACCGTCCACAGAGGACTGACATCCTGGACGCGCCCGGCCGCTGGGCGAAAGAACGTGACCTGGACATGAGTAGCTGTACTCATGACAGCCCGGGACTGACGCTGGACTCTCGGGATCATGACTTCTTCCACGCCCCCGCACACCCCGACGACCGCTGCCTTCTACGTGCAGGCGGTCCTCTCGTTCGGGCTCTCGCTGACCGCCGTCGGCATCGGAGTCGTGTTCCTGCCCGTCGACGGATGGGTGCGCGCGTTCCTGGGGATCGCGATGCTCTACACGGTCACCTCGGCGTTCACGCTGGCCAAGGTGCTCAGGGATCGGCAGGAGGACACCTACATCACGAGCCGCGTGGACAGAGCCCGGCTGGACAAGCTGCTGACCGACCACGACCCGTTCAAGCTCGACGTGCCCTGACCGGTCACGCGGGTGGCTGAAGCTTGGCGACGAGCTGCCGGAGTTCACGGTCGACGTCGACCTCGAGAAGCCGGAGCTTGCGCTCCGCCCGATCCCGGATCTCCTGGTCGAAGAGTCGCTCGTACCAGGGGAGCAGCACCCACATCTCCACGCTGGTGTCGAGCCGGTTCATCGTCTGGAGCTTCCACAGCCCGTACGACGGTTTCGGGTCGTTGACCAGCCGGCGTGCGGCTTCCACTGCGCCGTGGTCGTTCAGCATCCGGCTGAAGAGGGTCGCGTCGTACCCGAGACGGGCGAGTTCCGCCACGCCTCGCGCCATGTCGCCGCTGAATCGCCGAACCAGCTCCGCGTGCTCCGGATCCTGTGTCATGCCAGTGCATCGCACCGCGGCGGCGCGGCGTTAGTGCGACAGCGCCACCGTCAGCTTGGCCGCCGTCCCGCGCACGGCCGGTGTGTCGTAGCGGTCGCATTCCGCCAAAGCCCGCACCCGCAGCTCGCGAGCCTTCCCCGTCTCCCCGGCCGCGTCCGCGAGCTCTGCCAGCCGCGCCATGATCTCCACCCGGTGATCGGACAGCCGGGCCTCGCCCAGCGCCGACACCAGTTGCTCCCGAGCCTCCACAAGTCGCCCGGCGTCCATCAGGACCAGTCCGCGGTTGTGCCGCACCCGAGCGACCCCGGCGGTCGTGCCGTGCCGGAGGAACAACGACTCGGCCTCGTCCAGGAGATCCAACGACTCCGGCACCTGTCCGGCGGCCGCCAGGCTCGTGGCCAGCCGGATGAGCAACATCGACAACAGCTGTTCGTCCCCGCCGGCTCCGCGGTGCTGGGCCACGCTGCGCCGCTGCACCTCGACCGCCTCCCCGAGTTCGCCGGCGGTGTGCAGCATGAGCCCGAGCAACGAGAGCGCCAGGTTCTCACCGATCAGGTACCCGGCCTGTTCGAAGAGCGCGACGGACTGCCGCCCCAGTCGCACGGCCTGGTCGGCCTGCCCGAGGCGCCGCCGGATGGCCGAGCCGTAGTACCAGGTCCACGCCTCGGTGAGGATGTCGTCAGCCGGAACTGCCGCAGCCTCCTCGTGCACGGCCAGTGCCTCGTGGGGCTGCCCGCACAGCGCGTAGAGCGCCCACGAGAGGTAGTTCAGCTGCTCCGCGGTGTCGCGGGGGTGGCCCAAATGCCGTGCGGCAGAGGCGCCGGCGCGGAAGACCTCGCGCCACAACTCGCCTATGCCGTGCATGTCCGAGTACCAGTGCATCGCCTGGGCCAGCTCGAGAACACGGTCGTGCTCGCCCTCCGTGACCGCCGATCTCAGTGCGCCGCGCCAGTTCTCCAGCTCCATGGCGAGCCAGCGGCCGGCGGATTCCTTGTCCTGGACCGGATTGTCGTGATCGAAGAGCCGAGCCGCCTGCGTGGCGGTGGTGAGCAGCCAGTGGCGTAGTCGTGAGGTCACCTCCCGCACGTCGGCGGGATCCTCGTCGAGTTCGAGGCGTTCGCGGGCGAAGACGCGCAGCAGGTCGTGCAGCGTGTACCGGCCGGGTGTCTCGCTGATGCCGAGCAGGCTCGCGTCGGCGAGTTCGTCCAGTGCCTCCTCGCCGAACGACGTGAGCACGGCGGCCACGTCCGCGCTCGTGTCCGGGCCCGGCACCAGCGCCAGCCGGCGGAACAGCGTGGCGGCGCCGGGACTGAGCTGGTGGTAGGAGATCTCGAACGCCGCCCGCACCCGCAGATCGCCTGCCCGCAGCACGGACAGTCGGCGCCCCTCGTCCTCCAACTGGTCGGCGAGGTGCGCGATCGTCCACTGTGGTCTGCTCGCCAGCCGGTTGCCGGCGATCAGCAGCGCGAGCGGCATGCCACCGCACAACTCCGCGACCCGCGTGGCGGCTTCCGGCTCGGCGGCCAACCGCCTGGGGCCGGTGACGACGCGCAGCAGCTCGACCGAACGGTCCAGCGGCAGCAGACCAAGCGCCAAGCGGTGCCGGGCGTCCAGGCCGGTGAGGGTTTTACGGCTGGTCACGAGCACCAGCGTGCCGGGGCTGGAGGCGAGCAGTGGCCGCACCTGTGCCTCGTTGGCGGCGCTGTCCAGCACGAGCAACACCGTGCGTTCGCGCAGCAACGAGTGGTACAGCGCGAGCTTGTCGTCCGGATCGTCGGGGATCTGGCGATCGTCCACTCCGAACGAGCGCAGCAGCCGGTGGGCGGCCCGGTCCGGCGTGACCGGCTCGGCCTCGGTGCCGCGCAGGTCGAGGAACACGCACCCGTCGGCGAACCGTGCGCCGAGGCGGTGCCCGGCGTCGATGGCGAGCGCGGTCTTGCCCGCGCCCGGCGCGCCGTGGATCACCGCGATCTGCAGCCGTGACGACGCGTCGGCTTCGCTCGCGAACCCGTCCAGCACCGTCCGCTCGGTGTTGCGGCCGGTGAGTTCGACGAGGACGGGTGGCAGTGTGAAAGACGCCACCGCTGCCGCCACAACCGCCGGAACCTCCGGCTTGTCCTCCGCCGCGCTGATGCGGCCGGCCCTGGCGAGCGCGGTGAACTCCGCGGCCTCCTCGCCCTCCAGTCCGAGACCGCCGACGAGCAGCTGCACTGTGCGGAACTGCGGTGTGAGCGTGCGGCCGCGCTCCATGTCGCTGATAGCGCGCATGCTCAGACCGGTGCGTTCCGCCAGTTCCTCCTGGGTCAGCGGAATGCGCGAACGGTAGAAGCGCAGAAAATCCCCGAATGCCGTGGTGCTCACGGTTGTACAGACGTGCGGCGCGGCGCATCGTTGCAGGCGAGACCACTTCTGCCGGTGGTTCTGCCGGTTGTTCAGCAAGGTGAACAACAGCCGCGCTGGATAATTTCGAAGAGGTGTCAATTGTTTCAACGACGCGGAATGCCGATGAGGTTCCGCGCACATTGCTCCGTCTCGCGGAAAGCCGTCGTGGCCGGCTGATCGCCGGTGCGCTGTGGCTGGGGGCGTTGGTCTGGTTGCTGACGACGTGGTCCGGTCACTACCCGATCGACCTCGACGTGTACCGCCTCGGCGGCCTCGCCTGGCTGGCAGGGGAGCCGCTGTACGTCGGCTTCACCGGACCGCCGCTCGACCCGCAGCTCCCGTTCACCTACCCGCCGATCGCGGCCGTGCTGTTCAGCGGGCTGGCCTTCCTGCCGGAGGGATCGCAGAACCCGCTCATGGTGGCGTTCGGCTTCGTCGCACTCACCGCAGTGTGCGTTGCGGTGGCGGGGAAGGTGCGTCCTGGTCTCAAGTGGACGGTCGGACCGCTGGCCGCGATCGTCGCGCTGGCGCTGGAGCCGGTGTGGATGACGTACGGCTACGGCCAGGTCAACCTGTTCCTGCTCGCCATGGTGGTGATCGACTGTCTGGTGGTCACGGACCGGCGGTTCCGCGGCGTGCTGATCGGGATCGCGGCCGCGATCAAGCTGACACCGGCGATCTTCGTGCTCTACTTCCTCGCCAGGCGCGAGTGGCGGGCCGCGATCACCTCGATGGTCACGTTCGCGGGCCTGGCCGTGGCGGGTTTCCTCATCACACCTCGCGACTCCGCCCAGTACTGGCTGCACTCACTGCTCAACCCGGACCGCATCGGTGACATGTCGTTGTCGACGAACCAGTCGATCCGGGGCGTCCTGCGCGGCCTCGGCCTCCCGCCGGGCATCGAAACGCTGCTGTGGGCGTCGCTGGCCGCCGCTGTGGTGGCCGTGGCGATCTTCCTGGCCCGCAGGACGAACGACGACCTCGTCGCGTTGTTCACCATCGCGGCCGCGGGTCTGCTGGCGTCACCGGTGTCCTGGGTGCACCACTGGGTGTGGTGCGTGCCCGTGCTGGTGTACCTCGCCGTGCGCGGCAACGCCTGGCCTGCCTTCGCCGCCGTGTTCCTGGTGTTCGTGACACGGCTGCACGCGTTCGACACGTTCGTGTGGCTGACGATCGTGTCGCTGGGCCTGCTGGCCGCGCGGCCCCCAGGGCGTCAGGCCGCGCGTCACGCGTCGCTGTCAGCGAACCGGAGGACCCTCAGGCCCTCCAGCCGGAGCGCGGCCGGGTAGATCGCCTTGTAGATCCCGCAGTTCGGCGACCGCACGTCGAACCGGCCCGTCGCGCGGAACGTCGCCACCGAACAGCCGCCGGTGCACCAGTTGCGCCACGTGCAGTCGCGGCAGCCTTCCTTCTCCTCCGCCAGCAGGTTGCGGATGCCGGGCCGGCGCACCGCGGTGATCGGGTCGTCCGCGCCGATGCGGCCGACCGGGGAGCCGAGTTCCATGTGGCACTGGGAGATCTGCCCGCGCTGGTCGATCACCACGTAGTCGTCGCCCACCCCGCACGACTTGCGGCGCGGCTCGGTCAGCTGACCCCGGTCGAGCACGGAGCCCAGCACGCTCCACGGCGGCATGGCCTCCTCGATCGCGGCGAACGCGTCCGTCACGCCGTCGACCATCGCCTGCTGCTCGTACTGCAGGCCGGAGGCGTCGCTGGTGCACGCGTTGTCGCGGAAGAAGTTGAAGCTGAACGTCAGGTCCCTGGCCAGCGCGAACCGCACGACTGAGGCGATGTCCGCGGTGTTGCCGGAGGTGATGGTGATCGACAGGTGCGGCGGCAGGCCCCGTTCGACCAGCTGGTCGATCGTGCGCATCACCAGGTGTGCGGAGGGCTTGCCGCCCAGCGTCGGGCGCTGGGCGTCGTGCGCCGCCCCGAGGCTGTCCAGCGAGATCATCACCCTGATCGACCGTTGCAGCAGGTCGCGCGTGAAGCGAGCGGGGAGCGCCACGCCGTTGCTCAGCACGACAGCGCTCAAGTCCAGTCCGTGCTCGGCGCACCGGGCCACCGCGTGGTCGTGCAGCTCCAGCAGCACCGCCGCGTTGAGGCTGGCCTCGCCGCCAGCGTACTTCAGCCGCAACGAGCGGAAGCCGTGACGCAGCGCGGAATCGACGAGTGCGTCCACACTGGACTTCGCGAGCGCGGTGTCCATCTCGTCGGCCGACTTGTGGACGTAGCAGTAGGTGCAACGCAGGTTGCAGGCGTTCGTCACGTGCAACCACGCCGTGAGCTCGCGCGACTCGGCGAACGACGCGACCGCCGGCGTGCCCGGTTCGTGCACGAGGTCCTGCTCGACGAGCCGCCGCACCACCTGCGTGACGGCCTCGGGCTCGTGCCCGCTGAGCTCCGCGGGTGCGACGGGGGAGTGGAACCGCCGGAAGATGTCCAGGCCGGCCTCGTTCACCACGACGACCCCGCCGTTGCCCTGCGGCGCGAACAGCACCCAGTGCCCGGCGTCCAGCTCCAGTTCGAACACCTCCCGCGACCGCACGAGTGGACGTCCGGAGTGGACTGTCCTCTCCGGACGGGCGGCACGCGCGCCGCTGGTCGGGCAGGCGCAGTCCTCGCAACTGCGCACGACCAGCTCGTGCCCGTGCGGCACGTCGTAGCTGGACAACGCGAACGCCCGGACGCCGGTCGAACTCATGGTGCGGTGCCTCCTGCGGCGAAGATCATCAGTAGAGCTGTTCGAGGCGGGCGAGCAGGGATGTGTACTGCCTCTGCTCGTTCTCCGCCGTCCACATCCGGCGCAGAACCGTATACCACTCGATCTTCACGTCGTGCGGCAGCTTGTCGTAAACCCGTTGGAAGCGCACGAACTCCGTGGAGATGGCGGCCGCGCCGTGCGACCCCACCCGCCGGTCCGCGAGCAGTGTGAACCCCTTGCCGTAGTGCAGGACGGCCTGATCCAGTCCCTCCGGGTCGTCGTCCGCCAGCGCGTCCGTCGCGGCCAGGTGCCCGCACATGAGCTCCCACCTGCCCCGCAGGTCGATGAACCGGTACCGCTCGATGGCCTCGGCCACGTCACCGGTGAGCGCGTCGAGGTCGTCGCGGTACGCCTGGTCCTCGGTCTGGTTCCACGCCTGGTAGGCGAGTTCGACGTACTCGATGATGTTCGCGGACAGGAACCAGCCGTCCGCGATCCGGTTCGCCGCCACGATGGACTGCTTGAGGTAGTCGAGCCCTTTGTCCACATCGGTCACGCCGAAGATCCGGCCCGCCCTGTTCAACGCCGACGGGTACCCGCGGATCGCCCGGTCGCGGCAGATCTCCAGCGAGCGTTCGATCAGCGACCGCGCCCGCTCCAGCGGATCCTCCACCAGGTCGACGCCCGCCTGGTGCGCCTGCAACAGGCAGATCGCCTGTTCCTGGTAGATCTGCCCGAGCCAGGCCCAGCTCCCGTGCTCCTGGAAGATCGTCTCGGCCTCGCGGTAGTCCTGCCACGCCTCCAGGAAGTTCCGCTCGTAGCGGTGCACCTCGCCGCACACGCTGAGCGAGATGCCGACGTTGATCCGGTTGCCCAGCCGTTTGCGCACCTGCACGGCGCTCTCGACCAGGTTGCGGGCCTCCACGTACAGGCCGCGCAACGCCTTGAGGTACGCCCAGTTCGTCTGGATCGACGCCATCTCCTCGCGGGCCTCGTCCGTGCTGCCCGGCCCGAGCACGCTCGCGAGCGTGTCCCGCGCCTGGCTGTAGGCGTTGTCCGCGTCCTGCCACTGGCCGATGTTGCGGTAGAAGAAGCCGAGCTCCTTGTTGGCCTGCGCGACCCGTCGCGCCTGTGCGGGCAACGGCAGCTGCTGCGCCTGTCGTTGTGCCTCCTGGAAGAACCCCTTCGCCTCGGCGATGCGGTTCGGGATGCGCATGCAGGCGTTGCCGCGCTCGTTCGCGAGGCGGTACCGCATCTCCGGTCCCGCGCCCTGCAACGGCACGTCCTGCATCAGCTCCATCGCGGCGGCCGGCTGTTCGTTGTGGGTCAGGAACGACGCGATGATCAGCGTCATCTCCAGGTACCGCACCGGTGCCTCGTCGGCCAGCCAGCGCTGGAACCGCCGCACCACGACGCCGAGCACGTCGTCCAGCGGCGCGGTGAACCTGGCGTGCGGCAGGAACCGCTCCAGCTCGTGGCAGATGAGCTCCTCGAACAGCAGGTCGTTGTCCTGCTGGGCTTCCCGGTGCAGCGCCACGAACCTGTCGGTGCCGTCCTCGAACGACAGCAGCAGCCGGTAGTGCAGCTCGGCGGTGCGGATCTGGTCCAGCTCCCGCTTGTCGGCCGGCAGCTGCGCCAGCTCGCGCAACGCCTCGTCGCCGGTGCTGGGCAGCGCGGCCATTATGACGGGCAACGTGTCGAGCGTGTGCTGCTGCTCCGCGCTCTTCTCCTGGTGCAGCGCGGAGTACGCCGTCACGGCGTGCTGCCACAGCGCCGTCCGCCACGTCTCGTCCCTGTCCTCCAACGGGATCAGCCGCTGCGCGAGCTCCTCGGCCAGCGCGTCGTGCAACGTGACGTACCGCTGGTTGGCGCGCGGCCGGACCCACGGCCGGGCGAGCAGCTGTTCCCAGGCGTGGGGCCACGACTCGGCGTCCGCCGGCAGATCCCGGTCGCTCATCAGCTGCTGCCAGATGGTCTGGTTCACGCTGTGCCGCACCACGGCGAGCCGTTTGATCGCCTCCGGCCAGAACCCGGTGTCGCGGAACGGGGTGATCAGCCGCCGCCGGAAGAGATCACGCCGTTTGGCGTTGATCTCCCCTTCCTCGGTCATCTCCCGCGGCGGGTCCTGGTGCACGAGGTAGGCGACGGCCAGCGCGAGCCAGAGCGGATGTCCCTCGGTCAGCTCCGCCAGCCGGTCGCGTTCGGCCGCGGTGAGCGAGCCCCGCAACGGGCCCGCGTCGAAGTAGGCCTCGACCTCGGCACCGGTGAACCCGCCCAGTTCCAGAACCGTCGTCTCCAGCGGCCGGTGCACGCCACCGAGCTGCACCTGCAGTGGATCGTCGCGCACCGGCCGTCCCGACAGCACGAACGCCGTGGAGGGCAGCTCCTTCATCCACTGCGTCAGCTTCACCAGGAACGACGACATGCCGCGCACGGCCTCGACGGTGTCGAGCGTGATCACCACGGTCGTGCCGCTGGCCGCCACGAACGCCCGGTAGCACTCGACGAACGTCTCGTTCAGCCGTTCCAGGTGCCCCTTGATGGTCTCCAGGCCGATCCGCTGCCGGGTGACGTCCTCGAACGACGCCGCCTGGTGGAAGTACGGCTCGAAGAAGTCGTGCCCAGGGTCGAGCTTCACCGCGATGTCGTGCTCGAGGTTGGTCAGCAGCCAGTACTCCGAGTCGTCGACGTCGATCGGCGCCATCCACACCACGCCGTCGTGGCCGCGATCCGCGAGCTCCCGCACCAGCCGCGTCTTGCCGACCCCGCCCGGCCCGTACAGCAGCACCGCCCGGCTGGTGCCGTCCCGGCGCACCTCGTCGACGACACCCAGGACCGCGCGTTCCTCCTCGCGCCCGATGTAGAAGTTGTCGTTCTCGGTGCCGCGCCAAGTCATGTGCCCTCCGAGACCGCCGTGTCGATGGCCGACAGCACTTCCTGGAACAGGCCGACGTGGTCGTGCAGCGTCAGCTGGAACTCGTGGTCCTCGATGAGCAGCTCGTGCACGCACTCCACGAACTCACGCCGGTCGTAGAGCCCGGAGCTGAGAAAGGCCTTCGCGTACTGGGTGGCCGCCTCCGGCAACGCCTGGCGCAGCTCGGAAGGCTGCTGCAGCAGCTGCCGGCACAGCTCGTGCCACAGACACTCCTTCATCATCATGACCTGCTCGCTACCGGCCTCGTTGACGGTCCACCGCTGGTAGCACCACTTCGCTTCTTCGTGCGCGGTGACCCGTTCGGCGTCGGAGCGGTAGTAGTAGCGGTACAGCACCCGCCGGATCGGCGAGTTGATCACCCGCCACAGGCCCATCCGCGGGTCCAGCAACGACGTGGAGTTGAGCGCGGTCCACAGCTCGCGCATGTCCCAGCCGGCCGCGGTGACGTCGTCGCGCATCGCCGCGTCGTCGTCGAAGTGGAACTTCAGGTGCGACTGGGTGATCAGGCGGTAGGGGACCAGCACCTTGAGCGCGTGTTCGAGCGCCTTCTTGGCGAGCGCGTTGCCGGCGCCGGAAGGGAACAGCACGTCGTGCGTCAGCAGATCGTTCCTGACGTACTTCGCCGTGACGGCCTCGAACGTCGTGGCCTTGCGCAGACCCCGCTCGATGCCGATCAGGTTCGCCTCGTGCGCCCAGTCCAGCCATGCGAGCAGCAACGCGGGCAACCCGTCGCTCTCCTGTTGCAGCAACAGCGCCGACTTCCGCACCAGGCTGTCCTCGGCGTCGGCGGCCCCGTCGCGCACCGCGTCCTCGATGACCTCGAGCTTGAACTCCGAGAGGCCCAGCGTCCGGAACCGGCACTGCGTGTACCGCCCCAGCCCGCGCCACGAATCGGGCCGCCGCGTACCGATGATCATGCTGAACCGCTTGCGCACCCGCCGTTCGACCAGATGTGTGTAGACCGCAGTCAACGCACTGCGCACCTCGGCCGCCGTCTCCCGGTCCAGCCGTTCCGCGCTGTCGAGCAGGTACAGCTGGTTGTTGCCGCGCTTGCTGACCTCACGGGCGATGTCCTCGATCTCGTCCTCGGTCAGCGCATCGCCCTCGGGCTCGACGTTCACACCCATCAGCTCGACCACGACCTTGGCCGGCGCACTCCACAACTCCGGCCACCGCGCGAGGTCGAGTAGCCGCGTCTCACCCCAGCCCTTCGCCGTGAGCCGCCGCTCCGCCTCCCGCAGGAACCACGACTTGCCCATCCGCGGCGGCGCCGCGACCACCCACAGGTCCTGCCCGCTCGACAGGCTCAACGCGTTGAGCAGGTTGGTGAGCTCCTGCTCGCGGTTGCGGAACCGCCCACCGTCCAACGGCGCGGCCAGCACACCGAACGTGGCGAGCACCGCGGCCAGCTTCGCCTCCGTGGTCGCCCGCAGGTCGTGCCGCGCGTGGTTGCCGATGAACGGGTGCAACGGTTCGTCGAACTCGCCGACCTCGCACACCGTGATCACCGGCCGATTGGTCTTCGACTCGGTGGACAACCGGTCGGCGGTGTTCCACTCCTTCATGCACCACTCGGACCGCTGGTAGTGGCGCGAAAGCAACGCGACGAACCGATCGGCTTTGCCGAGTTCGTCCGCCAGCGTCTGAACGAACAGCCCCAGATTGGTCTTCTCGTACCGGAACACCTCGAAGTCGTGCTGCTCCAGCAGTTCCGCGAGCGTCCCGGTCACTGCGCCGTCCTCTTCGGCGTAGCTGAGGAAGACCCTGGTCACCTGCACCTCGTTCCCGCGATCGGCCGTGCCGCGACCGCCGGCAGATGCCCCCGCCCGGACCGCTGCCCGCGATATCGACCGCGTGCCGAATTTCGCTACGGCACGCTCGACGATTGTTTGACCCAGCAGACGGGAATTCGGCATTTTTCACCCGTTCGGCCTTGCCGCACTCGCAGATCGCGGACCTTACCGGTATGCAGGCGAGTACGTGAACCGGCGGGATGCGGTTCAGTCAGGAATATTCCGCGCGATCAGGAATTCGTCTGGACCGGTCATGGGAATTCGAATAGGTGCACGAATGGTGTTGCGCGATTGCGGGCTCAGAGCATGCGGTCGGGTCCGTGCACCGCCCGCACGGCTGCGGCGCCCCTGTCGGTGGCGGGGTTCGAAGCAGTGCCACCACGGCCTACCACTGGCGCCACCGGTGAGATCGCCGGTCGGTTCGCTACGACGAGTTGACGCCGCGTCGTGGCCCGGCCGCTCCACGACTTGGGCAGGTGTCCGAGCATGCGAAAGCCTGCGCCGCGAACGCAGTGCGGCCGCTCGCCGAGGTTGTAGCCGACGCAGACGCCACGTTCGGGACCTTGGCCGGGTGTCCGACCAGGTCCGGCGCGGACCGAACGGAGGACCGCTGCTGCGAGTGTGCCCTGGATCGTGAACGGGTAGCGGTCCGCAGGCGGCTGGAGTTTCTCGGCGCGGACCGAACGGTTGGGCGGGAAGCTGACGACTACCGGCTCACTGGCCACCCAGAGACTGTCGTCAGTGCAGACGTAAGGGCTGTATTCCAGAGGAACGCGAATCCTTTATGTACGTCGGGCGGTTCCGCAACAGCTAGGATGTAAGGCTCGCAAGATCTCAGCCTTCGGTTGGGTGACAATTTCGACGAGGGTGAGATCGGGCCTACCTGCGGCTATTCCGGAACGTAATTTGCGTTAGCAACTATGTAGTGGTCAAATCTCGTGATCTTGCTTGAGCTCGACCTATACGTCGCCAGGTGCGTACCCACCACGAGTTTCGTGCTGCTCACCCCTGCGGTGCACCTGTGTAAATCCCCCTCGGTTACCCGAACAACTCTGGAGCACGACCGATGACAAGCTGTCCCGAGCATACGAGGCAGTGTGAATGCGTGAGTGTCGAGGTGCGGTCGAGTTTTGCCCTGACCTCGTCACCGCACTCGATTGAACAGCTTCAACCCGCGTCGGGACTTGGGCGTGCCGTAGCGCGCGACATGCGAGACGAAGCGGGGGCAGGATCGGCCGAATTTAGTGCCTCCGCCTCTGTCTCCGCATCGAATGTTGCAGGTGTGGATAGTCCACCTAACTCTGATGACGTCGATGTGGCTGAAGTACCCGCTGTGTTGGGTCTGGCCGATGAGCCCACCGTGAAGCTGCGGCCCTTGTCATGGCTGCGCAGCAACGATCCTGATCGTGACCTGGCTGTCTTGCGGGATGCGGCTGCGGTGGGCGTGGCCGATGACGTCATGGGGAGCCTTGAGGCGGACGAGGAGCTGTGTCAGGCACTGCGCTTGCGAGGTCCCGACAGTAAGTTCTGTGCCACGGTCCGTGATCGGTTGATCGCGCAATGCCAGCCGGTCGTCGAAGCGTGGCTGCGGTCCGGGGCGTTCTTCGTTCGCAGTGCCGAAATCGATCGACCTGTCGGCGAGGCGGAGAAGTTCTCATTCGACGAAATCGAGGATCTTGCCTCGGAGATAGTCTTTCACGCCGCAACCCGATTTTTCAACTACGGAGTTTTTGGCAAGGAATGGAGTTGTGACGGCGGCGCCTCTCTGAAGACATATTTTCTCAATGGGTGCACGCGTGAGTTTGCCAACGTGTTCCGCAAGTGGAAGCGGCGCAAGCTGGGATGGGAGGGTGTGCTCGTTGCGCCGGAGCTTGATCAGATTGCGGAAAGTGCGACCTGTGACGCCTCGCTGTATCGGGTCGACAACACTGACGTGCTGCGGCGAATCCTGGAGCGGTTGCACACGATGGAGAGAACGGTCCTGTACTGGCATTATGGGCTCTGCTACACCTATGCGGAAATTGCAAGTTTCCTGGGGCTGGACGCCGGGACAGTGATGACGATCTCCGCTCGCGCAATGCGCAAGGCGCGCAAAGAAGAGCTGGACGAAGGTTCGGAATGAAGCGGGCGGGCGTACGAGAAATCAGGGGAAACCGAGTCGAAGAACGGCGGATTCAGCGATGAGTGACATGATCCATGGTGCGGATGAGGAAGACTACCTCAACAAGTTGATCGCACGGTCGTCGTTGGGTGACGACGTCGGCAACGGCCTGGCGCGCCGAGTGTCCCGCCAGCGTCTCGGGCTGCTGGCGTACCGCATTCGGCAGAAGACCTCGCCGACTGCCATGGCTGCACCGGAGTCCGAGCCAGGGGAGAAGGAGACTTGCGACTTCGCTCGCGCGTTGGACGGATGGATCAATGCCGCGCGAGGCGGCAACACCCGCCACGTCGCAGGATTGACCAGGCTTCTCTGGACCGTCGCCACGACCGATCGGCACAACTACATGTCCCGGCGGCTGGCCGCCTACTTCATGCTCAGCACCCGCTCGTTCCCCGACCCCGGCGACGACAACCCCGTGATCGCCGCGCCGCTCGACGCACGTGGAGGTAAGCGGCGCAAGGAGGTTCTCGACGACATCGCCCTCGTCAGCACGTTGGAAGGACGGCCGCGGACCATCTGGCCGAACGAGATCGGGCCCAAGGTCGAGGAGTATCTCGACGAGATGCGGGACAGCCTGTACCACGTGGATCTGTGGCCGCATGCGTTCTGGCAACTGGTGGTGCTTTCGGGCGGCGCAGGCGATCAAGGCTCGAGGTCATTCTTGATGTTGTTCGTGTGGCGGGTGATCGACCCTGTCCAGATCGTGATGGACGGCACGCGAAGTATGAAGCTGGTGATCCACAACTGGTTGCAGGCGAACCGAAACGCTCTTTCTGAAGCATGGCGCGATGCCGCAGGAGGTGTCGTGGCGGAAGATGTCAAAAGAGGATTCAGTCAGGACCTTGCGTGGGCAGAAATGGGTGTCTCGGTCGCGGTTGAGATGCTGCCTGTGGACGCGATCGACGAGTTCGACTTATGTCCGGACTTGCCGTCGGTGCATGCCTTCATGTGGTCCGCGTTGCAGGACGAGCGCCGCTGGTTCGCCGGCACGACGCATCTGGTCGAGACGGAGTCGGGAAGCTCGCTTCATGCTATTGCGGAACGTCGCGCAGCAACCCGTCGCGCGGTCCTGGATTCGGCTCTGGTGCTGGCGGGGGACTCACCCGCCGACGCGCTGACCGCAAGGCTCGACATGCTGGACGTCGATCGTGGACTCGAGGTGGAGGCATCGGCGGAAGCCGAAACCGTGATGGCGCCGATCCCCGCTCACAGGAATCCGTCCTGGCCGGACAACAGGTCCGAATCACCTCGGCGTCGAACTCGACCGCCGTACAACGCGCAGACCGAAGGGTCTGAGCTGCGGAGCAATCAGCGAAGCTCGTGGGTTGTTCCCAGCGAGTTCACGGAGTCTGACGAGCTCGGTCTCAAGACGCCGGCGATGGCGACATTGGAGATGATGGACTGGCAGTAGTCGCCACGAGCTGAGGCGAAGAGGTCGACGGCGGGGTGTTGGCCGGTCACTGATCGGCCAACACCCGCCATCAGGTGTGGTGAAACTTTCAGAACCGACACTCACTGGTTGTCTTGAACGGTCGCTGTATCCGCAATGCTTTGCTCCTGGGTCAGTTCGGCAACCACGAGCGCCGCGAGCTTCTGCATTTTGCGGTCGTGCCTGCTGCGAATTTCACGCACGCCGCGTGCGATCCCGAGTCCCAGCGCTGAGGCCATGCTCACCGAGGCGCCAATCCAACCAGGGCTGATGCCCATGACCGTGGCGGAGCTGGTGGCCTGCACAATGATTCCGCACGGCAGCGCCGAAACGCACGCCAAGCCGATCACACGGTGAGGCTTGTCCACGACTCGGTAAAGCAGCCCGACAACCGTGGTCGGATCCTGTGAATCGCCGTCATTGTGCTTACCCGTGCCCATGACATCCATCCGGCTTGAGCCTCCGGGCTACTGCTGCATCCCGCGTAGGCGTTCAATCCGTTTAGGTCGTGGGCTGGCCCCAGGAATGAACTGGAGGTCTGTGGTTCACCTCACATCGCTTGCCGTTTGTGCGCCCGAGAGTTTGGAACGGTG
Organism: Lentzea miocenica; assembly: GCF_033949945.1. Taxonomy (NCBI): domain Bacteria; kingdom Bacillati; phylum Actinomycetota; class Actinomycetes; order Pseudonocardiales; family Pseudonocardiaceae; genus Lentzea; species Lentzea miocenica. The sequence goes on from NZ_JAXAVW010000033.1 coordinate 67,674, forward strand.
ATCAGCAACAGCTGGACGGGCGTCCGGGCTGTTCAGACTCGGCCGGAGTACCTTCGCCCGCATGCCGGATGATCTTCCGTCCCGACCGCCGACCGACGCCTTCGTCCTGGACCGGACCAAGGTCGTGGTCGCGGTGGCCGCGGGCCTCGTCGGCGGCCTGGTCGTCACGCTGAGCGGCCACGCCGAGTTCGGCCCGCTGGTCGGCTGGGACGTCGCCACGCTGGTCTACCTCGTGCGGGCGTGGCTGGTGATCTGGCCGATGGGCGCGGAGGAGACCGCGCAGCACGCCGTCCGCAACGACCCGACGCGCCGGGTCGCCGAGGTGGTGCTGATCGTGGCCGCGCTGGCGAGTCTGGTGTCGGTGGGCTTTGTGCTGGCTCGTGCCGCGCACACCAGTGGCTCGTCCGAACTCCTGCGGGTCGGGCTCGGTGTGTTGTCGGTCGTGTTGTCGTGGACGGTGGTGCACACGATCTTCACGCTTCGGTACGCCCGGCTGTATTACGCGGGGGCGGATGGTGGCGTGGACTTCAACCAGGCGGAGCCGCCGGACTACGGCGACTTCGCGTACGTCGCGTTCAGCATCGGGATGACGTTCCAGGTGTCCGACACCAGCCTGTCCGGCCGGGAGATGCGGCGGACGGCGTTGAAGCACGCCCTGTTGTCCTACCTGTTCGGCACCGGTGTGCTGGCCACGACGATCAACCTGGTCGCGAGCATCAGCAGCCAGTGACTCAGAACTGGCCGGACCGGCGTGCCTCGGTGCGGCGCAGGACCCGGTCGAGCAGTTCGGCGTCCTCGCGGCCTTCGTCGTCGGAGGAGGTGAGGGCGAGCAGGAAGATGATGAGCACGCTGAAGCCGGCGCCGCCGATGATCAACGACGTGATCAGGTCCTGGGAGTTGCTGGCCACGACATCGGCGGTGTGGTCGTGCGCCATGCTCATGGCGGACATGCCGGTGTAGTGCATGCCGGTGACGGCCAGTCCCATCACGAGCGAGGCGCCGAGGACGGCGAGGGGTCCGCTGACCTTCCTGGTGAACCAGAGTGCGACGGTCGCGGCGACGACGGCGATCACGATGGACAGTGCCACGATGGCGGGGTTGTAGCTGATTTCGGCACCGATCACGATCGCGGACATGCCGGTGTAGTGCATCGCGGCGACGCCGAGGCCGGTGACGAGCCCGCCCGCGATGAGCGGCCAGACGCGGGTGTCGCCGTTGATGCCGTACCGCCGGACCACGAACAGTCCTATGCCGACGACCACGATGGCGACGACCATGCTCAGCAACGTGATGGGGATGTCGTAGGCGACGGTCGCGCCCATCCAGGTGCCGAGCATCGCGGTGAAGTGCATGCCCCAGATGCCGAGCCCGCCGATCGACACCGCGGCCACCGACAGCCACCAGTTGCGGGTCGTCCTGTTCGCGTGCCGTGCGCGCTCGGCGGACAGGAGACCGAGGGCGGACCCGATGCACGCCACTAAATAGGCTGTGAGCGGCGTGAATGTCCCCATGTCCATGCGCGAGATGAAAACATTTCAAATCTATGGTTTCAAGGCCTGTGTGGACACTGACCTGCGGCAAGATCGGGCCGCGCGGGGTCGATCAGCGGTGATAGGGCTGTCGCATATCTCAGACAGTCATACGGAGAGCAACCTGTCCGGCTGGGCCAGCATCCGTTGTGCGCGCGGGAAGTCCCGCAGTTGCGCGGCGAGCAGGTCCAGCGCCGGTTCCAGCACCCGAGCGGGCACGCCGCGCGCGTTGAGCACCTCGCCGGTCCACGACAGGAACGCGCGGAACAGCGCGTCATCGTCCACGTACAGAGCGGTAGCAAGGAAATCCACGATGTGCGCGAGGTCCTCGGCCGTGTGCTGCCGTTGTTCGTCGCCGTAGGACTGCATGGCGGGCAGGCGTTCCTCCAGCCCGCGGTACACCGACCGCACCAGCTCGCCCGCGCTGCGCTTCACCAGCGTGTACTCCTGGTCGGCGAGATGCGGCAGGTCGTCGATCGGCTGGTGCGGCGCGTTCGGCACCGGCATCGTTTGGGACAGCAGCATGTCCGCGGCGGAGCGGGCGTCGGCGGCCCACGCGTTCGCGCCGAACCGTCGCGCGTGCCCGCCGTCCGCACCGAACGCCGCGCCGCCCACCATCACCGGTACGCCCGCCGCCTGGCACGCCGTCATCGTGGCGTGCGCGGACGGCAGCCGGGTGGCGATGGAACCGGACAACGCCACGACGTCCGGATTGGTCCTGTGCAGGTGCGTGATCAGGTGTGGTGCCGGTACCTGCGCGCCCAGGTAGTCGACGGCGAAACCGCGCAACGACAGCACTTCCGCCAGCAACCGCGCGGGCAACGCGTGCCACTCGCCGTCCACACAGGCCACGGTCACACGTCCGTGCACGGGTTCGCGCCGGGGTCTGGTGATCGACAACGCGGCGACCGCGCGCTCGTTGATCGCGGTGATCGCGTGCTCCTGGGCCACGCTGATCCGGTTCACGGCCCACTCCCGGCCGACCCGCTGTTGCACGGCACCGACGACGTCGAGCAACACGGTCTCGTAACCGAGGTCGTCGGCGGCCGCGAGCACCACGTCGGTCGCGCGGTGCTCGTCCCGGTCGAGCACGGCCTCCCACAGAGCGTCGACGGCCTTCACGATGTCCTCCTGCGCGGAGCGGTGATCGCGAGCACCGCCATGTCGTCGTGGACGCCGGCGCCGACCCACTGCGCCGCCAGCATGTGCACGTGCTCGACGAGCGCCTCGGCCGGCATGCCGCCGCAGAACCTCAGCGCGCGGCGCAGGCGGTCCTCCCCGAACTCCTCGTCGCCCAGCGGGCCACCGCAGGCCTCGGTGATGCCGTCGGTGTAGAGCAGGCACGAGTCGCCGGGCGCCAGTACCACCTCGTCGGTGGTCGTCGTGATCTCCGGCAGAATGCCGACCAGCGTGCCGCGGGTGCGGGCCACCTCGACCGAGCCGCCGGCCCGCACGATCAACGGCGGCAGGTGCCCGCCGCCGGTCAGCGTGACGCGCAGGCCCTCGTCGACGGGACGGACGGTGCCGACGACGGTGGTGATGAAGCGGGACTGGTCCGAGCTGAGCAGCGCCTGGTTGAGGGCCTGCAGCATCTGGTCGTGATCGGTCACCACCTGCAGCAGCGCGTGCAGCGCGGTGCGGACCTTGCCGGTCTGCGCGGCCGCGTCGAGCCCCTTGCCGCAGACGTCACCGAGCACGACGAACAGGTCGTCGCCGGGAAGTTCGTGCACGTCGTAGAAGTCGCCGCCGACGCGTTCGGTGTCGGCGGCGGCGCGGTACCGGCCGGCCAGTTCGACGCGGTCGTAGCGGCGCAGCGTCGGCGGCAGCAGGTCTCTGGTCAGCCGCTCCGTGATCACGGCCTGCTGGGTGAACAGGTGCGCCGCCGACATCGCCACGCCCGCTCGGGAGGCGAACAGCCGCGCGAACGACTCCTCGTCCTCGCTGAACGCCTTGTCCCGCCGCACGAGGATCAACGCACCGGCCGGCACGCCATGGCCGGGCAACGGCGTCACGACGATCGACACGCCGTCCTTCGCGAGCCACTCCGGCGCCACCGCCGGGTCGATCCACCGCGACGGCACGGGCGGGAAGCCGCGCAACGCCTCGCTGAGGCCCACGACCTCATCGACGTCGATGTGCTGCAACTCGTACGTCGCCGCTTCACCCCGGAGGCACCGCGTGACGGGATGGCCGTGGTTCGACTGCGGCGCGATCACCAGCGCCTCGTCCGCGAGGTGCGTGGCGGCCAGTTCGGCCACGACGGTCATGCACCGCTCGGGGTTGAGGGAGGTCATCAGGGCGTTGGACATCCGCGTGAGCAACGCGGCGCGCTCCCGTTCCAGGCGCAGGTCCGTCTCGTCGAGCAACCACCAGGTGACCGAGCCGTCCTCGTTGTCGACCCGGTGCGCGGCATAGCTGCGCTCGGCGATGCCCACGGACTCGCCGTGATGCCACCGCGGCGGGGGAACCTGCTGCGGGAAAAGGGATTTGGCTGCGTCGTTCATGCCATGCACGGCACCGGCGGCATTGACGACGAGTGCGGGGCACGGCGACCGCAACCAGCTGGATACCGCGACCACCAACCGATGTTCTCATCCGTTGCCGATCAAGAACAACGTTTGAGACTCGTGCGCCGCGGGTAGGCGGCACCTCAATGGGCGCGGTCCATGCAGCTCACAGTGCGACCTGGCCGGTGATGCCGAAAACCGTGTTGCCGCCGACCCAGATCTGCCCGTCATCGGCCTGGGAGAGGTGGATCCGTCCCCGGCGGCCCAGCCTGGTGCCCTGGGCTGCGACGTACTGCCGCTGGGCGATTCCCGCGGGGATGAGCCACTGCGCGATCGAGGCGTTGAGGCTGCCCGTCACCGGGTCCTCCTCGTACCGGCCGCCCTCGTTGATGAACGCCCGCACCTCGAACGCGGCCTCCCCGCCGTCCCGGTGCGGCCCGATCACGCCGATCCCCGTGAACTCGCCGAACCGGGCGTGGTCGGGTTCCACCGCGAGCACCGCCTCCGCGGAGTGCAGCAGCACCGCGACCCAGCCCGGCCCGTTGTCGGCCCACTGGGCGCCGGCGATCTCCTCCGGTGTGATCGCCAGCGCCGTGGCCAGCGCGGCGTGGTCCTCGACCGGACCGCTGCGCACGAGCGGCGGGGCGGCGAACGCCAGACGCGAGCCGTCGCGGCGCACCTCCACCAGCCCCGCACCGCATTCCTGCACCAGCAGGACGGGGTCGCGCGGGGTGTGCCCGGCGGCGAGCCACGCGTGGGCGGATCCGAGCGTCGGATGGCCCGCGAACGGCAGCTCGCGGCTCACCGTGAAGATCCGCACCCGGTAGTCGGCGGCGGGGTTCGCGGGAGGGAGCAGGAACGTGGTCTCGGCCAGGTTCGTCCAGTTCGCGAACGCCGCCATCTCCTCGGTGGTGAGGCCTTCCGCGTCGTGCACGACCGCGAGCGCGTTGCCCTTCGTGAACTCGTCGGTGAACACGTCGACCTGGCTGAACGTCCGCATGAGTCCGAAGCTAGCCGAAATCGGGCAGTGTCAACGCGGAGTGCTGCCGCACCTCATGCAACTGGGCACCGTGCTCAACCGCAGCCAGCTGGTCGAGCGGGCGATGGAGCACGTGGGCATCCCGGCTGCTCAGCCGGTTCGTGGACGATCTTCAGGCGAAGGTCGCGGACCTCGGGCCGTGATCGTGCAGGTCGCTGAAGTCCCACTCCGGCAACGGATCCTCGAACGTCAGCCACGCCTGCGGGCCTGCCGCCAGTTCGGCGTCGGTGAGCAGCGCGGGATCCAGGCGGCGGGCCGGTTCGTCCACGTCGAGACCGACGCCGATGAACACCAGCTCCTGCCGGGCTTGAGGTGCGTCCAGCAGCTGACCGGGCTCGAGCGCCAGGTTGGGTCCGGCCTGTGACCACACGGCCAGCACGTCCGGCCGGGTCGCGATGTGGCAGAAACCCTTGCTGCGCAACACTCCCTCCCAGTCGGTCAGTGCCTCCACCAGACGGGCGGGGTGGAACGGCCTGGACGCGCGGTAGGTGACCGACCTGATCCCGTACTCCTCGGTCTCCGGGGTGTGCCCGCCCGCGAGCTCCTGGGCCCAGCCGGGTGCCTGTGCGGCGGTGATCGGGTCGTAGCGGCCGGTGTCGAGCACCTCGGCCAGGTCGACGACGCCCTGACGCGCGTGCAGCAGACGGGCGGACGGGTTGAGCCGCCGCAGCACGGCGTCGAGGGTCGCGATCTCGGCAGGCGTGACGAGGTCGGTCTTGTTCACCACCAGCACGTCGGCGAACTCGACCTGGTCCACGAGCAGGTCCGAGATCGTGCGCTCGTCGCCGTCGGCGGCGGCCAGGTCGCGCTCGGCCAGCGGGTCGCCGGTGGTCAGCTCGCGCAGGAAACCCGCCGCGTCCACCAGCGTCACCATCGTGTCGAGTCGCGCGTGGTCGGAGAGGCTCGTGCCGTCGTCGAAAGTCCAGTCGAACGTCGCCGCGACCGGCATGGGCTCCGAGATGCCGGTGGACTCGATCAGGATCGTGTCGAACCGGCCGGAGCGCGCCAGCTCGCCGACGCTGTCGAGCAGGTCCTCCCGCAACGTGCAGCAGATGCAGCCGTTGGTGAGCTCGACCAGCCGCTCGGTGGTGCGGTCGAGCGTGCCCTGACCCGCGACCAGCGCGGCGTCGATGTTGACCTCGCTCATGTCGTTCACGATCACCGCGACCCGCCTGCCGTCGCGGTTGGCGAGCACGTGGTTGAGCAGCGTCGTCTTGCCGGAGCCCAGAAAGCCGGACAGGACGGTCACCGGGGTGCGCATCAGAGTTCCATCTCCTCGTGCCAGTCCGCGAACGGGTCGGCGAAGTCGAGCTCGGCGATCAGCGCGAGCTCCTCGTCGGTGACGAGCGCCGCCCGCAGAGTCGCGACGATCTCCTCGGGGTCGGCGAACCTGGTGATCACGACGATCTCCTGGTCGCGGTCGCCGTAGTACGGGTCCCACCGCAGCGAGGCGGCCGCGCGCCGGTCGTCGCCGGCCTCCGCCCAGTCGTCGGTCGCCGCGAGCCACGGGCCGAGGTTGCCCACGCGCAACCCGCCGCCCGCGGACTCGAGCCACAGCGCCTCGTCGGGCTGGCTGGCCAGCCACACCCGGCCACGCGCGCGCACCACGCCGTCGAGCAGCACGTCGATGGAGTCGTGCAACCGCATGGGGTGGAACGGGCGCCGTTCGGTGAAGTGGACGACGGACACGCCGTGCGCCGGTTCCAGCGGCGGTTGCCCGTACAGCAGCGGACCGAACCCGTCGTCGACCTCGCCGCGTCGTGCGGTGGCGGGAATCGCGCCGAGCAACGCGCTGACGTCCAGTTCGTCCAGCTTCTGCCGGGGCGCCTGCGGGGAGAGCCGGTCGAGCACCGCCGCCAGGGCCGGGTCGCTGTCGCCGGTCAGGACCAGCGCGTCGGCGAACTCCGCCTGCCCGACCACGACCTGCGCCACCGACCTCTCGTCACCCTCCGCCGCGCGCATGCCCCGGTCGGCGAGCGAGTCGGTGCCGGTCGCGTCGGCCAGCCAGGTAGCGCTGTCGATCACCGTCACCACGGCGTCGACCTGTACCTCGGTCTCGCTGAGTGCGAAGCAGACGGCCTCCGGTTCGAGCACCGGGTCCAGATGCACGATCACCGGCCCGTCCAGTTCCAGGAGCAGGGGAACGAGGTCCAGGCGCAGCGTGCACGACACGCACCCGTGCGCGAGTTCCAGCACGGTGAGCCGGCCGTCCACCCAGCGCCGCACCACACCGTCGGCCAGGCCGCTCAGGTCGTGCCTGACCAGCACCGACTGCGGTGCCGCCCGCCAGAGCTCATCCGCCACGTCGTGGGGAGTGAACCCCGCTACCAATACGACCCGCGCTGCCATGGGTCGCAGCGTACATGACAACGATTATCGTTTCTGATGAGAGGCTGAGCCGGTGACATGACATGATCGAACAATGCAGGTCGAGTTCTGGGCTGACGTAATCTGCCCGTGGTGCTACATCGGCAAGGCGCGTTTCGAGCGGGCGCTGGCCGGGTTCGAGCACCGCGCCGAGGTCACCGTGGTGCACCGCGCCTTCGAGCTGGATCCGGGCAGAGACACCGTCGAACCGGTGAAGGAGATGCTCGCCACCAAGTTCGGCCCGCGTGCGGGTGAGATGGAGGACTCCGTCGCCCAGCTCGCGCGCGACGAGGGCCTCGAGTACCGGCTCGACCGCGAGGTGGGCAACACCTTCGACGTGCACCGGCTGCTGCACCGGGCGGGGGAGCGCGGCCTTCAGCCGGAGCTCCTCAACGCCGTGCTGCACGCCAACTTCGGCGAGGCGCGCTCGTTGTTCGCCGCGGACTCGCTGACCGGGATCGCCACCGAGGCAGGTCTCGACCCCGCCGACGTCCGTGCCGTGCTGGACGATCCCACCGCTCATGCCGACGCAGTGCGCGCTGACGAGCAACGCGCTCGCGACTTCGGCGTCACCGGCGTTCCGTTCGTGGTCGTCGACGAACGCCTCGCCGTCGCCGGTGCTCAGCCGGCCGAACTGTTCGAGCGTGCGCTGAACCAAGCCTGGGAGGCCTGACGTGGACGAGGGCACCGCACCGCCGTTGAAGGTCGACACCGAGCAGCTCGACGCCGCTGTCGTGCTGCGCGCTGAAGGCGAAGTCGACTCCTACACGGCGGATCTGTTGCGCGACAAGCTGTCCACGGCGTTCAGCGCCGGACTGCCGGTCGTGCTGGACCTCAGTGCCGTCGCGTTCTTCGCGTCGGCGGGCCTTTCCGTGCTCGTGGAGTACCACCAGCTCGGCGAAGAACGCGATACGCCGCTGCGTCTGGTGACTCCGGCGGGAAGCGTGTTGCGCGCGCTGCGGGCCACCACGCTGAACGAGACGCTGGAGCTGTACTTCAGCCTGCCCGAGGCGCTCGCGGGGCGTTAACTCCAGCCGAACTCCGTTCCCAGTTGGTGAACTGCCGTCCCAAACGATCACCGCGAGCGGTAGCTTTCCCCCTGAGAAGCCTCAGGGGGAAGGAGATTTGCTTTGCGCCGTCATCTGCGTGGCACCGCCGTTGCCGCGATCGCGCTGACCAGCCTCATGGTGGTGAGCGCCTGCGCGAAGGACTCGGGCGGGGGCGCCGCCGGGACGACCAACGCCGCCGGTGCGGGGTGCGAGTTCGCGGCACCGCCGAGTGCGCCCGCCACCTCGACCACCAGCGCCGCCAACGGTGAGAAGGTCGACGGGAGCGCGCTGAAGATCGGCCTTGCCTACGACATCGGTGGTCGTGGCGACGCGTCGTTCAACGACCTCGCCGCCGCCGGGTTCGAGCGGGCCACCAAGGAGATGGGGATCAAGAAGGAGAACGCCCGCGAGGTGTCCGCCGCCCCGAACGAGGACGAGGCCGCCAAGCAGGGCCGGCTGCGCCAGCTGGCGTCCGAGGGGTTCAACCCGATCATCGGCGTGGGTTTCGCCTACACCGAGTCGATGAAGGTCGTCGCGCCGCAGTTCCCGAACGTCAAGTTCGGCCTGGTCGACTCGGCGGTGGAGGGCGCTGCCAACGTCACGCCGCTGGTGTTCGCCGAGCAGGAGGGGTCGTTCCTGGCGGGCGTAGTCGCCGCGTACCAGAGCAAGAACTGCCACGTCGGCTTCGTCGGCGGCGTGGACATCCCGCTGATCCACAAGTTCGAGGCAGGCTACTACCAGGGTGCGAAGACAGCCGCGCCTCAGGTCAAGATCGACAAGAAGTACATCACCCCTGCCGGTGACTTCACCGGCTTCCAGGACCCGCCGAAGGGCCAGGAGGCTGCGAAGGGCCTGATCGACAAGGGTGCGGACGTCGTCTACCCCGCCGCGGGCTCGTCCGGCCTCGGCGTCTTCGCCGCGGCGAAGCAGTCGGGCGTGCTGGCGATCGGGTGCGACGCCGACCAGTACAACCAGCCGGCGCTCGCGAACAACCGGGACGTCATCGTCGCGTCGAGCCTCAAGCGCGTCGACGTCGCGGTGTTCGACTTCTTCCGCGCCGCGGCCAAGAACGACCTCGCGTCGCTGCCGAAGGTCTTCGACCTCAAGGTGGACGGGGTCGGGTACGCGGCGTCGGGTGGCAAGGTCGACGCCAAGCTGCAGGGCATCCTCGAGGGCTACAAGGCCCAGATCATCGAGGGCAAGATCAAGGTGTCGGACCGGCCGTAGCCGCTGCCCAGGGGCCGGTCGCGCGGGTGCGCGGCCGGCCTCTGTCACGAATCGGTCCGGTGGCTCGTCCGCATGGCATGAAACTGCTGCTTGACCGGATCAGCCTCGCGTTCATCGCGCTGACGTCCGCGTACGTCGGGTGCTACGCCTACTTCGCCACGGAGTCCTGGTACGCGAACTTCCCGGGCCTAGGACTGCGGTGGCTGCCGCAACTCGGCCCGTACAACGAGCACCTCGCCAAGGACGTCGGCGCGGCCAATCTGGCGTTCACCGCGCTGGCCCTGGTGGCGCTGGCCAATGTCAAGAAGCCGATGGTCGTGCAGCTGGCGGGCGCCGCTCTGCTCGTGTTCAACGTCCTGCATTTCGCCTATCACCTGACGATGCTGCACATGTACGAGCCGCGGGACCAGGTGCTGAACGTCGTGTTGCTGTCGCTGCTGGTCGTGCTGTCGTTGATTTTGGTGATCCCGTCCCGCCGGATTCAGATGTTGTGAACATCTGGATGACGTGAATATCCTGACGGTATGGCGACTCGGCATCTGTACGTGGTGCGGCACGGCGAGGCGGACCCGTTCGGAGAGCTGACCGAGGTCGGGCGGCGGCAGTCGCACCTCCTCGGCGAACGGCTGGCGGGCCTGCCGATCGACGTCGTGTGGCACTCGCCGCTGTCACGGGCGGTGCGGTCGGCTCATGCGGTGGGGGAGCACCTGCCGGGCGTGCCGGTGCGGGAAGCGGCCGAGCTCGTCGACCACGTGCCGTACGTGCCGCGGAACCCGCCTGCCACGTGGGCGGGTTTCTTCGACGGGTACGACGCCGAGGAGGCCGCTGCCGGTGCGCGCGTTGCCGAGGCGTTGGTCGGCCGGTTCGCTCGGCCTGCCGACGTGGAGACGCACGAGGTCCTGGTGACGCACGCCTATCCGGTGGCGTGGCTGGTGCGGCACGCGCTCGGCGCGCCGCCGGAGCGCTGGCTGGGACTCGACTGCGGGAACACGGCGTTGACGGTGATCGAGCATCGAGCTGGGCTGGCGCCAACTTTGGTGGTGTACAACGACATGGGCCACCTTCCGGCGGAGCTGCGGTGGACGGGGTTCGGCGCGGGCATGCGGCCCTAGTTGGTACGGGGGACGGCGCTGGGTCGCTGGGGTTCGGCGCGGGCGTGCGGTGCTAGTTGGCACGGAGGACGGCGGGGCTGTGCTGGGTCGCTGGGCTTCGGCGCGGGTGTGCAGCCCTAGTTGGCACGGAGAATGGCGGAGGCCGCGCTGAGTCGCTGGGCTATGGCGCGGGTGTGCGGCGCTAGTTCTTGCGGAGGACGGAGTGGGCGGCGCTGAGGCGTTCGGCTTCGTCTCGTTCCGTGCGGTCGCCCGACACGTCGTCGGCCCACTCGAGCAACCGGCGCAGGTGCCCGTCGGCCGCCGTGGTGACGACGCGTTGACGGCCCAGGGCCACTTCACCGCTGGTGCCGTCGATGGTGACGAGCGTGCCTTCGTCGACGGTGTGTCCGCCGACGCTCATCTCACCCGCGCCGACGACGAGGTCGGCGATCCCCACGACGGCGGGCTTTCCCATCGCCCGGGCCACCACCGCGGCATGGCTCGCCGGTCCGCCGCGGGCGGTGATGACGATGCCGGTGGCGGCCGCGAGTCCGCGCATGTCGTGCGGGGAAGTTTCCGGTCGCACAAGGACAACGGGGCCGTCCACGCTCATGCGCACCGCACTGTCGGTGGTGGTAGCCACTCGGCCGGACGTGACACCCGGACACGCGCCCAACCCTCTGGCCAGGACGTGGTCCGCGACCATGCGCGGCGTGCGGACGTGCCGGAGGTGCTGCGGCGAAACCCTGAGCAGTGCTTCCCGGCGGTCGATCACGCCTTCGTCGGCGAGGTCGGTGGCGACGCGGACCGCGGCGGCGCCGACGAACCGGCCCGGGCGGACCTGCAACAACCACAGTTCGCCTGCCTCGAAGGTGAACTCGACGTAGCAGGCGTCGAGGTAGTGGCCCTCGATGTGACGCAAGGCATCGAGCAAACCATTGTGCACCAAAGGTTCTCGATCGAGGTGCGATAGCGGTTCGGTCAGCGCTCCGCCGGAGACGACAGCGTCACCCCGGTGTCCGAAAAGGACCTCCCCGAACGGCGTGTTCGCGCCGGTGTTGGGGTCGCGGCTGAACGCGACGCCGGTGCCGCTGTGCTCGTCGAGGTTGCCGAAGACCATCGCCTGGACAATGACGGCCGTGCCCAGGTCGTGCGGGATGTCGTGCAGCTCGCGGTAGGTCTGGGCACGCGGCGTGTTCCACGACGAAAAGACCGTCGCGACCGCGTGGTCGACATCCCTGTCGAGATTCAGGATCGTGTTCATCATGCCGGGCATCGACACACTGGCCCCGGACCGAACGGACACCGCGGGAGCGTTGAGAGCGGCCATCGCAGCGGCGAGCTCATCGTCGAGCCCGTCAGGAAACCGCCCGTCGCGCAGAAACGCGCGGCACGCCTCGGTCGTGATCACAAACCCCGGCGGCACCGGCAAACCGAGGCGGCGCAACACCAACAGTCCATGTGCCTTGCCTCCCACCACTTCCGCCGTCTCGTCGACCTGAGCGGACAGCGGCCGAATCCACCTCATCGCGGGATCCCCAGTGTGGCCAGCAGATCTTCGTGCAGTTCGGCCCACACCGCGTGGTACGAACCGATGTCGTCGGCCACACGCCCCAATTCGCCGGCGTCAGCGCGTTTCAGGGCCTCCGCCAGACGGATCCGGTATCTGTCGAACCGAGGCAGGGCAGCGGACAACTTGTGGCACACGACGAGAGCGCGCTCGTGGAACTCGGCGAACCGAGCGAGAACGCGGGCGTCATAGGCGCGATCGCGATGGTCGTTGGCGATCATGACGCCGTCGACCGAACGAAGCTGCCACGCCGTGCAAAGGTCGAGCAACTCCGGGTTGAGCACCATAAAACCGTCGAACGCCGAAGTGAGCGCGGGCCGAGCACCCGCCGACTCCAGCTCGCCGGTGATCCGCTCGGCGTCCGCGACCCGACCGGCGTCCGTCAGCCCCCACCCACCGAACTCGCCGGGCGAATGCGTGACCAGGCCGGCCACCGCCAGGTCGATCAACTCGGACTCCACATCGGACTCAGCCAGCCCAACCGCGTCAGCGATGCGCGGACAGCCCGCGAAACCGATGCAGCGCAACGTGTGCAACACCAGCAGGTCGTTCATGAGCCCGCCGCGGCGTGGGCCGCGCCCCGCCCGTGAGCACGAGCAACGATCGCCCCACCCTGAACCCGCATCGCCGCCTCGGTCTCATCACCGGCATCGTCGAGCCCGAGCGCGGTGGCAACCGCAGCGTCGTCGTCCAGCACGATCCGCAGCGACGGCAACGGAAGCACGCGCCGCAGACATCCCATGAGATCGGCGATCCGCAGCCGCACGAGCCTGCCGATCTCGGCGGCATCGCTCACGACGACCACCACCGTCACCTGCTCACCGGCCCGGGCAGCCCGAAAAGCTTCCTCCGCGGCACCAAGACGCCCAGCTCCCAGCACCGCGACCAGACCGTCAACGGCAAGATCGACCGGCTCCCCGCCGACCAGATCAACAAGATCAGCGGGCGCCACCCAGCTCTCCCGGCAGGGCCGCGCCGGCTTGACGAACGCCAAATACGGCGGCGCCCAGGCATCCGCGAGACCGAGCCCGGCCAAGTGCTGACACGCGAGCACCAGGTCGAACGGGTCACCAGAACCCGGCGCGGTGTCGGCAAGTTGTCCCGCACCGCCCAACAGCGTGAGCACCAGCGAGGCGAGCCGAACCCGCCGCTCCGACGTCCCGCCCTCCAACGCGGCGCCGAGCAAGAACGCCTCCAGCCCGGCGAGCTGCGCCAGCACCGCCCGCCCGTGGTCGTCGTCGAAAACACCCGTGAGCGACCGCAGTTGCAGCCGGCCGCCCGAGGCCGTCTCACCGGCCAGGGGCAACCGCTCCAGCCACGCCCTGGCGAACGCGCCCAGCGCCTCCTCCATCGAGGCGGGCTCCGGCGACCCGTCGGCGGACGTGCCCTCGACCAGGTCGATCAGCACCGCCAGGTACAGCGCCCGCTTGCTGGGGAAGTTCGAGTACACCGCGCCCCGCGTCAGCTCGGCGCGCTCGGCGATCCGGTCGATCTTCGCCGCCGCGTAGCCGTGCTCCGTGAACTCTTCCTTCGCCGCTGCCAGCACGGACGCACGCGTGCGCTCCTGCTGCTGCACCCTGGTCAGCCTCACCATGGCACCACGATACTCACATCATTCAGATGTTCTCAACATCTGAGTGGCCGAGTTGTCTCGCCTGAGCTCCGCTGTACAGCGTGATGGCACTGGTGAACGATCGGACGGATTCGGAAGGAGCCGCATGCCTGACCATGACGAGCCGATCGACCTGCCGCCTTATCGCGCGGTCCTGGTGTTCGACACCAAGGACTTCGGCAGCAACACGGACCCGAACCAGGAGCTGCTGGCGGGAATGATCCCGGACGTTGTCGCCTTGGCGTTCGAACGCATCGGGCTCATCGAGGTCTGGCGGGGCGCGCTGTTCCCTCACAACACCGGGGACGGGTTCGGCATCGGGTTCGCCACGCGTCACCTGCCCGCGGTGGTCAGCGACCTGTTCGACGCGCTGCAGGACGTGCTGGCCGAGCGGGATGCCAGGCTTCGTGAGCGCAGGCCGAGCGCGAGGTTGCGCATGCGCGCGAGCCTGAACGTCGGCCCTGTGCGCGAGGGCGACACCGGCGGCGACTCGGCCGTCGTGGGAGGCACGGTGATCACCACTCATCGGTTGCTCGACGCGGCGCCGGTGCGCGACGTGCTCACCCTGTCGGATCCCGAGGAGACCTTTCTGTCCGTCGTGCTCTCCCAGCGAGTGTTCGAGGACGTGGTGGCCAGCGGTTACGCGACGCTGCACCCGTCGCGGGTGGTGCAGAGGACGGTCGAGATCAAGGAGTTCGCCGGCACCGTCTACCTGTACGTGCCGAAGCTCAGCGGCAGGCTGCTGGAGCACGGGATCGGCGAGGAGCAGCCGATGGCGGCCGTCGCAGAGGCGGAACAAGACCGGTTTTCGCGGGCCCTGCCCGTCACCAACGTCATGACCGGCACGCACGTCGGGCCCTCGATTCAGATCGGTCATCTGAAAGGCGGACTGCACAACAAGATGTGAACCGGCCCGCGCTGTCACCTGGCTCCTTCGCCGATGTCCCCGGTACGGGTGCTGAAATCCCCGCTCGTGATCGTCACGATGGAGGTGTCGACTACCAGGAGGCAGTGGAATGGGTGATGCGGTGCCGCTAGATGGCGTCTCGGTCGTCAACCACTTGCATCAGGGGCAGGGGGTGGTCGCGCAGGTCGGTGTCGTCCATGGTGACTTCCACGTGTCCGCGGCGAAGGGCAGCATGCCGGTGCCGCAGCAACTTCCGGCCGGAACTGCGCATTTCACCGGGCGGGAAGCGCAGTTGCGTCGGCTGGACCAGCACCTGCTGAGCAGTTCGCGGCTTCCTTCCGTGGCGGTGATCTCCGGTGCCGCGGGCGTCGGAAAGTCCGCGCTCGCCGTGCATTGGGCCCACCGGGTAACGGGGCGCTTCCCCGGCGGGCAGCTGTTCGCCGACCTGAGCGGGTTCGGGCCGGACGCACCCGCGTTGCCCGCCACTACGTTGTCGGCCTTTCTGCGAGCGTTCGGCGTGGCGCGCCCCGACGAGTGGGTCGACCTGGCCGAACGCGCGGCTCACCTGAGGACGCTGCTGAGCGGACGCCACGTCCTGCTCGTGCTCGACAACGTCCGCTCGGCGGAGCAGATCCGCTCGCTCCTGCCGGGGTGTGGCACCTGCGCGGTCGTGGTCACCAGCCGGAATCGGCTGACCAGCGTCGCCGTCCAGCACGCTGCGCTGAACGTCGAGCTGAAATCCTTGTCAGTCGGCAAAGGCGTCGAGCTGCTGTCCCGGACCATCGGCGCCCGTGTGGCGGGAGAGCCGTCGGCGGCGGCTCGAATCGTCGACCAGTGCGGAGGGCTACCGCTGGCGTTGACCGTGCTCGCGCACCACACGGCCGTCCGTCCCGCCCTCCGGCTGAGGGAACTGGCCACCGAACTGGAGAACCACCAACGGCGACTCGACGTCCTCAGCAGTGACGATCCGATGTTCTCGGTTCGGGCAGCGCTCTTCCGGTCCTACCGCGGCCTCGCGGCCGGACCTGCCTCCGCGTTCAGGCTGTTCGGTCGCCTGCCTGGCCGGCTGCTCGACGCGGAGGCGTTCGCGGCGGCGATGGGGGCGGACGTCACAACGGCGACTGAGACGCTGAACGAACTGGTGGGGGAACACCTGGTGGTGGAGCCAAAACCCGGCAGGTACTCGACGCACGACCTCCTCCGGGCGTACGCGGCGGAATTGGGCGACGAGCACGCCGACGACTCCGGCGCGGTGCGCAGGCTGTTCGACCACTACCTCGCGACCGCGGTGCGAGCCGATCGTCTGATCACACCGAACAGGTTTCAGGTGGCGGACTCCGCGGCCGCCGACCTCTCGGTGGGACTTGTTCCCGCAGATGCCGAAGGCGCGCGGAATTGGATGCGATCGGAGTTGGCGACCCTCGTCGCCCTGTTCCAGGTCGACGATCCGGCGCTGGACAGCCATCTTTGGCAGCTCGCCTACACGCTGCGCGGCTACTTCTACCTCTCGCGTGAACTCGACGCATGGCTGCACACACACGACGTCGCGTTGCGGGCGACGCTGCGCCTCGGAGATGGACGAGCCGAGGCCATCACGCGCAACAACCTCGGCATGGTGCTCGCGGCCGTGCGGCGACTGGACGAGGCAGCCGAGCAGCACCACGCGGCTGGGGCGTTGTTCGAGGCGCTCGGTGATCGCCGTGGTACGAGTGACAGCCTTGCCAACCTCGGCGCGGTGCTGAGCAGGCAGCGGCGCTTCGAGGAAGCCTTGTGGCATCAACAGAAAGCGTTGAGCTACTACCTCGCCGACGGACTTGCCCGCAACAGCGGCATCACCTTGCGGAGCATGTCGAACGCTCATGCCGCACTCGGGCAACTCGGCGACGCGGTTCGTTGCGCGGAGGAGGCACTCAGCCTCGCGCTTGTGGGCAAGCACGACATGGACATCGCTCAAGCTGCCAACACCCTTGGTGCCGCACGGGAAAGAGGTCAGGACCACGTGCGCGCCGAGGTCGCACTGAGGCAGGCCCTGACCCATGCCGAGCGCTGTGGCAGCGTGCACGAACAAGCGAAGGCACGTTGGGCTCTGGGCAGAGTTGCCCTGGCGACAGGGAATATCGCCGACGCGGAGAGCTCGCTCCGCGCGGCACTGGCGTTCTACCAACGTGTTGACTCACCGTTCGCCGATTCCGTGTCGAATGTACTGGCCGGACTCGCCAAGCGGTGAACCGTCTTTCCTGTCGGAATTCAGGCGGTCACACGTTATCGTCCGGCCGTGCCGCCCTCCGCGAACTCTTCCGCCAAAAAGATCTTCGGCTCATATTCGGGCCCAGCGCTGCCCCGCATGGAGCAGATCCTTCGCCGCCTGAAGGACAAGGGCTACGACACCTACATCGACCGGCAGGGCAACCGTCTCGGCGACCCGGTGTCCGCGAAGATCGAGTCGGAGTTGCAGACCAGCACGATCTGCCTGGTCTACTACTCGGAGCGTTATGGATCGCGCCATGCGTGTCAGTTCGAACTGATGCAGGTGTTGTCCGCCGAACGGCGTGCGGGCGGTGTCGCGCGCACCCTCGTGATCAACCCCGAGGTCAACAAGGAGCACATCCACCCCGCGGTGCTCAAAGACCGGATCTTCGCCCCGGACAACGGCAGTGAAGCAGCCCTCGCTCACATCGTCGAAGAGGTCGAGGCGCGGCTGGCCCAACTCACCGGCACCTACCAGGGCATCGACTTCTCGACGCTGCCGCGGATGGTCGGTGGGCGTCCCGGTGTGACGCCGAGGGTCCGCCGGTACAGCGCGATGTGGAGACTGGAGCGGGCATTGCACGCGCAGCGCTACCGGCTGACGCACCAGCCCACCAACGGCATCGCCGTGCTGACCGGACTCCGGGGCACCGGCAAGACCAGTCTGGCTGACGACTACGTGATGCACTTCGCTCACGAATATCAGGTCGTAATTCCGGTCGACCTGGCCTACGCCGCCGGGGTCACCGCGCAAAGTGCGCTGCGTGAGGCGGTGACCGACGCCAACAACAAGCTCCAGACTTCGAAGGGCCACGCCCTCGTCGTCATCGACAACGTACCGGCCGGCGTGCCACCGGACTTCTTCACCACGAGTTTCGACAGTCCGGACGTGCTGCTCCTGATCATCACCGAGCACACCGAGTACGCGCCGCTCGGACAGGAGGTGCGGCTCGGAGGTCTGACCGACGACGAAGCCCTCGAACTGTTCTACCGCCTGCACCGCTTCGACCGGGACGATGCCACGATCGATCAGGTGCGGCAGCTGGCAGCGGCGGTGAACAACCACGCGATGGCGGTGTCGTTGCTGGCCGCCTCGGCGACCGTGCGGCGAGGGCTCACGACGCTGACAGAGCACGTCGGACGAGTCCTCGACGGGTCGTCGGACACCATGACCAAACTGTCCGACTTGTTCGCCGACCGCCTGAACGCGGTGGATGACGACTACCAGCGTGCAGTCCTGCGGGTGCTGGCCGCATGTGGTCCGGCAGACGTGCCCGCTCGTCAGATTCGGCACGTTCTCGCCAAGCTGGGGATGGACGAATCACGTGTTGTGGCTGCTTTGGATTCCCTGCAGGCCACCATGTTGGTGAGTGCCGAGGATGGTGTGTGGCACGCGCACGGCCTGGTCCGGCAGGCCGTCCGGCGCCACCTCGGCGCCAAGGCGGTGGACTGGCTCGCCTCGACCTACGCCGGCGATCTGGTGGACATGCTGCGGGTGGGCAGGTCGAGGCATGACACCCGCGACTGGAAGCTGCTGGTGCGCCACGCCCGTCATCTCGTCGACCAGCCTGCCGTCGCCGAATCGACGGTCAAGGAGATGCTTCCGCTGATCGCTCGCGAACTGCGCGAGGAGGGCTACCCCGCTTCTGCTGCCCGACTCCTGGACCGGCTGTTCGCGTCCGGAGTCTCGGATCCGCGTCTTGTGATCGAAGCCGCCTCCGACAACTACGACGCGGGCCAGTACGAAGAATGCCTTGCGCTCACGTCGAAGGCTCTGACCTCTGGTTCAACGCGGGCGAACGTGTTGTTGTCGTGCGTGTGCGCGGCGGCGCTGGATGCGTTGGGGCGGTTCACCGAAGCCGAGCCGTACTGGCGGCGTGCGGTTGAGCCGTCAGATCCTGATGTGCTGGCCGAATCCGAACGTGTGAAGGTCCGGTTGCGGTGGATCCGCGGGCAACGCCTGCGTGGAATTCTCAAGGAGAACCTGTCCGAACTGGAGAACGTGCGCGCGGCAGCCACACGCCTGCCGGAAGCACTGGGTCTCCTGGCTCTGATCGAACTCGCACACATCGAGCTGGCGACGGATTCGCAGGACAAGGCGCGGGCACACGCCCGCCAGGTGCTCGACCACTACCAGAACAAGGGGCAGCAGCATCACGCGGCCGCGATCGAGGCCGAGTACGTGCTGGCGACAGCTCAGTTGCGCCTGCAGTTCACCGAACTCAAGGCCACACCGAATCGATGGGCGGAGGCCGAGGCGACTCTTCGCCGCCTCGCGGGGAAGCTGGAGGCGGAGCTCGGCGCCCGCAACCTGGACGTGCTGGCGTGCAAGGTGAACATCGACTTCGCCTTGATCTCGCAGGGGGAAGCCAAGAAGGCGCTGGCGAGCACGTCAGCCCTGTTGCCCGTGTTGCTCGGCAAGTTGGACGAGCACCACCCGATCGTCCTGCGTGAGTACTACGTGCACGGACTGGCTCATCAACAGCTTCGCGACTTCGACAAGGGAGTCGAGGTCCTGGGCCGTGCTCACCGCGGACAACTGGCGGCACTCGGGATCGCCCACCCCGAGACGCTGCAGACGCAGTTCGAGTTCGCGATGGCCCTGAAGCTCCGCGATCGCGACGGCGACAGCAAGCGCGCGAACGCGCTGGTCGACGAGGTCGCCGAGCGAGCGAAGCTGATCACCGGATGGCGCAACGACTTGCCGTGGCAGGCATTCACTGCCGCGACGCTGGCACGCTACTTCCCAGCAGCAGGGCTTCGGTGGGCGCATTGGCTCAACCACAAGCACAAGTGGTGATCCGGGTGCCGGAGCCGTGGGGCGGTCACAAGTGAAATCCGAACTGCCGCAGATGACTCAGTTTCCTTCCGGTGCGCTGGGCCGTGCGTGTTCGACTGACGCGATTAGGTCACTGATCCGCATAGGAGCGCTTGGTGAACGTCGACGATCTTGCGAATTCCGTGGTTCGAGCACTGGCGCAGTACCTGATCCACCAGAGGCAGTCAGGTCCCGTGGCGTTCAACGCCAAGCTGGAGAGCCTGCTCAACCAGCTCGAAATCCTGCTCGCGGACACCTATCTGGCCGAAACGCTGGCCCGGTTCAAGGACGCACCAGAGGACGCTGTCAGGGTGCAGACGCTGTGCCTGCAACTCGCGGAACGGCTCCGCGAGGACCCGGAAGCCGCCCGCGCGCTGTCCGCGGATCTGAGCGGAGCGCCGTTGCCCGTGCCCAAGCCGGATCGACCAGTGAACAGCCGCATCCTGCTCATCGGCGCCGGAGTACTCGTGGTAGCCGTTCTGGTGGTGTGGATCGCTTTGTCCGGCAGCACTCCTGAGGCTCCGCGCGCAGACCCGGCACCACCGAACACGACCACCAGCACCACCACGACCACCACGACCACCACTACTTCCAGCACCGCCCCGTCGTCGGCATCCTCGCCGCCGTCCTCGTTTCCGGCTTCCGCGCAACCCGGAGACGGCGGTGCGGTGCCTGCCGGTTCGCGAATCCTCGTCGACGGCCTGCCCCGGCCACAGAACCAGTGGGTGTTCGACCACGGAGACCACGACGTTCAGCTCACCCAGTTCAACAACTCGCTGTGGGGCCGCCTGAACTCCTGTTACACCAGCCAACGCAGCGCCAAGCAAGAATTCAGGCTGAGGAACTTCAAGCGCCTCGAGGTGCCTGCGGTCGGCACGGACGGCACGTCGGACGCGGGGATGAGCGTCAAGTTCCAGGTGTTCGTCAACACCGACCAGGTGAAGCCGATCCAGGAGGTCGTGGCCGGACCTGGGGAGATCAAGCAGATCGCGGTGGACCTGCCCGCCGATGTCTTCTCCGTAACGCTGCAGGCCTCGTTGGTGACCGTAGACGTGAAGAACTGCGCGCAGGGCAACGCCGTGTGGGGCTCGCCCCACGTCGTAGCCGGCCGGAACTGACCATGCGGTAGCCCGCCCGTGACACCGCCGGCCGTTCCATCCTCGACGAGCGGGGGAACACGTGATGAGCAGGCATTGGTTGCACGACTTGACCGGACAATGCGCGCAGAGCAGCTTCTGGGGCCGCCTCCGGGAAAGTGAGCGATCGGCGTTCGCGGACGTCGCCGACCTGGTGCGTTACGAACGCGGATCGCGGCTCATCCACGTCGACGACCCCGGCAGCTGGGTCGCGGTGCTGTGCGGCGGCCGGGTGCGCGTCGTCGCTGCGACAGGCAATCGGCTGGTGGCGATCCGCGTCCCCGGTGACATCGTCGGTGAACAGGCGGTGATCGACCGCCATCGAAGATCGGCGACGGTCATCGCCGACTCCGCCGTGCGGGCGGCTCTGGTGCGGGCGAAGGAGTTCGAGGAACTGATCAAGACGAAGCCGCGACTGCTCCGGGTGGTCTGCACGGTGATCTCGGAACGCCTCCGTGAGGCGACTCTCGCCAACGCCGGCCAGGGCGACGCCTTCTCCAAGCTGGTGGGCTACCTCCTCCGCGAGGCCGAGACGGCGCGGAGATCGACCCCTGTCAACGTGCCGGTGCACATCAAGTCGCAGCAGCAACTGGCGGCCCTGCTGGGAGTGTCCCGCGAATCGGTGGTGCGCGCGCTGCGTCGCCTGCGTGAGGTCGGCCTGGTAACCACTCGCAACGGTGTTGTGGTGGTGAGCGATCCACTCCGGTTGCGCATGCTCGGAGACTGACCGCCTTCGCTCGGCGGCCCGGTCGAGCGGTGTGGGCGGCCCACGCGCACGGGTGCCCTGAACAGCCAGATCACCCACGGGCGGTCGTCGCGCTCCCCGAAACGGGAAGGCGGGTCGCCACCCAGAACGGCACGGCCATCAGCGCGGCCGCCGTCCACGTCAACGCGGGTGCCGCGGTGTCCAGCACCACTCCTCCCACCGCGGCACCCCCTGCCACCGCACCGTTCCAGGCCGCGATGGTCAGCGACTGGGCCCGATCCGCGTCCCGTCCCGCGATCAGGGCCGTGACCGACTGGAACGCCGTGGGGGCGCCGCCGAACGCCAGGCCCCACACCGCGCACGCCGCCAGGGTCGTGGCGGCGTCGTCGGACACCGCGAGCACGACGATTCCGGCGGCGGTCAGCAGCGGGCACCAGCCCAGGACCGCGCGAGGGTTTCGGTCCACTGTGGATCCGACCGCGAGGATTCCGCCCACGGCGGCTGCGCCGAACACCAGCAGCGCCGTGCTCAGCAACTCTTCCTGGGCCAGCCTGGCCAGCGCCGGACCCAGGTAGGTGTAGAGAACGTTGTGTCCCAACGAGTACGTGAACACCATCAACAGGATCGGCCGCAGCATCGGCAGGGCGTCCCGCGTCGCCCTGAAGGGCTCGGTGGTGACCGCCGGCACCGCGAGCAGGATCCAGCACAGCAGTGGCACCGCGACCAACCCCATCGCCGCGAACGACCAGCGCCAGCCGACAAGTTCGCCCAGCGCTGTGCCGGCGGGCACGCCGACGGCGAACCCGATCGGGGTGCCCGCCATCGCGACCGCCAGCGCGCGCCCGGCCTGTTCCGGTGGCGCGATCCGCATCGCGTACACCGCTACCAGCGACCACATCACGCCGGTGATCGCGCCGGAGGCAACCAGTGCGCTCAGGGTCAGGCCGTAGCCGGGGGACAGGGCGATCACGAGGTTCGTCACGACGAACCCGAGCACCAGCGCGACCAGCAGGGTGGCCGACGAGAACGTTCGCCGGATCCGCACAGCCATCGGGAGGACCTCTCGGGGCAGGGGGCAGGGTCCGGCCAGTCTCGGCGCGGTCCGCCGGGCCCTGCCAATGCCACTTCCCCATGTCCGGGCGTTATCCGGCGCCCCGGTTCACTCGCCGCGCAACGACCTGCGGATCTCCTCCAGCCGGTCGCGGCCGGCCTCCTCGCGCTGCTCGAACTGGTCCTGGGTGTGCTGCGGATCGCCGGCCAGCTCGGTGGCGGCCTCGCTGGTGAGGTGCCGGCCCTCGATCTTGTCGCGGACGAAGTCGAACGTCGGCACGCCGTCCTCGGTGTAGCCCGGTTCAGTCATGTCCCCATCATGCCCCGCGACGCGCGCAACGGATGGCACCCGCGTTCCGTCTTCTGACCGTGGGGGCGAATGTGATGCGGTGGTTCCTGGTGGTGTTCGCGATCGTGCTGGCCGGCTGCGGGGCGGACGCTCCCGCGTTGCCGGACGGACTTGCGTTGCAGGCGAAGCAACTGGTCGGCATGCCCAGCCCGCGACCGGCCGAGCTGCCGGAGTTCAGTCTCTACGGCGATGGCACGGTGATCCGGCCGGGCCCGGCGACGGGTGCGTTGCAGACCGCTGAGATGGTCCACACAGGACGCGAGAGGGCGGAGGACTTCTACGAGGACGCCCACGACGCAGGACTCGACCGCGACCAGGACATCCCCAACGACTCGGTGATCGACGGGTACACGCAGGTTTTCGTCCTGAACTCCGGCGGTCGCCGGTTCCTCACCAGGGCCGTGAACCCGGAGGGCGGGCTGGCCGACTTCCACGCGACGCTGCACGTGGACGGCACCGCGACGCCCTACCAGCCGGCGAAGATCGCCGCCGTGGCGTGGGCACCCGACTCTTCCCAGAACGCGCGCCCGTGGCCGTTCGCACAGCCCGACGTGCGGGTCGACGCCGGCTCGTGCGTGGTGCTGGACGCCGCACAGGTGTCGAGGTTCGCCCGCGACGTGCCGAAGGGGACGCGGTTCCGCATCGGCGCGACGTCGTTCATCGTGGTGTTCCGGCCGCTGCTGCCGGGCGAGTCCAGCTGTGAAGACGTGTAGCCGGTTGCGGAACGTGTTCCGCAACCGGCCATGCGTTGTCAGACGCGAGCAGCCGCGGGTGCGGCGGACTCCTGCGGCAACCGCCCGAGCTCCGCCGTCGGGACCCTGGACGTCTCACGCCCTGTCGCGATCGCGGCCGCGCTCAGCGCGCACACGGTCGCGGTGAAGATCGCGACACCGATCCAGTCGTCGCGGCCGGAGCCGATCGCCGACACCACGCTCGGGGCGAGACCCGCGATGGCGAACCCGATCTGCGTGCCGATCGCCATGCCGGAAAGCCTGACCTCGGTGCTGAACATCTCGCCGTACAGCGAGGGCCAGATGCCGTTGATCGCGGAGTAGGCCACCCCGAACATCAGGATGCCGAGGGCGAACACCAGGCCGTACGCGCCGATGGAGATCGACCACAGGTACGGGAAGATCAGGATCGCGCACGCGCCACAGCCGGCGAGGAACACCGGTTTGCGGCCGATCCTGTCCGAAAGGCCTGCCAGCAACGGGATCGCGGCCAGCGCGACGACGTTGGCGAGGACACCGACCCACAGCATGGACGTGCGCGCGAGGCCGATCGTGTTCACCGCGTAGCTCAGGGCGTAGACGGTGAAGATCGTGCTGACCGAGGCGATGGTGGCCGCGAGGACGACCCGCAGCACGTCGGCCCAGTGCGTCCGGAACAACGTCGCGACCGGCAGCTTGGCCACCTTGGCGCGCTTGAACTCCGCGGTCTCGTCGATCTTGCGGCGGATGACGAGACCGGCGACCACGACGATCGCGCTGCACCAGAACGGCACGCGCCAGCCCCACGTCAGCAGGTCCTCCTGGGGGAGTGCGGCCACGGGCAGGAAGATCGCCGTGGCGAGGATCTGCCCTGCCTGCGTGCCGCTCAGGGTGAAGCTCGTGAAGTACGCCCGGCGGTGTTCCGGGGCGTGCTCCAGCGACATCGAGTTCGCGCCCGCCTGCTCGCCCGATGCCGAAAGTCCTTGCAGCAGGCGGAGAACGACGAGCAGGACCGGCGCCAGGACGCCGATCGAACCGTAGGTGGGCAGGCAGCCGACGGCGAACGTCGCCACGCCCATCAGCAGCAACGTGAACACCAGGACCTTCTTGCGGCCGAAGCGGTCGCCGACGTGTCCGAGGATGAACGCGCCGAGAGGCCTGGCGAGATAGCCGACGCCGAACGTGCCGAGCGCGAGCAGGGTTCCCGTCGCCGGTGAGGCGGCGGGGAAGAAGACCTTGTTGAAGACCAGTGCGGCGGCGGTGCCGTAGATGAAGAAGTCGTAGTACTCGAGGGCGCTGCCGATCCAGGCTGCCAGCGCAGTCTTGCGGGCCATCGATGTGGTCACGGCGTACTCCTATGTACGACCTAGTTAGTTAACACAAAATGGGATACGCCACCCCCGCGTGTCAAGGGTTTGCTTTCAGCTGGTCAAGTAGTCGATCAGCAGGTCGCCGAGCATGCGCCGGTAGTGCTCGCGGCGGCCGGGGTCGAGCATGTCCCGCCCGAAGATCGCGGCGAACGTGTGCCGGTTCGCGAGCCGGAAGACGCAGAACGAGCTGATCACCATGTGCACGTCGAGCGGGTCGACGTCGTCGCGGAACCGGCCGGCCGCGCGGCCGCGTTCGAGGATCTGGGTCAGGCCGTCGAGCGCCGGGTTCGCGAGCCCCGCCAGCACTTCCGAGCGGGCGATGTGCTCGGCGCGGTGGATGTTCTCGATGCTGACGAGCCTGATGAAGTCGGGGTGCGCCTCGTGGTGGTCGAAGGTCAGCTCCGCGAGCCGGCGGATGGCGTCCTCCGGTTCGAGGTGCTCGACGTCGAGCTCCGCCTCGAGCGCCCGGATCGCCAGGTAGGCCTGCTCCAGCACGGCGATGTAGAGCTGTTCCTTGCCGCCGAAGTAGTAGTAGATCATCCGTTTGGTCGTGCTGGTGCGCTCGGCGATCTCGTCGACCCGCGCGCCCGTGTAGCCCTTGTCCGCGAACTCCCGGGTGGCCACGTCCAGGATGTCCGCGCGCGTGCGGTCCTTGTCTCGCTGGCGCTCGGTGTCGGACGACGGTGCGGCCACCGGGCCCCCTTCGATCTGCGGATGACCAGCCAACTCTAGTGGAACCCTTCCTGCAGGCCACTCGGTGCGCTAGCGTTAACTCACTAGTTCGTACATTAAGCGGGAGGTCGGGTGTCCAGCTACCTGATCGGGCTCGTCGGCTCCGGTATCGGTCCGTCCCTGAGCCCGGCGCTGCACGAGCGCGAGGCCGGTGAGCTCGGTCTGCGCTACGCCTACCGGCTGCTCGACCTCGACGTCATCGGGCAACCGGTCGGTGACGTGCTGGCCGCGGCCAGAGCCGAGGGGTTCGACGGGCTCAACATCACCCACCCGGCGAAGCAGACGATCCTGCCGCACCTGGACGAGATCGTTCCGCAGGCCGCCGCGCTGGGTGCCGTCAACACCGTGGTCTTCGAGAACGGCAGGGCGATCGGCCACAACACCGACGCGACGGGGTTCGCCCGCAGCCTGAGCCGAGGCCTGCCGGACGCGAGGATGGAGAACGTCGTCCTGCTGGGAGCGGGCGGAGCCGGTGCCGCGGTGGGACACGCGCTGCTGTCGCTCGGCACCGGCCGCCTCGGTGTCTGCGACGTCGACCCGGCCCGCGCCGAACACCTGGTCACGGCGCTGCGGCGCACGTTCGGCGCCGATCGGGCCGTGCTGTGCACGCCGGAGGCCGTCCGGACGGCCGACGGACTGGTGCACGCCACCCCCACCGGCATGGCGGCGCATCCCGGACTGCCGATCGACGAGTCGTTGCTGCGTGACGAACTCTGGGTCGCCGACATCGTCTACCGGCCGCTGGAGACGGCGCTGCTGGCCGCGGCGCGGGCGCGGGGCTGCCGGGTGCTGCACGGCGGCGGGATGGTCGTGCTCCAGGCCGCCGAGTCGCTGCGGCTGTTCACCGGTGTCGAGCCGGACGCGGACCGGATGCTCGCGCACTTCGAGGAGTTGGAGGGGGAACCGGCCCATGCGTCCTGACCCGCGCACCGCCATCGCCACCGTGTGCCTGTCCGGCACCCTGGACGACAAGCTGACCGCGGCCGCCGAAGCGGGGTTCGACGGCGTGGAGCTGTTCGAGAACGACCTGCTCGCGGACCGCCGTGCTCCGGCGGAGATCCGCCGGCGCTGCACCGACCTCGGGCTGAGAATCGACCTGTACCAGCCGTTCCGCGACTTCGAGGCCGTGCCGCCGGACGTGCTCGCCGCCAACCTGCGCCGCGCCGAGCACAAGTTCGACGTCATGGCCGAGCTGGGCGTGGACACCGTGCTGGTGTGCTCGTCGGTGTCGCCGGACGCCATCGACGACGACGATCTGGCGGCGGAACAACTGCACCTGCTCGCGACGCGCGCGGGCGAACGGGGGCTGCGCATCGCCTACGAAGCGCTTGCCTGGGGCCGGTTCGTCAACGGCTACGAGCACGCGTGGCGAATCGTCCGCCGCGCCGCCCACCCGGCGCTCGGCGTCTGCCTGGACAGCTTCCACATCCTGTCCAAAGGGGACGATCCACGGGCCATCCGCGCGATCCCCGGCGAGAAGATCTTCTTCCTGCAGCTCGCCGACGCGCCGACGCTGCCGATGGACGTGCTCCAGTGGAGCCGCCACCACCGCCTCTTCCCGGGACAGGGCGACTTCGACCTGACGACGTTCACCCGCAACGTGCTCGACGCCGGCTATCGCGGGCCACTCTCGCTCGAGGTGTTCAACGACGTCTTCCGCCAGTCGGACCCGCGCCGCGCCGCGGTCGACGCGATGCGATCGCTGATCAGCCTGCAGGACTCCCTGGGCCTGCTGGACGTTCCCGCCGCACCGGTCCCGTCCGGCTACGCCTTCGCGGAGGTCGTGGGGGAGACGAACCTGGCCGCGCTGGGTTTCACCCGAGCGGGCGTGCACCGTTCGAAGCCGGTGGAACTGTGGACGCAGGGCGAAGCACGCGTGCTGGTCAACGCGGATGGCGAGCCCGGCGCGATCGGCGCACTCGGCATCTCCGTGCCGGACCCGGCCGCGGCGGCGCGGCGCGCGAAGGTCCTGCTCGCACCACCGTTGTCCCGAACCGCCGGCCCCGGCGAAGCCCCGCTGACCGCCATCGCCGCCCCGGACGGAACGCAGATCTTCCTGTGCGCGGACGACGACTGGCGCGGCGACTTCGTGCCGACCGGGGAATCGGCCCCGGACGCGGGCATCACCGGCATCGACCACGTGGCGCTGACCCAGCCGTTCGACAACTTCGACGAGGCCACCCTCTTCTACCGTTCCGTGCTGGGCTTGGAACCGGGCGCCACGGCGGAGTTCGCGGCACCGTTCGGACTGGTGCGCGGCCGCGGCGTGAGCGGCGGAGGCGTGCGGCTCACCCTGGACGCCGCCCTGGTCCGGCGCGGCGGCTGGGCGCCGGCAGTCGAATCGCCCCAGCACATAGCGTTCACGAGCGCCGACGCGATCGCCTCCGCCGAGGCGCTCCGGCAGCTGGGCGCGCGACTGCTGGAAATCCCGGGCAACTACTACGACGACCTCGCGGCACGCACCGGTTTGCCGTCCGAGCGCATCGACGCGCTGCGCAGGCATTCGGTGCTCTACGACCGCGACGACCGCGGCGAGTACCTGCACTTCTACACGGAGCTGGCCGGCGCGCGGGTGTTCTTCGAGGTGGTCGAGCGCATCGGTGACTACCGCGGTTTCGGTGTGGTCAACGCACCCGTCCGGATGGCCGCCCATCACGAAGCGCGGCACTGCGCCCACACCGCGAGCAGGTGAGATCGCCCGTCACACGGCCAAAAGGTCGTGCGACGGGCGTTCCCGGACGTTCGGACCGGCACTACAGCCGTTGGAGGCCGAACCGCTGGTTCAGTCCGCTGCCGGCGGTCCACTGCGAGATGCGGGCACCGTCGGCGGTCGAGGCCTCCCACACGTCCATGGTGAGACCGCTCTGCCGGTTGACCAGGCTGATCACGCCCAGGCCCTGGTCGACGACCTGCCACTGCTGGCTGGTCGCGTTGCTGTCGGTCTGCTGCGTGATGTCGGCGCCGGTGCTCGAACTCGCGACCTGGAGCACGAGACCGCTGTGCCGGGCCCGGACCCGGTAGAAGCCGCCGCCGGAGTCGAGGAAGTCGAACACCTGGTTCTGCCCGCCCGTGGCCGCCCACTGGATCGCGGCGGCACCCGCCGCGGTGGAGCCGCCGTTGATGTCGACCAGCTTGTTGCTGTGCTGGGCGACGAGCCGGTAGTCCACCCCCGGCTGCACCGTGCCGGTGCCACCACCGGCGGTCCCGACCGGCTTGCGGGACAACGCCAGCGCCTGGCCGACGTCGGGCAGCGGCTTCAACCGGTACGTGTAGGTGTAGTCCCGGTTGGGGAACAGCTTGTAGGTGTCGAGCGGGTGCGCGCCCCAGCTGTCGTTGCCGCCGACGCCCGTCTGCCGCAGGTTCAGCCGCAGCACCACGTCCTGCCGCCTGGTCAGCTGGTAGTCGTGCCGGACCCCCTTCGAGAGGTCCTCCGGGGTGAAGTAGGACGCGTTCACCTCCAGCAGCGGTTCGGCGGCCGCGAGCAGGCCGCGGCCGCTGCCGTTGACCAGGGCGACCCAGCGGACGTCGGTCTTGTTGCCGTTCTCCTGCGGCCGGAGATAGCCGGTCCACTGCTCGGCGACGGTCGAGGAGTACACGCCGACGTCGGAGCCGGTCCTGCGGTCCCACTGGTTCTCGTGCGGGCCGCGACCGTAGTAGTGCAGCCGGGAGAGCTCACCCGGCACGAACAGCATCGTGCCCACCTCGGGGATGTAGGGCAGGCCCGACGATCCGGGGTGCAGGAGGTTGTCGACCTTGATCTCACCGTTGCCGTAGATCGTGTACGTCGTCGTGAACGTCGACACGGTGCTGGTCGGCAGGGTGCCGCTGACGGTGATCCGAGCCGCGCGGTCGGACGGCCGGTCGAGCACGACCCTGCTCACCGTCCGGTTGGTGCCCGCGTTGCGCCACGTGCCGTTGCGGTTCGGATGGCCGTTGCCGACGTCGTTGTCGGTCGGCGCCCGCCAGAAGTTGGGCTGTGGGCCGGAGTTCAGCAGCCGCATGCCCATCGCGTCGTAGGAGGTGATCAGGCCGGACGCCTTCGCGATGACCACGCTGAAGTCCTGGCCGGTGACGGTGACGCGGTCGCCGGTCTCGGTGGCGGTCACCACCGGCACCGACGTGACCGGTGTCGCCACGACCGGCGGGCTGCTGAGGTTGACCGGCAGTTGTTGTTTGGCCACCTCGAAACCGGCAGCCGCCCACGGCGTCGCCGCCCGCAGCTTGAACGACAGCTGCAGGAAGTGCTCCTCGCCGGGCGCCGGGTTGGCCGGCCGCTGGATCGGCACCTGCACCGTCTTGTTCGACAGCGGCGGGATGTTGGCCTGCTCGGCGGTGAGCTCTCCACTTTGGACAACGGCGCCGTCGGCGAGCAGCGTCCAGGTGCAGACGAACTCGTTGACGTTGGTGAACAGGTACTCGTTGGTGATCCGCACGGTTCCCGCGGCGCCCGCGTTGTCGGCGTTGATCGCCTGGTAGACCTGCTTGACCTCGACGCCCTTGCCGCTGATCCGCCGGTCGGGGGTGACGATGCCGTCGCCGCAGAAGGCACCGTCGTTCGGGTTGTCGCCCCAGTCGCCGCCGTAGGCGAGGTACGTGACGCCGGACGAGGTCTTCCAGGTGAGGGCCTGGTCGACGAAGTCCCAGATCCAGCCGCCCTGCAGGATCGGGTTCGCCCGGATGATGTCCCAGTACTCCTTGAGGTTGCCGCCGGAGTTGCCCATGCAGTGGGTGTACTCGATCATCACGTACGGCCGGGTGTCGGACGTGTTCCGCGCCCGGTTCGCCACCCCCGCCGGGCTTTCGTACATGGCGGAGCGGATGTCGCTGACCTGGGGGCGGTTGTCGCCCTCGTACTGGATGACCCGGGTGGGGTCGGCCGCGCGGATCCAGTCGCGCATCGTCACGAAGTTGCTGCCACCACCGGCCTCGTTGCCGAGCGACCACATGATCACCGACGGGTGGTTCTTGTCCCGGTGGACCATCTGGGCCGCGCGGTCGAGGACGTTCGAGGTCCAGTCCGACCTGGAGGCCGGGTAGCTGTCGCGGATCCCGTGTGTCTCCAGGTTGACCTCGTCCACGACGTACAGGCCGTACTCGTCGGCGAGGTCGTAGAACACGGTGTTGTTCGGGTAATGCGACGTGCGCACCGAGTTGATGTTGAGCTGCTTCATCACCGTGATGTCGCGGATCTGGTCCTCACGGGTCAGCGCGGTCCCGCGGTCCGGGTCCATCTCGTGCCGGTTGGTGCCGCGCAACGACACCGGCTGGCCGTTGATCCGCATGAGGCCGTTCTTGAGCGCGAACTCGCGGAAACCGACCCGTGCCGACACGGTCTGCGTCACCGCGCCGGACGGGTCGCGCAACGTCAGCACGGCGGTGTAGAGGTTCGGGTGCTCCGCCGACCAGAGCCTCGGTCCCTGCACCGCTTTCGAACCGCGTGCGGTCGCTTCCTGGCCCGGCGAGGGGGAGTTCACCGGTGTCCGCAACGGTTCCGGCCAGACGGGTTGCCGGTTGTGGTCGTACAGCTGGGTTTCCACCGTGAACGTGCCCGGTTGCTGACCGCCGTTGTTGCGGACGGCCACCGCCACCGCGAGATCCGCGTTGGTGTAGTTGTCCCGCAGCGGGGTGGTGATCGTGAAGTCGCGCAGGTGCGCGGAGGGCAGCGAGTAGAGCCAGACCGGCCGGAAGATCCCGGACAGCCGGATCATGTCCTGGTCCTCAAGCCAGTCCCCGTCCGGGAACTTGAAGACCTCGACCGCGATCAGGTTCGAGCCCGCTCTGACCTGGTCGGTGATGTCGAACTCGGACGGCGTGTACGAACCCTCGCGATACCCCACCTTCGTGCCGTTGACCCACAGGTAGAACCCGGCCTTGACACCCTCGAAGTGGATGTTGACCCGCCGCCCCTGCCAGGTGGGAGGAAGGGTGAACGTCCTGCGGTACTGACCGACGGGACTGACCCGCGACGGCGCGAACGGCGGCTGCGTGTTCTCGTTCTGGCCGTTGTTGCCCCACCACGGGTACGTGACGTTGACGTAGATCGGGTTGTCGTAGCCGTGCAGCTGCCAGCTGGACGGCACCGGGAGGTTGGCCCAGCCGCCGTCGTTGTAGTCGGTGCGCCAGAAGTTCAGGTCGCGGTCCGCGTGCTTGTTGACGTGCTTGAACTTCCAGGTGCCGGTCAGATCGAGCCGGAACGGCGAGTTCGTGCGGTCCCCGGTCAGCGCCTGCTGGAGATCGGCGTACGGCATGAACGTGGCGTGCGCGGGCTGGGAGTTGACCTGGAAGTACCCGATGTTGTTGTTCCACTCGGGATAGCCGTTGGGCGGATCGACCCATGCAGCCGCGCCGACATCGCCGGTCGCCGATGTCGCTGTGGTTTCAGCAAAGGCGGGCCCGGCCAGGGAGGGGGCGGCCAGGGAGGGGGCGGC
Source organism: Lentzea miocenica (assembly GCF_033949945.1). NCBI lineage: Bacteria > Bacillati > Actinomycetota > Actinomycetes > Pseudonocardiales > Pseudonocardiaceae > Lentzea > Lentzea miocenica. Next base: position 100,118 of record NZ_JAXAVW010000033.1, read on the forward strand.
CAGCGCCGCGAGTCCGCCGCCGAGCAGCGTGCGCCTGCGGATCCTGCGCCGGTGAGCAGGCGCGCGTTCGTCCTGGGCGTCTGGGGGGTTGGACAACGTCGTCTCCTAGCCGGTCAGCAAGCGGAGTTGGTTTGCGTGAGCAGGCCCAGCCGCCACGGCAGGCTGTTGTAGTCGCCGCCGGAGTTCGGGTCGCGGCCCTGGTACAGGTAGCGGATCTGGCACGGGCTGATGGTCAGCGTCTGGTCGGTGCCGGTGCGGATCATCTCGCCGTGGCTGATGTCGCGGGTCCAGGCGCCGCCGGGGAACGTGACGTTGGCCGGGCCCGCGAACGGGGCGGCCTCCGCGTCGGCCAGCGCCGTCCACGGTCCGGAGATGCTGCCGGACTTCCAGGAGCGGAAGTACCTGCCCTGTGCCCCGATCGCCTCCACCAGCAGGAGGTACTGGTCGGAACCGTCCACTTTGTACACGTTGGCCGCTTCGAAGAGCTTGTACCTGTCGGGGTCCTGGGCGGCGATGACCGGCTCGCTCATGCCGTTCGGGAAGTTCCCGACGGGGGTCTGGGACCGGTACAGGTGGCCGTTGTCGTCGGAGGAGAACAGGTGGCAGTTCACCGTGTCGCAGATGACCCACATGTCGACCCAGTACCCGTTGCCGATGTTGTCCCGGATGATCTTCGGCATCTCCGGGTAGAAGTGCTTGGGCGCGGTCCACCCCGCCGGGTTGTTGATGTCGGGGTTGGTGGAGTAGGCGGCGTTGCCGTCCTGGTAGACGAGGTACCAGAGGTTCTGCGGTGCGAAGAAGAACACCTCCGGCGCCGCCCGGTAGCCCGCGCCGATCCCGGACCGGTCGAGGTAGAAGTGGGAGGCCGCGCTCGCCTGTGCCCAGTCGGTGAAGCTCAGGTACACCATGTTGTAGCCCGCCGCGTTCGCCACGCTGGCGAAGACGTGCCACTTCCCGTTGTGGTAGACCACCGACGGGTCCTTGATGCCGGCGATGTTGTGCGTCGCGTCGGACTTGGGCGAGATCAGCTGCTGGCTCGAACTCCACGTGTAGCGCGACGGCAGGGGGCCGGGGCCGGGACCGGTCAGGCCGGCCCACTGCTGGTTGCCGCCACCGTTGCAGGACCAGATGATCACCCTGGTGCCGTTGGCGGTCGCGGCGCCGTTGACGTCGAGGCACAGTCCTGACTGGACGTTCGTGATCGTGCCGTTGCTGTTGACGTTCCACTTCTGGTTGTTGCCACCGGTGCAGTTCGCGATGACCGTGTTCGACCCGGCCCCGGTGCCCGAGGTGTCCAGGCACCGCTTCGAGTCGCCGGTGTAGACCGTGATCTCACCGGACGACGCGCGGGTCCACTGCTGGTTCGTGCCGCTGTGGCAGTCCCAGATCTGCAGCTGCGTGCCGGGGGCGGTCGCCGAGTTCGGCACGTCCGCGCACCTGCCGGCGGCCACGGCACGCAGCGTTCCACTGCCGCCACCACCGCCGCCGCTGTTGAGCGCGTCGAGCACCGCGGTGTACGCCTGCTTCTTGTTGTAGTTGCCGTCGAACAACAACGGGGTGTCGTTGCGCCACGAGTACTTGTCCGTGACGCCCCAGGGAGTGATTCCGGTGCAGCGGGTCACGGCCATGCAGGCCTGGATCACCGTGCGGTAGGTCGCGGCCTGGCCGGTGCCGGAGCCGCCGACGTCCAGTTCGGTGATCTGCACGTCGACGCCGAGATCGGCGAAGCGCTGCAGGTTCGCCTGGTAGCTGCTCAGGTTCGCGCCGGAGCTCAGGTGGCTCTGGAAGCCGACGCAGTCGATCGGCACCCCGCGGGACTTGAAGTCGCGCACCATGTTGTAGATGCCGGTGCTCTTCGCGTTGATGCCGTCGGTGTTGTAGTCGTTGTAACAAAGCTTCGCGTTGGGATCGGCGGCGCGGGCGGTGCGGAAGGCCTCGTCCATGTAGCCGTCGCCGAGTCGCTGCTGGACGAACCACTGGCGGCGGGATCCGTTCTCCTCGAACGCCTCGTTCACCACGTCCCACGAGTGGATCTGGCCCTTCCAGTGACCGGCCACCTGGTTGATGTGGTTCGCGATCGCGGCGCGCAGGTCGTTCCCGTTCAGGTTCCTCACCCAGTCGGGAATCTGCTGGTACCACACGAAGGTGTGGCCGCGGACCGACATGCCGCGGCTGCGCGCCTGACTGACGATCTGGTCGGCCGGGCCGAAGTTGAACCGGTTGGGGCTGGGCTCGACGGTGTCCCACTTCATCTCGTTTTCCGGTGTGACGCTGTTGAACTCCGTGCTCCACGTGTTCACGTACGCCGATTCGCCGAGGTGGCTCTGGGAGATCGCGGCCCCGAAGTACCGGCCGCTCTGGGCCGCCGCGGCACCGAGTGTGCTCGCCGCCGCCGCGGCAGGGCCGGGTGAGGCGGCGAGGGTTGTTGCTGTGAGTCCTGCGGCAGCCAGGACGGCTGCCGCCGAACGAGCCCGCCGTCGCAGGGATTGGCTGTTGAACATCGCAACCCTCGTTTCATCATTGAAAGGTGGGGTTAATCGAGTTCTCCGGCGTTGAGGCACACCGGCCGTGCGTCATCACCGGGCGCCGACGGCGGTGCGGCTCCGGTTGGTCCTCAGTGGACAGTCAGGATCTTCGCCCAGGAGTGGCCGGTGGCGACGGCACGCTCACGGCGTCAGGCACGTACGTTCAGTGGCGTATTAGTGCGATTCATTGCGCTGACACACCGGAAACGTTGTAGCACACATCTGGAAGACGGGTCCAGGTCAGCCGAAGACGCGGCGCTGGATCTCCCTGCGGTAGTCCTCGAGGGTCCGGTCCACGTGCACGGCGGCGGCAGCGGCGGCGGCATCCGGGTCGCCGCCGCGGATGGCCTGGTAGATCGCGGCGTGCTCGTCCACCGCCTCCGCGGTGTGGCTGCCGACGGCGCCGTTCATCCCGATGATGTTGGACTGGCGCTGCAGGCGGCGGGCCTCGCGCACCGCCGCGACGAGGAACTGGTTGTGCGAGGCGGCCGCGACGGCCAGGTGGAACTCGTCGTCCCCGCGGTCGAACAGCGCCGCCTGCCCGGTCAGGTGGCCCTCGCGGCACAGGTCGGCGGCGAGTTCGATGGCGCGCAGCTCAGCGGGGGTGGCGCGGGTCGCGGCGTGCCGCGCGGCCGCGGTCTCCTGGACCCGGCGGAACTCGAAGAGCATGTAGACGTGATCGAGGTCGGTGGGCAGGAAGAAGCCGCCCCACCGGGAGGAACCGAGCATGCCCTCGTCGTCGGCGACGTAGAGCCCGCGGCCCTTCTGCGCGCGCACCCGCCCGAGCGCCGAGAGGATCTTCACCGCCTCCCGCACCACGGTCCGGCTGGTCCCCATCCGGCCGGCCAGCTCGTTCTCGGTCGGCATCCGGTCGCCGGGGCGCAGCTCCAGCTCCGCGATGAGCTGCAGAATCCGCTCGGCCACCAGCTCGTAGCCCGGCCGGTAGGAGGCGGGCGGCGCGTACGCGGCATCGGCATCCACCGGGACGGCTCCTTCATGGGTATGACTTTTGGCTTGTCGAAACCAGCGTACATGGGCGTCGAACGAGCAGTACAACCCGTCGAACGGGGAATCGTCCGTGCTCACCGGCGGCGCCGGTGATGCAGGCGAGCATCAAGATAAGCATGCTCATCTTGTTGACGTCGACTTCGCCTGGCTGCTCTCATGGTTCACCGAGCACGGCCCGCGCTCGAACGACAGCGATGAGTGACACAACGTTGTGGAGCAGCCGATGAGTCGTTGGAAAGCGCTTACCTCCTTACGCCTGCTGGCCTCGTTGCTGCTCGTCGCGGGCCTGGTCACCGCGGTCTCGCCCCAGGCGCAGGCCTCCACGAGCCAGTTCCGCGGCGTGAACTGGGCCGACCAGAGGGACAACTTCGTCAACGGCGTGCTGTACCCGTCCGGGCTCAGCGCGTCGGACACCTACTCCTCTGCCGCCACCGTCGCGGACCGCGTCGTCGGCCAGATGTACTCCATCACCGGCGCCAACACGGTGCGGATCCCGATCAACGAGCCGACCGTGGCGAACTACTGGGGTGCTTACACCGGCGCGATCGACACCGCACTCACCAAGGGCAACGTGATCCTCGCGTACTGGGCGCACACCGGTGGAAGGCCGCCCAACATGACCGCGTTCCAGCAGATGTGGGACAAGGCCATCGCGAAGTACGGCGGCAACCCGAACGCCTACTTCGAGGTCATCAACGAACCGCACGGCTACAGCACCACCGACCTGAACAACATGTACACCTCCTGGCTGGCCAGGTACTCCACCGTCCCGCGCGGCAGGGTGATCCTCGACGGCGCCGGCCTCGCCCAGAACGTTCCCGCGGTCGGCGGCGACACCAGGCTGAACGGCACGCTGCTCGCCGTGCACGACTACTCGTTCTTCGCCGGTTTCGAGAGCGAAACCCAGTGGGCGGACCACATCGCGAGCTACATCGGTGGTTACGCCGCCCGCACCATCGCCACCGAGTGGGGCGGCGCGATGGGGCCCGGCACCAAGAACGGCGTGTACTTCGACGCCATCGACTACAGCATCCCCAGCGGGTCGTACATGGCCGACTACGTCCGAGGCGTCAGTGCCAAGCTGCGCAGCCTCGGGATGGGCAGCGTGTACTGGCCCGGCCTGCGCGACGGCGACTGGTACAGCATGACCTCCAGGAGCGGGAGCGGCCCGAACACCACGCTGTCGCTGACGAACCCGTCGGGGTTGCAGCAGCTGCGGCACGCCTGGGGCCTGGGTGACGGAAGCACAGGCGCCGTCGAGATCCGCAACGTCGGAACCGGTTGGTACGTCGACGGTCTCGGCAGGACCTCCGACGCCGCGGCGGGCCAGGGCACCGGCGGCACCAGCGCCAGCCAGCGGTGGGTCGTCGAGAACGCCGGTTCCTACGTGCGGTTCAGGAACGTGGTCACCGGTCTCTACCTCGACGGCGCCGGCCGCACGGCGAACGGTGCCGACGCGGGCCAGCGCGCCGGGAGCACGGCCACGAGTCAGCAGTGGACGGTGGTGACCGGCACCAGCAGAGGCAACGACGTGCGCGTCAGGAACCGGGCCACCGGCCTCTACCTGGACGGCATGGGGCGTGCGTCGGGCAGCGCGAACCTCGGGCAGTGGAGCGACAGCAACAGCGCGAACCAGCAGTGGCGGATCGTCGCGGCGGGCTGACCGGAAGTCGTGGTCAGCGGGTGGAGGTGCTGCCGCGGTCGGTCAGCTGCGGCTGGAGCAGGCGGATCTCCGGCGGGTGTTCCCGCTCGAGGCGGCCCGTCACCATCTCGACGGCCAGCGCGCCCAGTTCGTCGGCGGGAACGGCGATCGAGGTGAGCGGCACGGCCAGGCCGCGCGCGACGTCGTCGGGGCACAGCGTGATCACCGACAGATCGGCGGGCACCTTCAGCGACCGGCGGCGCAGTTCGAGCAGCAACGAGCCGAGCGCCGCCTCGTTGTGCACGACCAGGCCGGTGGTGCCGCGTTCGGGGCGCAGTACGTCGTCGAGACACGCCGAGACCGCGTCGTAGTCCGCTGCGCACGAGTGCACCGAGGCAGGCAGGTTCCGCTTGGCGGTCTCCTGCTGGAAACCGGCCAGCAGCCGGGCGGCGTAGCTGGTGCCGCGTTCGTAGACGGCGGGCGGTGAGCCGATCAGCGCGATCGAGCGGTGCCCGCGATCGGCCAGGTGGCCCACCATCTGTCTACCGGCGGAGGCGAAGTCGAGGTCGACGCAGTTGAGGCCCTGGTGGTCGTCGGGCATGCCGAGCAGGACCACCGGGGCGTCGACCGTGCGCAGTTCGGGAACGCGCGGATCCGCGCTCTCCACGTCCATCACGATGATCGCGTCCGCCATGGACCGCGCGGTGACCCGATGGGCCTCGCCGGGCCCGGCCTCCTTGGTCAGCAGCAGCACGTCGTAGTCGTAGTCGCGTGCCGAAGCCACGATCGACGAGACGAACTGCATGATGACCGGCATGTTGTGGTCGGACCGCAACGGCACGATCAGGCCGATCACGCGTGACCGGTTGGAGGCGAGCGCACGCGCACCGGCGTTCGGGTGGTAGCCGAGGGCGATGATGCTCTGCTCGACGCGCCGTTTCGTCTCTTCGGAGATACTCCGTTTTCCGCTCAGCACGTACGAGACGGTGCTGATCGAGACGCCGGCGTGGCGGGCGACCTCCTTGATCGTGATCATGCCCGCCCTTCGGATCGCGTCACCAGGTGGCGATCATCGTAGTGCGGGGCAGGACGTTCGCGTACGTCGGCGCTGGGCCGAAGCCGGGCCGCGCGGAATCTCCCGTGCCCCGACGCCGTCGAACAACAGTCGAAAATCGACGCTGAATTGAGCGAATTCGTCGAACAGCGGAAGTTCCCTTGACGCCGGGATTTCGGCTGTGCCAGATTCTGAATAGCTCGTCGAAGCGTTTCGATTTGATACGCGGCGACGTGGCGTGAATTCCGTTCAATGATGCGCGGAAGGGCAAGTAAATGATCAAGATGATGCGTGCGTTGATCGTCGCGATGGTGGCCGTGCTGACGGTTTCGCTGGGCTCCGGCATCGCGCTGGCGGCGACCTGGAGTTCCTCGGACAGGTGGGGAACCTGGTCGAACGGCGGATACACGGTGCGCAACAACGTGTGGGGCAGCGGCTACGGCCCCCAGACCGTCTGGGCCAACTCCTACAGCAACTGGGGTGTCTGGGCGAACCACCCCAACACCGGTGGGATCAAGTCCTACCCGCACTCGGAGAGGCAGGTGAACCGCAGGCTCAGCTCGCTCGGGAGCCTGTCGAGCAGTTTCAACGTCTCGTACCCCAACTCCGGCGCCTACACGACCGCCTACGACATCTGGGCCGACAACAACGCCTACGAGATCATGCTGTGGATGAACAAGGTCGGTCCGGTGGGCCCGATCGGCTCCCGGCTGACGACGATCTCGGTGGGAGGCCACACCTGGGACGTCCACCGCGGCTCGAACGGCTCGAACGCGGTGTTCTCCTTCGTCCGCACGTCCAACACCGGCTCCGGGTCGGTCGACATCAGGGCGGTGATGAACTGGATCCGGGGCCAGGGCTGGTTCGGTGACGTCACCGTGGGTTCCGTGCAGTTCGGCTACGAGATCACCTCGTCCAGCGGTGGCCTCAACTTCAACACCAACAGCTACTCCGTCTCCTTCGGCTGAGCGCCGGGGAGCAACGGCAAAGGGCGCTGCCCGCGGGGTTTCCGCGGACAGCGCCCTTGTCGCAACCGGCTCAGGTGCGTGCGTTCGGCGGGTGAAAGGTGGTGGCCCGTCTCCCGCCGGTGACGGGCCACCGGTCTCAGCCGGCCGCCGAGAAGCGGAACGCGGCGAGCCGGAACGTGCCGTGCATCCTCACCCGCAGGTCGTGCACCCCGGACAACGGCGCGGGCAGCGTGGCCGACGCGGTCGCCCACTCGTAGCGGCCACCGGTGACCGGCACCGGGATCTCCGCCAGCAGTCCCTCGTCCGTCCAGAACTCCACGCGCTCGCCGGGATCGCCGTTCTCCCACGCGATCTCGGCCTCGACCCGGACCGCGCCGGAGAGGTCGACGGAGGAGAACCGCAGGGTCGTGGGCCGAGCGGGGTCGGCGGGGGTGACCGCGTCGCCGGTGGTGCGGGTGGCGTCGACGATGGTCACGCCGTCGTGGTCGTCGAAGTCGACGGCCAGGACGCGGCGGCCGACGGCGGTGCGCGGTGCTGGGGCCGGGCCGGCGACGGTGAGCGGTGCGGTGAGCACGACGTTGTCGGCGGAACGGGCGATCAGCACCTCGTAGGCGCCGGGGTCGGCGGTGAAGGCACCCGTTGCCACGTCCCAGTGGGCGAGTTGGTCGGTGGACAGCCGGAAGGTGAGCACGCGGCTCTCGTCCGGGGCCAGGGAGACCTTGCGGAAGTCGGCGAGTCGCAGCCGGGGCGCCTCGTAGCGGGTGCCGAGCGCGCGGACGTAGAGCTGGACCACCTCGCTGCCGGTCCGGGCGCCGGTGTTGGTGAGCGTCACCGAGACGTCGATCGCGCTGTTCCCGGTGACGGTGTCCGCGGACAGGATCAGGTCGCGGTGGGCGAAATCGGTGTAGGAGAGGCCGTGGCCGAACGGGTACAGCGGCGCGGCGCGGTGGTACTGGTAGGTCCAGCCCGCCTTGATGATGTCGTAGTCGAGCGGGTGCGGCAGCTCGTCGTCGCTGCGGTACCAGGTCTGCGGCAGGCGCCCGCCGGGGTCGGTCTCGCCGAGCAGGACGGCGGCCACCGCCCTGCCGGTTTCCTGCCCGCCGTGGGAGGTCCACACCACGGCGGGCAGGTGTTCGTCGGCCCAGTCCAGGGCGTAGGGGTAGCTGCTCATCACGACCAGCGCGGTGTCGCGGCGGACTCCGGCGACCGCGCGCAGCAGCGCCTCCTGGGCGGCGGGCAGTGCGATGCCCGTGCGGTCCTCGGTCTCGCGGCCGTCGATCAGCGGCTGGTTGCCGAGGACCACCACCGCGACGTCCGCGGCCGCGGCGGCGGCCAGTGCTTCGGCGGTGCCGTCGCGCAGCAGCTCGCGCTCCCAGCGCTCGGCGGACTCCGGTGCGTCCGCGCTGAGGCTGACCCGGCCGTCGACCGGGTCGACCACGGCGTACCGGCCGGTCAGCACGTTCTGGAGCAACACGGAGTCGTCCGCGGGCACCAGGCGGAACGTCTCGCGGACGTCCCAGCTCTTGATCTGGTCCTGGTCGGCGGCCAGTGAGTCGTCCGCGCTCTTGAGGCTCAGGTAGCGCCCGGTCTCCGCGGACCGCAGCGTCAGCACGCCGTCGCCCCAGTCGCTGACGTCGAACGCGGTCTTGCCCAGCAGCTCGCCGCTGGTGCGCGAGCGCAGCGCCACCCGGTCGGCGCCGTCCGCGACGACCACCTCGCCGCCGCGATCCCCGAGCACCGCCGCGAGACCGTCGGCGACCGTGACCTGGTACGGCAGCGTGCCGCTGTACCAGTCCTCGCACAGCACGCCGGCGAGCGGGCCGACCACGGCGATGCGCCGGGTGCGGGCCGAGTCGAGCGGCAGGAGTCCGTCGTTGCGCAGCAGCACCACGGACTCGGTCGCGGCCCGGAGCGCGAGGGCGCGGTGTTCCTGGCAGTCGATGACCTCAGGGCCGATGGCGGCGTACGGGTCGAGCCCGGGGTCGAACTCGCCGAGGCGGAAGCGGATCGCCAGCTGCCGCCGCACCGCGCGGTTCACGTCGGCCTCGTCGATCAGGCCGCGGTCCAGTGCCTCGCTCAGCCGCCGGAACGGGGTGGCGCTGTCCTCGCCGTGGTCGGTGAAGCTGTCGATGCCGGCCTTGAGCGCGGCCGCGTGGGACTCGGCGTGGTCGTCGAAGTAGTGCTCGGGGTCGACCAGGTTGGACGGTGCCTCCGCGTCGCTCACCACGAACAGGTCGTGGCCGGTCGGCTCCGCCCAGCGGCGCAGCTCCGTCTCGATGAGCGGGGTGACGTGGCACGGGCGGCCGTTGACCAGGTTGTAGGCGGCCATGGCACCGGTGGCGGCGCCGGAGGCGATCACGGGGCGGAAGGCGGCGAGGTCGTACTCCTGCAGCACCCGCGGGCGCACGCCGGAGGACGTGACGCACCGGTCGTCCTCGTTGTTGTAGGCCAGGAAGTGCTTGAGCACGGGGGCCGTGCGCAGGAACCGGTGGTGGTCGCCCGTCAGTCCCCGGCAGAACGCGGTGCCGAGCCGCGCGGTGTGCAGCGGGTCCTCGGAGTAACCCTCCTCGTTGCGGCCCCAGCGCGGGTCGCGCAGCAGGTTCAGCACCGGCGCCCACGCTTGCAGGCTGTTCGCGCCCGACCCGATGGCGGGCGACCGGTGGTAGTGGAACGCCCTCAGCTCGACCGAGGTGGCCTCGGCGACGCGGCGCACCAGCTCCTCGTCCCAGGTCGCCCCCAGCCCGACCGCCTGCGGGAAGACGGTGGCGACACCCAGCCAGGCGACGCCGTGCAGGGCCTCCGACCCGGTGCGGAACGCGGCGACCCCCAGCCGCGGCACGGCGGGCGAGTACTGGTGCAGCATCGCGATCCGTTCGTCGAGCGTGAGCCGCCCGAGCAGGTCGTCGATGCGCTTGCGCGCAGGCAGCGCCGGGTCGTGGAAAGGCAGCCGATCGGCGGCGGGCACAGACTCGGAAACCACGTGGTAACCCTTCAGGTCGGCGCTAGCGGTGAAGCGTTTCGACGGTGGCACGACCAGGTTTCTGCTGTCAACGGGCTTGTTTCGTGCGACGTACGTCACTACCGTGCCGGGAATCTGTTTAAGCGCTTCGACACTTCGACGACGAAGGATCGGGTTCCGTCATGGGCAACGAGTTGAACCGCAGAAGCTTCCTCAACGCCGCCGTCTCGGCCGCAGGGCTCGTCGCGATGGGGCCGCTGCTGTCCGCCTGCGGCGGTGGCCCGGCCCAGCGGGCGGGTGTGGGTTCCGAGGCCGCCCTCAAAGCCGTGTTACCGGCCTACGTGCCGAACACGTCGATCAAACCGGACATCGCGTCCGTCGCGGGCGGCCCCGACGTGCTGACGAACCCCGGCTTCCTCAGCTACCCGACCAACCGGGTCGCCACCGTGTCCGGTGTCCCCGGCAAGGGCGGCAAGTACTCGGCGGTCACGCCGCTGTGGGGGACCATCCCGCCGGCTGACAACGCGTTCTACCAGGCCATGAACAAGGCTCTGGGCGTCCAGCTGGAGATGAAACCGGCCGACGGCAACACCTACAACACCATCATCCCGACGATGACGGCCTCGAAGCGGCTGCCCGACTGGATCCAGCTCCCGACCTGGTGGAACTCCCAGATGAACGTCGGCGGCCTGGTGGGGAACCAGCTCGCGGACCTGACGCCGTACCTGTCCGGCGACAACATCAAGAAGTACCCCAACCTCGCGGCCATCCCGACCTCCGCGTGGCGGACCGGTGCCTGGGGCGAGAAGTTGTACGGGATCCCCTCGTTCGCCACCGGATTCCAGATCGCGGGTCTCCTCTACTACCGCCACGACGTCTTCGACGCCAGGGGGATCAAGGCCGACCAGGTGAAGTCCGCCGACGACCTGATGAACCTCGGCAAGGAGCTGACCGACGCCAAGAACGGCGTGTGGGCGTTCGACGACATCTACCGCTACGTCTACACGTCCTTCGGCGCGCCGCTGAAGTGGCGGGTGGACAACGGAAAGCTGGTCCACCTGTACGAGACCGAGGAGTTCCTCGCGGCACTCGACTGGTGCAACCGGCTCGCGGCCGCGGGTTACGTGCACCCCGACGCGCTTGCGGGCGACAACGCCAACGGCAACACCCGGTTCTACGGCGGCAAGACGCTGATCACGAGTGGTGGCACGGGGGCGTGGAACCTCGCCGACTCCCAGTCCGGCAAGGCCGCCAACCCGAACTTCCGGCGCGGCGGGCTGAACGTCTTCTCCGCCGACGGCAAGAGCGAACCGCGGGTCTACATGGGCGCGGGCGCCAGCATCATGAGCTATCTCAACGTCAACCTGAAGCCAGAACAGATCGAGGAGTGCCTGGCCGTCGCGAACTACCTCGCCGCGCCGTTCGGCTCCGCCGAGTTCACGATGGTCAACTTCGGCGTCGAGGGCACCCACTTCACCATGGTCGACGGCGTGCCGACCGCCACCGAGGCCGGCAAGAAGGAAGTCCAGGCGCAGACCTACCCGTTCCTGGCCGCCGCGGCCGCCGCCGTCAGCAACCCCGGCGCGGACGTCGTCACCAAGGACTACACCTCCTGGCAGATCGCCAACGTGAAGGCGCTGGTCAAGCCGGTCTTCTGGAACATGAACATCAGCATGCCCCAGGCGCAGGCCACGGCGGACGCCGGTCAGCAGGTCGAGGACGCGATCAAGGACTGCTACCACGGCAAGAAGAAGGTGTCCGAGGTCAAGGATGCCGTGGCCAGCTGGAAGACCAGTGGTGGTGGCGACAAGCTGATCCAGTGGACGAATGACAACGTCCTGCAGAAGCACGGCACCGGACAGTGACCACGACGACCACGGCGCGGCCGGACCTCACGAGGCGACCGGCGCGGCTGAGCTGGCGGGTGCGGCTGCGCCGCGACCGGTCGCTGATCCTGATGACGCTGCCCGCCGTCGTCCTGCTGCTGGTCTTCAACTACGTCCCGCTGTTCGGGCTCGTCACGGCGTTTCAGGAGTACGACCCGCTGGCGGGCGTCTGGTACAGCACGTGGGCGGGTCTCGACCAGTTCCAGCGGCTGTTCGGTGACCCGCTGTTCTGGAACGCGGTGCGGAACACGCTGTACCTGAGCTTCGTCCAGCTGATCCTGTTCTTCCCGGTCCCGATCGCGCTGGCGCTGCTGCTCAACTCGGTGCTGTCGCCGCGGGTGCGCAACTTCGTCCAGTCCGTCGTCTACCTGCCGCACTTCTTCTCGTGGGTGCTGGCCATCACGATCTTCCAGCAGATGCTCGGCGGCGCGGGTGCGCTCAACCACTTCCTGCGCAACAACGACATCGGTACCTGGGACGTCATGACGAACCCGGACACCTTCGCGCTGCTGGTCTCCTCCCAGGTGATCTGGAAGGAGGCCGGCTGGGGGATCATCGTCTTCCTGGCCGCGCTCGCCGCCATCAACACCGACCTCTACGAGGCGGCGGCGGCGGACGGCGCCGGACGATGGCGGCGGTTGTGGCACATCACCCTGCCCGGCCTGCGCGGCGTCATCGTGCTGATGCTGGTGCTGCGCCTGGGCAACGCGCTGACCGTCGGATTCGAGCAGTTCCTCATCCAGCGCGACGCGGTCGGCTACGACACGGCCGACGTGCTCGACACCTTCTCGTTCTACTACGGCATCGCCACCGGCGACTACAGCTACGGCGCGGCGGCGGGCCTGTTCAAGAGCGTGATCTCGCTGCTGCTCATCTGGGGTGCGAACAAGATGGCGCACGCCTTCGGTGAAGACGGGTTGTACCGGAAATGACCGACACACTCAGCGTCGTCGAACGCATGAGCGCGACCGCGGTCGCGCCGGAACCACTCGTCCGCCGCAAGCGGCGCGGCAACCGCCCGGCCTGGGAGGAACCGCCGACCGTCGTCGGCGAGGCCGCCAAGGGCGTGACCCTCACCGGTGTGCTGCTCGTGATGCTGGTGCCGTTGTGGATCATCGTGGTGACCAGCCTGTCCACCCAGGGCGCGGTCAACCGCGCGGGCGGCCTCGTGCTCTGGCCGGGCGAGGTGACCTTCGAGGCCTACCGGGTCATGCTGCAGGACGCGACGGTGCGCAACGCTCTGGTGGTGAGCCTGGGGATCACGGCGGTCGGCACGGTCGTGTCGATGGTGGTCTCGGTCATGTGCGCCTACGGCCTGTCCCGTTCGCGGTCGTTCGCGCACCGCTTCCTGCTGACCCTGTTGATCGTCACCATGTTCGTCAACGGCGGCCTGATCCCCACCTTCCTGGTCGTCACCGGGCTGGGCGGCTACGGCCAGCTGTGGGCGCTGATCCTGCCGAGCGCGGTGTCCGTCTTCAACATCCTGATCCTGCGGTCCTTCTACTCCAGCACCTCGGTCGACCTGATCGAGGCCGCGCGGATCGACGGCGCGGGCGACTGGCGGATCCTGTGGTCGATCGTGCTGCCGACCTCGCGTGCGGTGACGGCGGTGATGGCGCTGTTCTACGGCGTCGGCTACTGGAACTCCTTCTTCAACGTGATGATGTACATGCCCACGGACAGCGAGAAATGGCCGCTGCAGTACGTGCTCTACACGTACGTCAACCGCGGCAACGGCATGCCGGGCTCGGTCAACTCGGGCTTCGGCACCGCGTTGTCCCAGACCGCGCCGCTGTCGTTGCAGATGGCAGTGGTGGTGCTGACTCTCGTGCCGTTGCTCATCGTCTATCCGTTCGTGCAGAAGCACTTCCGCACGGGCGTCCTGACCGGCGCGATCAAGGGTTGACGCACATGGTGACCATTGCCGACGTGGCCAGGCATGCGGGCGTGTCGTCCAGCACGGTGAGCTACGTGCTGAGCGGCAAGCGCTCGATCTCCGAGGAGACCCGGCGCCGGGTCCAGATCTCCGTGCGGGAGCTCGGCTACCACCCGCACGCCGGCGCGCGGGCCCTGGCCGCCCGGCGGTCGCACGTCGTCGCGCTGATGGTGCCGCTGCGCACCGACGTCTACGTCCCGGTCATGATGGAGATCGCGATCTCGGTGACCATGGCGGCCCGTCAGCACGGCTACGACGTACTGCTGATCACCAACGACGAGGGACCGGCCGGGGTGAAGCGGATCGCGGCCAGCGGCCTCGCCGACGGCGTGATCCTGATGGACGTCGAACTGGACGACGAGCGCATCCCGGTGCTGCGGGCCCAGGGCACCCAGGCCACGCTCATCGGCCTGGCGGAGGACGGCCGCGGACTGTCCTGTGTGGACCACGACTTCGCCGCCGCCGGTGCGGTGTGCGCGGACCACCTGGCCGATCTGGGCCATCGCGAGATCGCGTTCATCGGCTACGGCTCCGGCGTCTACCACCGGCACGCCGGCTACGCCGAACGTACCCTCACCGGTTTCCGCGACCGGGCGGAGCAGCGCGGTCTGCGGTTCCTGCACCGGTCCTGCGAGGGCACCTACGAGAGCACCGCGGGAACGCTCTCCCGCGTCCTCGCGGACCGGCCGGGCACCACCGGTTTCGTGGTGCAGAACGAAGGCGCGATCGGGCCGCTGCTCACGTTGCTGCGCATGAGCGGCCGCACCGTGCCCGAGGACGCCTCGGTGATCGCGCTCTGCCAGGACCAGCTCGCTGAGCAGTTCGCCCCCAGACTCACCGCGGTCACCGGCTCCGCGCAGACCCTCGGCCGGGTCGCCGTCGAGCAGGTCATGCGCAGGCTCGCCGCGGCGGGTGGCGGCGACCGCCCGGCCGACGAACGGGTGCTGCTCACGCCCGCCCTGACCATCCGGGACAGCACGGGGCCCGCGCCGCGCCAGCCCTGACCGCCGCCTGACGCCCGCTGTCCCGTTCATCCACACCGAAGACGAACCGCGAGGAGCGGCGCATGCCCATGCACTTCCGAGACCTCGGCGACGCACTCGAATGGCGCGCCAGAGGCGAGACCCTCCGCGTCGAGGTGTGGGGCCAGGACGCCGTCCGGGTCCGGGCCACGCCGGGTGGGCCGTTGCTCGACGGACTGCCGGGCGCCCTGCTCGGCACGGCACCGGACGGTGGCGCGGCGGAGATCAAGATCGCCGAGCACCACGCGACCCTCGTCAACGGCAGGCTGACCGTCCGGATCGACGCCGACACCGAGGGCAAGCTCACCCCGGAGCTCGGCGCGTCCGCGGGCAGGCTGACGTTCCTCAGCACCGAGGACGGCACCGAGATCCTCGCCGAGCAGCCCGCCCACTTCTGGTGGCCTGGACCGCGTCTCGCCACCGCGACCGGCAACGGCCACCACCGGCTCGAACAGCGTTTCCGCGCCTACCAAGGAGAACGGCTCTACGGCCTGGGCCAGCACACCCACGGCATGCTGAACCAGAAGGGCGCGGTCATCGACCTCGTCCAGCGCAACGCCGAGGTCACCATCCCGCTGGTGATCTCCGATCGCGGCTACGGGCTGCTGTGGAACTCGCCCGCGATCGGGCGGGTGGAACTGGCGGAGACCGGCACGCGGTGGGTGTCCGACAGCGCCCGCCAGATCGACTACTGGATCACCGCCGGTCAGCCGGCCGAGGTGCTGAGCCGCTACGCCGACGCGACGGGGCACTCACCGGAGTTGCCGGAGTGGGCTTCGGGTTTCTGGCAGTGCAAGCTGCGCTATCGCACCCAGGACGAGCTGATGGAGGTCGCGCGCGAGTACAGGCGGCGCGGGCTGCCGTTGTCCGTGATCGTCTGCGACTTCTTCCACTGGACGCATCTCGGTGAGTGGAAGTTCGATCCCGCCGAGTGGCCGGACCCGGCGGCGATGGTGCGCGAGCTGGACGAGATGGGCGTCAAGCTGATGGTGTCGGTCTGGCCGTCGGTGAGCCCGGCGAGCGAGAACTACCACCCGATGCTGGACCAGGGTCTGTTCATCGGCACCGAGTTCGGGCCGATGGCGCACGCGGACTGGCCGGACAAGGGGCTCGGCGCGTACTCCGCCCAGGTCGCCTTCTACGACGCGACCAACCCCGAGGCCCGCGAGTACGTGTGGCAACGCATCCGGCGCGGTTACCACGAGCTCGGCGTCAAGGTGTTCTGGCTGGACGCCGGTGAACCCGAGCTCAAGCCGGGGCACCAGTACAACCTGCGCTACCACGCCGGTCCCGGTCTGGAGGTGGGCAACCTCTACCCCCGCGAGAACGCCCGCACCGTCCACGACGGACTGCGCGCGGCGGGGGAGAGCGAGATCATCTCGCTCAACCGCTCCACCTGGGCGGGTGCGCAGCGGTACGGGGCCGCGCTGTGGTCCGGTGACATCGCCACGGACTTCGCCTCGCTGCGCACCCAGATCAAGGCCGGCCTGAACGTGATGATGTCGGGCATCCCCTGGTGGACAACGGACATCGGTGGCTTCCACGGAGGCGACCCCGACGACCCCGCCTACCGCGAGGTCCTCGTGCGCTGGTTCCAGTACGGCACCTTCTGCCCGCTGTTCCGCCTGCACGGTTTCCGCGGCGACGAGCAGGTGCTGGAGCCCGCGATGACCGGTCTGGCCAACGAGGTCTGGTCCTACGGCGAGGAGGCGTACGAGATCCTCGCCGGGCACCTCCGGCTGCGGGAACGCCTGCGTCCCTACGTGATGCAGCAGATGCGCACGACCTCCGACACCGGTGTGCCGCCGATGCGGCCGGTGTTCCTGGAGTTCCCCGGCGACCTCGGCGCGTGGGACGTCGAGGACGCGTTCCTGCTCGGTGCCGACCTGCTCGTGGCTCCGATCACCGAGGCGGGTGCGCGGGAGCGGGACGTGTATCTCCCCGTCGGTGCCCGGTGGACCGACGCGTGGACCGGCGAGGAGCACGAGGGCGGGCGGACGGTGACCGTCGCCGCCCCGATCGAACGCATCCCGCTGTTCCTGCGCGACGACGCCCGTCTGCCCCTGCGATAGGAGGAGGCATGACGACCCGTCGTCTCGTCGAACGGTTGCAGGGGCTCGCTTTCGGCGGCGACTACAACCCGGAGCAGTGGGACGAACCGGTGTGGAAGGAGGACGACGAGCTGATGCGCAGGGCCGGGGTCAACCTGGCCACGGTCGGCGTGTTCTCCTGGGCGCTGCTCGAACCGGAGGAGGGCCGCTACGACTTCGGGTGGCTCGACGCGCACCTGGACCGCCTGCACGCCAACGGTGTCGCCGTCGACCTGGCCACGCCGACCGCCTCGCCGCCCCCGTGGTTCACGCTGGCGCACCCGGACGCCCTGCCGGTCACCCCCGGCGGCACCCGGCTGGTCCACGGCAGCCGCGACACCTACTGCCTCAGCGCCCCGGCCTACCGCGAGGCGGCCCGGCGCATCGCCTCCGCCCTCGCGGAACGTTATGGCGACCACCCGGCGCTCGCGCTGTGGCACGTGCACAACGAGTACGTCACGTTGTGCTGGTGTGAGCACACCGCCGCCGCGTTCCGGGTCTGGTTGCAGGCCCGGCACGGTTCGCTGGACGCGCTCAACGAGGCGTGGGGGACGGCGTTCTGGGGCCAGCGGTACGGCAGCTGGGAGCAGGTCCTGCCGCCGCGCGCCACCCAGTGGCACCGCAATCCCGGTCTCACGCTGGACTTCAGCCGGTTCTTCTCCGACGAGGTGATCGCCGCCTACGCCGAGCAGCGCGACGCGATCCGCGCGCACAGCGACCGGCCGGTGACGACCAACATGATGCAGCCCGGCTACCAGAACGTCGACCTGTGGGCGCTGGGCCGCGAGGTCGACCTGGTCGCGATCGACCACTACCCGGACCGGCAGGGCCTCGGCGCCGCCGCGGACGTCGCGTTCGCCGCCGACCGCGCCCGCTCGCTCGCGGGTGGTGCGCCGTGGCTGCTGATGGAACAGGGCACCAGCACCGTCTACGCCGGCGATCGGACGCTGGCCAAGGAACCCGGCGACATCCTGCGGCACTCCCTCGGCCACATCGCGCGCGGGTCGGAGGGGGCGTTGTTCTTCCAGTGGCGCCAGTCGAAGGCGGGTGCCGAGCAGTGGCACTCGGGGATGGTCCCGCACGCCGGTCCGGACAGCCGGGTCTTCGCCGAGGTGACGGAGACCGGCGCGGCCGTCGCCCGGCTCGCCGAGCTGGCGGGATCGACCGTCACGGCCCAGGTGGCCGTGCTGCACGACTCCGACGCGTGGTGGGCGATGAACTCGGACGGCCTGCCCTCGTCCGAGCTCGACTACCACTCCGCACTGCGGGGCGCCCACCGCGCGTTGTGGGACGCCGGGGTGGTGACCGACTTCGCGCACCCGGAGGTGGACCTGAGCCGGTACCGGCTGGTGCTGGCCCCGGCGCTGTTCCTGTTGTCCGACACCGGCGCGGCGAACCTGCGCCGCTACGTCGCGGACGGAGGCACGCTGCTCTTCCAGCACTTCGGCGGGGTCGTCGACGACCGCGTGCACGCCCGGCTCGGCGGCTACCCGGCCGCACCCCTGCGGGAGGCGCTGGGCATCCGGGTCGAGGAGTACCGGCCACTGGGGCGCGACGAGCGGATCACCCTCTCCGACGGCTCGCACGGCACCGCCTGGAGCGAGTCCGTCCGGGCGGTGGGCGCCGAGACGGTCGTCGCCTACACCCACGGCATGCTCGCCGGATCCCCGGCGCTCACCCGGTACGGCTACGGCGGGGGAGAGGGCTGGTACCTGTCCACCCGCCTCGACGACGCGGACTACGCGGCACTGGTCGCCCGGCTGCTGGACGCCGCCGGCGTCGGCCCGGTGCTGCCGGGACTGCCGTCCGGCGTCGAGGCCGTCACCCGCCACGGCGAGGACGGCCGCCGCTGGCACGTCGTGCTCAACCACAGCGCCGAACCCGTTTCCCTGTCCGGAAACGCGCACGACCTGCTCACGGGCGGACCGGTGGAGGACCTGCCGCCGGGCGGGTGCGCGGTGCTGCGGGAAGGACCGGCGCGATGACCACGATCCGGCGACGACACCGCGACGCCACTCGCGGTCACGATGCCCACCGCGCCCTCGGCCGTCCTGCACCGGCTCACGACCAGAGGAGTTGACGGGTGACCACCCCAGTGCTCCCGGGCATGCACCCCGATCCCAGCGTGTGCCGGGTCGGGGAGGACTACTACCTGGTGTGCTCCAGCTTCGAGCACTTCCCCGGCGTCCCGGTCTTCCACAGCAGGGACCTGGTGCGGTGGAAGCAGATCGGCAACGCGCTGGACCGGCCGAGTCAGCTGCTCCTGACCGCGGAAACGCCTTCGTCAGCGGGGATCTACGCGCCGACGCTGCGCCACCACGACGGCCGGTTCTGGCTGGTCGTCACCAGCGTGAGCCACGGCGGCGGCAACATGATCTTCACCGCCACCGATCCGGCAGGGCCGTGGTCCGACCCGATCCCGCTGCCCGCGGTCGGCGGCATCGATCCGGACCTCGCGTGGGACGACGACGGCAACTGCTGGTGCACGGTCGCCGGGGTGCGGCAGTACCGCATCGACCCGGCCACCGGTGAGACGTTCGGCGAGCCGCGCCCGCTGTGGTCCGGCACGCCCGGCGCCAAGGCACCGGAGGCACCGCACCTGTACCGGATCGGCGACCACTGGTACCTGCTGATCGCCGAAGGCGGCACCGAACGGGGGCACGCCGTCTCGATCGCCCGCGGCCCGGCGCCGGACGGTCCGTTCGAACCGTGCCCTGCCAACCCGATCCTCAGCCACCGCAGCACCTACGAGCCCGTCCAGAACACCGGTCACGCGGATCTGGTGCAGGGGCCCGATGGGTCGTGGTGGATGGTGTTGCTCGGCGTGCGACCCGGCGGCGGCACCCCCGGCTGGCACGTGCTCGGCAGGGAGACCTTCCTGGCGCCGGTGAGCTGGGTCGGCGACTGGCCGGTGGTCGGGGAGCTGGTGCAGGGACCTGCCAGTTCGGAGACGGAGCTGGACGACTTCGACGACAACGAACTCCAGCCGTGCTGGGTGTCGTTGCGCGACCGTTCCGAGCAGCACTGCACCACGAAGGAACGCTCCGGCTGGCTGACGTTGCACGCCCGCGGGTCCTCTTTGGATGATCCCGCGGTCGTGTTCGCCGGCCGGCGCCAGCAGCACCTGTCGTGCCGTGCTCGCGCGCTGATCGATCCGTCGGAAGGCAGCGGTGGCCTCGCGGTCCGGTTGGACGAGGACCACCACTACGAGATCGAGGTGGCGTCCGGAGAGGTGCGGGTCCTTGCCCGCATCGGTCCGCTGCGGACTGTGGTGGCGACCCGGCCCGCGCCGGGCGGACCGCTGGTCCTCGGTGTCCAGGTGGACGAGGCGCGAGAACTCCGGGACTCGCGCTCCGGCCCGGACACCCTGTCCTTCGGCGTCGAGGAATCCGACGGCACGTTCACCCCGCTCGCCACGCTCGACGGCAAGTACCTCTCGACCGAGGTGGCCGGCGGCTTCACCGGCCGCGTCATCGGCATGTACGCGGCCGACGGCACCGTCCACTTCGACTGGTTCGACTACCAGCCGTTCAACTGATTGCGAGGGTTCATGTTCGGAGCACGCCGCAACACACGAACAGTTCTCGGTGTCGCGCTGGCCGGGATCACCGTCCTGGCGACGGCCGTGGCACCGGCGACCGCCGTCGCGGCGGAGACCGGCTGCAAGGTCACCTACTCGGTGACGGGCCAGTGGCAGGGCGGCTTCAAGGCCGACGTCGCCGTCACCAACCTCGGTGCCGCCGTCGACGGCTGGAAGCTGCGATGGGAGTGGCCGTCCGGCCAGCAGGCCGGGAACGCCTGGAACGCGAAGATCACCGAGTCGGGCGGCCAGGTCACCGCCGCCAACGTCGGCCAGAACGCCAGGATCGCGTCGCAGGCGACGGTGAAGTTCGGTTTCACGGGCATCTGGGACCACGCCAACACGGCGCCGTTGTCGTTCTCGCTCAACGGTGTCACGTGCGTTCACGGCGGGAAACAGCTCACCGCGACAGAGCAGGTGGCGGCGATGGAACCGGGGTGGAACCTCGGCAACACGCTGGACTCGACCGGCAGCGAGGAGACGTCGTGGGGCAACCCGCGCATCACCGAAGAGCTGCTGGACAACGTGAAGGCGCAGGGCTTCAGGAGCATCCGCCTTCCGGTCACCTGGAGCGCGCACCTCGGCCAGGGGCCGGACTTCCAGATCGAGCCGGCGTACCTGGCCCGCGTCGAGGAGGTCGTCCGCTGGGCGTTGGCGCGCGATCTGTACGTCCTGGTCAACATTCACCACGACTCGTGGCAGTGGATCTGGAGGATGCCCGCGGAGCACGATCTCGTGCGCACGCGGTTCGACAAGATCTGGACGCAGCTGGCGGGCGCCTTCGCCGAGTTCGGGCCCAGGCTGACGTTCGAGAGCTGGAACGAGCCGCAGTTCACCGGGAGCACGGGCAAGCCGCAGGAAATACAGCTGAACAACGAGCTGAACGCGTCGTTCCGCGACATCGTGCGCCGGTCGGGCGGCAACAACGCCACCCGTCTGCTGGTGTTGCCGACCCTGCACACCACCTCGGAGCAGGCGTACATCGACCCGGTGGTGGAGCAGATCCGCGGGTTCGGCGACCCCAACATCGCCGCGACCGTGCACTACTACGGCTACTGGCCGTTCAGCGTGAACATCGCGGGTGGCACGCGCTTCGACGCGGGAGTGCAGAAGGACATCACCGACACGTTCGACCGCGTGCACAACAGCTTCATCGCACGCGGCATCCCGGTGATCCTCGGTGAGTACGGCCTGCTGGGCTTCGATCGGCACACCGGGACCATCGAGCAGGGCGAGAAGCTGAAGTTCTTCGAGTACCTCGGCTACTACGCGCGTACCAAGAAGATCACCACGATGTTGTGGGACAACGGCCAGCACCTCGGTCGCACGTCGTTCCAGTGGAGCGATCCCCAGCTCTTCGCGCAGATCAAGTCGAGCTGGACGACCCGATCCGGCACCGCGTTCACCGACCAGGTGTTCAACGCGAAGTCGAGTGACATCACCGCCAAGACGATCGCGTTGAACCTCAACGGCACATCGTTCTCGGGGCTGTACAACGGAAACATCGCGCTGACACGTGGCCGTGACTACACGGTCGACGGCGATCGGCTCACCCTGACCGCCTCGGCGCTGACCAGGCTGAGCGGCTCGCGGGGCTACGGCACGAACGCGGTGCTGACGGCCAAGTTCTCCCAGGGCGTGCCGTGGCGGTTCTACGTCATCACCCATGACACGCCGGTGTTGTCCGGCGCGACCGGGACGACGGCCAAGTTCGAGATCCCGACCGCCTTCCGCGGCGACCAACTCGCCACGATGGAGGCCAAGTACGACGACGGCACCTTCGCCGGGCCGAACGACTGGACGTCCTTCAAGGAGTACGACAGGACTTTCACGCCCAACTACCCGGACGGCAAGACCACTCTGACACCGGACTTCTTCGGCGCCGTCAAGGACGGCCAGCGGGTGACACTGACGTTCCACTACTGGAGTGGTGCCAAGGTCACCTACTACGTCACCAAGTCGGGCGGTGCGGTCACCGGCACGACCGCGTGATCACGCGCTTTCGCGGACGACGAGCGTGGAGGAGAAGAACGTCACCGGGCTGATGTCGCGGGAGCCGAGCACCGCTCGCACGGCTCCCGCGGCGATGTCCTCGACCGGGTGCGTGGTCGTGGTCAGCGCCGGGCGGCTCAGGCCGGCGAACGGGATGTCGTCGAACCCGGCGACCGCCACGTCTCCCGGGACGTCGACGCCCAGCCCGCGCAACCCGTCGAGCACGCCCAGCGCCGTGAGGTCGCTGAGCGCGAACACCGCGTCGGTGTCCGGCCACCGCGCCATGATCTCGACGGCCGCCTCGGCGCCGCGCGCCGCGGTGAAGTCGCCGGGCACCACCCGCACCTCGCCACCGCTGTCCCGCACGACCCGCCGGTAGGCGTCGACGGCGCGGTCTCCGCACGGCAGCCAGGACGGCCCGGTGACCATCGCGATCCGGCTCCGGCCGGTGCGCACCAGGTGGCGCACGACCCCGTCGGTGCCGTTGCGGTTGTCGACGTCGAACGACGGCACGTCGCGCGAGCCGACCCCGATGGCGGCGACCCGGCCGCGCAGTGACCGCGGCACCGTCTCGAGCGCGGGCCTGGTCGGGTTGATCACGACCAGGCCGCCGAGCCCGCGGCTGCCGGCGAGCCGTGCGAGCGAGGCCGGTTCGTGCAGGGGCAGCCAGTGCAGGGAGACCCCGACCTCGTGCTCGGCGGCCGTGGTCGCGGCCGCCGCCAGCGCCCGGCCGACGTACGGGTCGTCGAGCACGGCGGCGGTGCGGCCGATGACGGCGACGGCGAGGCGCGTGCCGCCGCGGGTGACCAGGGCGCGCGCGGCGGCGTCCGGCACGTAGCCGAGTTCGGCCACGGCCGCGGCGACCCGGTCGCGCGCCTTCGGTGATGCCGGGCCCTGGCCGGTGACCACCCGTGAGGCGGTCGCCCGGGACACGCCTGCGGCCCTGGCCACGTCGTCGAGTGTCGCGATGCGATTTGCCGTCATCGCGTCAGTATTGCTGTGGAAGCGCTTCCACGGGTGGGGTGTGTTTCCCTGGATCGAAACACAGGCGCGCCGATCTCGCGCCTGGAGAGGAGAACGGATGACGGACACGTTGCCGCGCAGCCAGGTCCGCGCCGCCGCGGCCGGTGTCGCCGTCACGTTCGGACTGAACGGGGTGGCCGTGGCGACCTGGTTCGCCCGCGTGCCTGCCGCCCGCGACGCGCTCGGCCTGACCTCGGGTGAGCTGGGCCTGCTGTTGCTGGCGATGTCGCTGGGCGCGTGCCTGGCGATGATCACGGCGGGTGAGGCGACGCACCGGCTCGGCCCGCGGCGCACGGTGTGCGTGTCAGCGGTGGTGGTGGGGATCGGTCTCTCGCTGGCCGGAGCCGGGATCGGAGCCCTGCCGTCGGTGCCGTTGACGGCGGCGGGGATCTTCGTGCTCGGGTACGGGTCCGGCCTGTGCGACGTCGCGATGAACGTCGAGGCCGCGGAGGTGGAACGCGCGCTCGGGCGGACGGTGATGTCCCGGTTCCACGCCATGTGGAGCCTGGGCACCGTCGCCGCCGCCGGGCTCGCGTCACTGGCGGCGTGGGTGGTCCTGCCGGTGACCGCGCATCTGGCCGGCGTGGCCGCGGTGGCCGCGGGCGGCACGTTGGTCGCGGCGCGGACCTTCCGGTTCGGCGGTGAGGCGTCGCACGGCCGCGGTAGCGGGGTCATGGCCGCGTGGCGGGAACCCCGCACGCTGCTGATCGGCCTGCTCGTGCTGGTGCTGGCGTTCACCGAGGGCACCGCGAACGACTGGGTGGCGGTGGCGTTCGTCGACGGCTACCGGTTCGACGCCGCGGAGGGCGCGCTGGTGTTCGGCGTGTTCGTCACGACGATGACCTTCGGCCGCATCGCCGGCACGATCGCGCTGGACCGCTGGGGCCGGGTGCGGGTGCTGATCACGACCATGCTGCTGGCGGCAGCCGGAGTGGCGGTGGCGGTGTTCGGTGGATCCCCGGTGGTGGCCGTCGCCGGTGTCGCCCTGTGGGGACTCGGTACCGCGCTGGGCTTCCCGGTCGGCATGAGTGCCGCGGCGGACGACCCCGGGCGCGCGGCCGCCAGGGTCAGCGTGGTCGCGGTCATCGGCTACACGGCGTTCCTCGCCGGGCCGCCGCTCGTCGGCCTCCTCGGCGACCGGGTGGGTGTCCTGCGCGCACTGTTGGTGGTCCCACTGCTGTTGTTACCGGCACTGGCACTTGTGCCGTCGCTGCGCGGCCCTGGCCGGTCCGCGGAGAGCTGACCCCGGCTTTTCCTCTTCTGGGACCGTTCCCAGAATTCCACTCGAACAGAGCAGTAAGAGAATCGGGCAGACGAACCTGTTGTCCGCCATTCGGCGTCCTGCGCTGTGTCATTGAGTGCATGAGCGGTTACACCGCGTCTCGGTTGGCCCAAGTGACCCGCGTTACAGTGCCGTGAAATCTGGGAGCGCTCCCAGGGTCGAGAGGCGGCGGCATGGCTCGACGACGAGCAATGGCATTGGCGGTCGCGGTGGCGACTGTGGTCGGTGGTGCGCCCGCTGTGGCGGCACCGGCCGCGGTCGCGTGCACCGTCACCTACGAGATCACCAACGAGTGGAACACCGGTTTCGGTGCCACGGCGACGATCCGCAACGACGGCGACGTGATGGACGGCTGGCGGCTGACGTGGACGTTCCCCGACGGGCAGCGTGTCACGCAGGGCTGGAACGGCACGTTCAGTCAGACCGGTGCCGCGGTGACCGTGACGAATCCGGACTGGGCGCGGACGATCCCCGCGGGCGGTTCGGCACAGGTCGGCTTCAACGGCAGCAAGGGTTCGGCGAACCGGCCCCCGACCGATTTCGCGGTCAACGGCGTGGCGTGCACCGGCCCCAACCAGCCGCCGTCCGTGGCGCTGACCGCGCCGGTCACGGGCGGCACCTACACGCTGCCCGCGACGATTCCGCTGGCGGCGACCGCGCAGGATTCCGACGGT
>NZ_JAXAVW010000034.1:0-123283 GCF_033949945.1 Lentzea miocenica
AACGCCGACAGGATCGAGGTGTTCCACCACAGGTCGAGCTTGTCGAGAGTGTTGATGTCGCCCGGCGTCTTCAGCGCGCCGATGGTGAGGGTCTTGGTGTCGACCCACCAGACCTCGGCGTTGCCGCCGGCGAGGAAGCACGTGGTGAACTCGCCGGGCAGCGGGCCGGAGGTGTCGCGGTAGTAGAGCGCGTAGTGGATGGGGTCGGACTTGGGCCGGCACCCGCCGCGCTCGTCGATCCGCGGGATGCCCCGGCTCGTCACCAACGCCTGGAAGAACGCGTCCTGGGCGACCCGATCACCGAACAGCCGGAACTCGGCCTCGGCCGGCGGCGGGAAGCGGGCGTCGTAGGAGGAGTTCGCGTCGGTGCAGCGGACGGCGGCGACCGCGCCGTTGTCGGGAGTGGTGGGCACGCACGAGTTGGCGGTCCGGTAGACGGTCGGCAACGCGGCCAGCAACGCGTCGACCTGCGGCGACCGCGTCGTGGTGGTGGCGGCGCTCGTGGTGCTGGTGCTCGTGGTGCCGGTTGTGCTCGTTGTGGCGCTGGTCGGGGTGCTGCTGGACGTGCCCGAGCCGAGGGTCTTGTCGCCGTTCCCGATGATCAGCGCCGTGGCGATGATCCCTGCCACGAGTGCGAGGGTGCCGCCGACGAGGGCGGCGCGCTTGGCTGGTGACGTGGCGGCAGGACGGGCGCGAGTGGGTGGGTACTGCTGCGGGTTCAGGGGCTGCGGGTGCCCGGATTGCGGAGGGACAGACTGCGGGTGCCCGGGCTGCGCGGGGAAGGGCTGCGGATGCCCAGGCTGCGGATGCCCGGACTGCGGATGCCCGGACTGCGCGGCCACGGGCTGGGGGCCGGTGTCGGTGCGCTGGAAAGTGGGCGGGGTGGGTGTCCCGTGCTGGGGTTCGGGTGCTGGCGGCCCGAGGAACTGCGCCGGACCCTGCGGACTTGGGCCGGCGGGCCGCGGTCCGCCGGCCGAAGGGCTCACCAGTGAGGACTGGCTGCCTGCGGGTGCGACCTGCCCTCCCGGCGAGGTCGCCGGGCTGGCGAACCCGGGCTGCCCTCCCGGCGGGGTCGTGGGTGCGGAGGTGGCCAGGGCCTGGGCTGCTGCCTGGGCGAACGCGCCCGCCGTCGCGTAGCGGTCGGACGGGTTCTTCGCCATGCCCCGCGCGATGACGTCGTCCAGCGCCGCCGGGACCGCCGGGTTCAGCGGGGCCGCTTTGGGTGGCGGTTCGTTCATGTGCGCCCAGATCTGGGCGGCGGTGCTGTCCGCGGTGAAGGGGCGCCGGGCCGCCAGGCAGGCGAAGAGGACGCAGGCCAGGGCGTAGATGTCGGCGCGGCCGTCCACCAGGCCGCTCTCGAAGCGTTCCGGGGCCATGTAGTCGAGGGTGCCGACCACGGAGCCGGAGGCGGTCAGGCCCGTTGCGGACGGGGCGACGCTGCGGGCGATGCCGAAGTCCACGAGGTACACGAAGTCGCCTGAGGTCACGAGGATGTTGGACGGCTTCACGTCGCGGTGCACCAGGCCGTCGGCGTGTGCGGCGTCCAGGGCGCTTGCCACCTGTTCGACGATGCGCACGGCACGCGCCGGCTCGAGGGGGCTCTCGCGGATCATGTCGGACAGGTCGGCGCCTTCGACCAGGCGCATGTCCAGGTAGAGGCGGTTGTCGATCTCGCCGTAGGCGTGGATCGGGATCACGTGCGGTTCGCGCAGCCGGGCGACGATTCGCGCCTCGCGGCGGAAGCGGGCGCGGTAGTCCTCGTCGTCGTGGTAGCCGGGTGACAGCCTTTTCAGTGCCACGAAGCGGTCGTGCGCCGTGTCGTAGGCCCGGTGCACCTCGCCCATCCCGCCGCGACCGAGCAGTTGCTCGATCCGGTACGGCCCGAACGTCTCTTCCGTCATCGTCCTCGTGTCCCGAGCGCCTTGTTCGTCCGAGTCGACGCGCGCCGACCGCCGCGGGTTCCGTCAGTCGCCGCAGTCTGCAGATCGTTCCGGCACCGGCATCTGTTGCACGTCCGGCAGGCCCGTAGGGTCGGCTCATGCGCAAAGGACTGTTGATCGGGCTCGGTGTCCTGCTGGTCCTCGTCGGCGCGGTGTGGACCACGCAGGGGCTCGGCTACCTGAAGGGCAGCTTCATGACCGGTGACCGGACGTGGACCACGATCGGACTGCTCTGCGTCGCCGGTGGGCTGGTGCTGGCGATCCACACCATGCGCAGGAAGTGACTGTGCGGGAAGTGACTCGGATGGATGGTTTGCGCGGCGTCGGGAATGCGCGCGGCGTGCGAGATGCTGATCGTGTACATGACTGACGTTGAACTGAGCCCTACCGACTGGGTGCAGAACCAGACGAAGAAGATTCTCGAGACCGGCACCACCGAGGGCATCCTGGTCCTCGGCAAGCCGATCGTGCTGCTGACGCTGCGCGGCGCGAAGTCCGGCAAGTTGCGCTACACCCCGGTGATGCGGGTGGAGCACGACGGCAGCTACGCGGTCGTGGCGTCCAAGGGCGGCGCCCCCGAGCACCCCACCTGGTACTTCAACATCAAGGCGCACCCGGAGATCGCGCTCCAGGACGGCACCGTGAAGAGGGACTACGTCGCCCGCGAGGTCGAGGGCGACGAGCGCGCGGCGTGGTGGGAGCGGGCCGTCGCGGCTTACCCGTCCTACGCCGAGTACCAGGAGAAGACCGACCGGCAGATCCCGGTGTTCGTGCTCGACCCGAAGTAGCGGGACGGACGGCCCGCCCTGCGACACCTCAAGACCGGCGGCGCAGGGCGGGTTGTTCGAGTTGTGGTGGCACGTACGCCACGTCGATCGGCTCCCGGCGGGACGATCTCGTCGACGCGGTCCAGCAGGTCGTCGCCGAGGACGACGCCGGCTCCCGCCAGCAGGTCGTCCAGCTGTTCCGGTGTGCGCGGACCGATGATCGCCGAGGTGACGGCCGGGTGGGCGGTGACGAACCCCAGCGCGAGGTGTGGCAGCGACAGCCCGGCGTCACCGGCCAGACCGGCGAGGGATTCGACGGCGTCGAGTTTGCGTTCGTCGGTCAGGTGCCGCGGTGCCCAGTGCAGGCGCCCGGCTGACGGCACTTCCGCGCTGTCACGGCGAAGCCGCCCGGAGAGCAGCCCCATCGACAGCGGGCTCCACACCTGGACGCCGAGGCCGTAACGCCGGCAGACCGGCAGGATCTCGCGTTCGACTCCCCTGTTGAGGATCGAGTAGTGGGGTTGCTCGCTGCGAAACCGGGCGAGGCCGCCCCGTTCGGACACCCACTGCGCTTCGACGATGTCCGACGGCGGCAGGTTGGAGTGGCCGATGGCACGCACCTTGCCCGCGCGCAGCAGATCGGTCAGCGCGCTCAGCGTCTCCTCGACGTCGGTGCCGGGGTCCGGGTGGTGGACCTGGTAGAGGTCGACGTGGTCCACCCCGAGACGGCGCAGGGAGCCTTCGAGCGCCGAGACGACCCACCGGCGGGAACTGCCGCGCTGGTTCGGATCGGGGCCCATCGGGCCGTTGCACTTGGTGGCGAGGACGACGTCGTCGCGACGCCCTCGCAGGGCCCGTCCGAGGATCCGTTCGGTGTCGCCGTCGCCGCCGTAGACGTCGGCGGTGTCGATGGTGTTGATGCCGCCGTCGAGTGCACTGTGGACGATGCGCGCGCACGCGTCGGGATCCGGGTTGCCGAACCGCCCGAACATCATCGTGCCCAGCGTGAAAACGCTGACCTGGATGCCGGTGCGGCCAAGGGGTCTGGTCTGCATGGTGGTCCTCCCTGAAGCGGGGCGGGACGCGGCCGCGCCCCGCCCCGGACGGGCTCAGGCCCGCGCGGCCGCGACGTCGACGATCCAGGTGACGCCGAACCGGTCGGCCAGCATCCCGAAGGCGGGTGCCCACTGCGCGGGGCCGAACTTCTCGATCACCGTGGCGCCGTCGGCGAGCCCGTCCCAGATCGGGGCCACCTCGTCGACGCTCTCGCCGCGCACGGACAGGAAGAAGCGCTCCTCGGTGATCGTCGTGCCGTGCTCCCGGCGGGTGGTGGGCTCGCCCGTCGCGATCGGCTCGTCCGGTCCCGGCACGTCGTAGGCCATGACGCGGAAGCCGTTGTCGGCGACGACCTCGCCGAACACCACGTTCTTCGCGCCGGGCACCTCGGCGGGCATCCCGAAGTCGCCGTAGGTGACGACGTTGAGCTGCCCGCCGAAGACCGAGCGGTAGAACTCGAGCGCCTCCCTGGCCTGGCCGCGGAAGTTCAGATGGGGAACTGCGTTGAGTGACATGAGAGCGACTTTGTCAGCAGTAGCGGACAGGGAACGTCCGCTACTTGTGCCAAGCTGAAAACATGCCCATCGCGACGTCGACCACCACCTCGGCCCGCCTGCTGTCGTTGCTGTCCCTGCTGCAAGTCCGCCGCGACTGGCCGGGCATGCAGCTCGCGCAACGGCTTGGCGTCAGCGAACGCACCGTGCGCCGTGACGTCGACCGGCTGCGCGAACTCGGCTACCTCGTGCACGCCGTCAAGGGCCCCGACGGCGGGTACCGGCTCGAAGCGGGCAGCCAGGTGCCGCCCCTGTTGTTCGACGAGGAACAGGCGGTCGCGCTCGCCGTGGCGCTGAGGATCGCCGTCGGCACCGGAGCGGGCATCGAGGAAGCCGCGGCACGGGCACTGGCGACCGTGCGTCAGGTCATGCCGTCCCGGCTGCGCCAGCGCATCGACGCGCTGGAGATCGAGCCGGCCGGCCGCGGGACGCAGGTCGGCACCGATCTCTTGCTCGCGCTGAGCAACGCCGTCCGCGCCTGCGAGGAACTGCGGTTCGACTACCGCTCACCAGGCCGCCCGGACGACACCGCGCAGCCGGCCCGCCGCGTGCAGCCGCATCACCTCGTGGTCCGGTCAGGCCGCTGGTACCTCGTCGGGTGGAGTCCGGAACGCGAGGACTGGCGCACCTACCGCGCCGACCGGATGAGCCTGCGCACCCCCAACGGACCGCGCTTCACGCCCCGGCAGGTGCCCGGCGGCGACGTCGCCACGTTCCTGGCCGCCCGCTTCAAGGGGTCGGACAGCGCCAACGCCTGGCCCTGCCGCGGTGAGGTGGTCCTCGACTTGCCCCTCGCCGATGTGGCACCGTTCGCCGGCGACGACACCGCCGAGGAGGTCAGCCCTGGGCGGACCCGGCTGTCGACCGGCTCGTGGTCGTGGGCCGCGCTCGCCGCGAAACTGGCCCGCTTCGACGCCGAGATCGAGGTGATCGGGCCTCAGGAGCTGCGGGACGCGTTCGCCGAACTGTCGCGGCGCGCCGCGCGATGGTCGAAACCGTTCAGCTAGATAGCAGATCAGGCACGAAAGCTCTGGGGGGAGCCACATGAAGCTCACGCACGGCGGACGGCTGGCGATGCTGGCGGTCGGCACGCTTCTGCTGGCCTCGATCACCGCGCCGGGAGCCACCGCGCTGCCTACCGAGTCGGACAGCACGGCGAAGTGCGAGCTGGGAACGTTCGGCACCGACCCCGTCTTCGGGGTCGTGAAGTCCTGCTACTTGGTCAGCTGACCGTTCACTCCCCCACCGCCTGCTGCGGCGGGACCACCGCGAGCCACTCCAGTTCGGCGGCGAGCACGCCGAGCTGGAACCGCGACTGCACGCCGAGCAACGACTGCAGGCGCGCGATGCGCCGGTTCAGGGTGCGCAGGCTGACGTCCAGCTCACGGGCGATCGCACGGTCCGTCGCGCCGGTGCGCATGAGCCGCAGCAGGCGTTGGGTCGCGACCGTCGGTTCCTTGCCCACGGTCCCCACGAGCGCGCGCGTCCGCCCTACGGGGTGTGCGACCACCCCCGGTGTTACGCGGGTCACAGTCATGAGGCGACGGTAAGCCTGACTATTGGCGGCTGTCAATCAAAAGTCCGCGCTTTGCTGTCAAAGTACACGCATCTTAAGGATGAACGCCGCCATTACTCGCCAGCTGCACCTCACCCGTGGAGCTACCGGCGGCGACCTCACCCAGCCGCGCGTCCAGCACCTCCGGCGACAACACGTGCCGGACCACCATCGCCGCCGCGCCGAGGGCCCCGGCGGTCACACCGGCGCCGGACGCGACGATCCGCAGGTTCTCCGTGGCCAGCGGGAGTGAACGCCGGTAGATCGACTCGCGCACGCCCGCCAGCAGCATCTCGCCCGCCTCCGCCAGCAGGCCGCCGATGACCACCAGCGACGGGTTGAACATGCTCACGCACCCGGCGAGCACCTCGCCGATGTCCCTGCCCGCCTGCCGCACGACCCGGCCTGCTTCGAGGTTGCCGGAGCGGACCAGGTTCACCACCTCGGCCGTCGAGTGCGCGGGATGTCCCAGGTCCCGCAGCTTCGCCGCCAGCGCCGGGCCGGCGGCCACCGCTTCGAGGCAGTCGGTGTTGCCGCAACGGCACAACGCCTCCCCGCCCTCGGGAACCCTGATGTGCCCGAGGTCCCCGGCCGCGCCCGCCGCGCCGCGGTGCAGCACGCCGTTGCTGATGAGCCCGGCGCCGATACCGGTCGCCGCCTTCACCACGATCATGTGCGACACGTCCGGATGCGACGCGGTGTGCTCGCCCAGCGCCATCAGGTTGACCTCGTTGTCGACCAGCACCGGCACGTCGAACTCCGCCGCGATCGCCGCGGGCACGTCGAATCCGTCCCAGCCCGGCATGATCGGCGGGTTGTTCGGCCGGCCGGTGGAGTGCTCGACCGGCCCCGGCAGGCCGATGCCCACGCCGGCGATCTCCGCGGCCGGGACGCTCTGCAGCAACGAGCGCCAGGTCGTGGCCAGGAGCGGCAGGATCACCTTCGGTCCGTCCGCCACGTCGAGGTCCACCTGTTCGACAGCGAGCAGCCGGCAGCCCAGGTCGGAGACGGCGACGGTGGCGTGGGTGGCGCCCACCTCGGCCGCCAGCACGAGCCGGGCGCCGCTGTTGAACCCGAACCGGCCGGCCGGGCGGCCGCCGGTGGACTCCCCCGTGCCGCTGCCGGTCACCAGCCCCGCGGCCACGAGCAGGTCCAGCCTGGCCCGCACCGTGGACCTGGCGAGGCCGGTCGCGGCCACGATCTCCGCTCGGGTGCGCGGGCTGCCGTCCATCAGCATGCGCAGCACTGCGGCCGGCGATCCCGCCTCTACACCCAAGGTGCTCTCCATCGAACAATTGTCACATCGGCACCAGAAGACAGCCCCGCTGCCGGTCAGCCGCCCGAGCTGAACGCGGCGTCGAACGAGGCCGACGGCGGGTCGAAAGCGTTGCGGCGGATGAACTCCAGCGCCTCGGGCGCACCGACCAGGCGGTCCATCCCGGCGTCCTCCCACTCGACGCTGATCGGGCCGGCGTAGCCGATGGTGTTGAGCATCCGGAACGACCGCTCCCACGGCACGTCACCGCGTCCGGTGGAGACGAAGTCCCAGCCCCGCCGCGGATCCGCCCACGGCAGGTGCGAGCCGAGCCGGCCGTTGCGGCCGTTGCCGACCTGACGCCGCGCGTCCTTGCAGTCGACGTGGTAGATCCGGTCGCGGAAGTCCCACAGGAACCCGACCGGGTCGAGGTCCTGCCAGACGAAGTGCGACGGGTCCCAGTTGAGGCCGAACGCCGGCCGGTGCCCGATCGCCTCCAGCGCGCGGACGCACGTCCAGTAGTCGTAGGCGATCTCCGACGGGTGGACCTCGTGCGCGAACCGGACGCCGACCTCGTCGAACACGTCCAGGATCGGGTTCCAGCGGTCGGCGAAGTCCTGGTAGCCCGCGTCGATCATCGAGGCGGGCGCCGGCGGGAACATGGCGACGGTCTTCCAGATCGACGAGCCGGTGAACCCCACGACGGTGTCGACGCCGAGCCTGGCCGCCGCCCGCGCGGTCGCCTTCATCTCCTCCGCCGCCCGCTGCCGCACGCCCTCGGGATCGCCGTCACCCCAGTTGCGGGCGGACAGGATGCCCTGGTGCCGCTCGTCGATGGGGTCGTCGCAGACGGCCTGACCGGTGAGGTGGTTGGAGATCGCCCACACCTTCAGGTCGTGCTTGGCGAGGATCGCGAGCCGGTCCGCGACGTAGTCGTCGTCCTCCGCGGCCCGCCACGGGTCGAGGTGGTCGCCCCAGCAGGCGATCTCCAGGCCGTCGTAGCCCCAGCCCGAGGCCAGCCTGGCGACCTCCTCGAACGGCAGGTCGGCCCACTGGCCGGTGAACAACGTGATCGGACGTGCCATCTCGGTCTCCTCCCTCAAACCTGCTGCCACGAACCGGACACCGCGCTGTTCTCGACCGCGGCCAGGACACGTTGCACCTGGAGCCCGTCGGCGAACGACGGCGCCGGGTCGGTGCCCGCCGCCACGGCCCGCACGAAGTCGACGGCCTGGTGGGTGAACGCGTGCTCGTAGCCCAGTCCGTGCCCGGCCGGCCACCACGCGGCCACGTACGGGTGCCCCGGCTCCGTCACCATGATCCGGCGGAACCCCGCGACCGCCGGATCCTCGGTGCCGTCGAAGAACTGCAGCACGTTCATGTCCTCGAAGTCGAAGGCCAGGCTGCCCGCCGAGCCGTTGACCTCGACGCGCAGCGCGTTCTTGCGGCCGTTGGCGAACCGCGTGGCCTCGAACGAGCCGAGCGCACCGCCGGCGAAGCGCGCCAGGAACAGCGCGGCGTCGTCGACGGTGACCGGCCCGGTCTGTCCGGTTGCGGCGGTACCGGACAGACCGGAGTGGGTGGAGGCCAGCGGACGCTCCGGCACGAACGTCACCAGCGTCCCCATGACCTCGCTGATCGAGTCGCCGAGGATGAACTGGGTGGCGTCGACGATGTGCGCGCCGATGTCGCCCAACGCGCCCGAGCCGGCCTTCTCCTTGTCCAGCCGCCAGGACAGCGGCGCGGCCGGGTCGACGATCCAGTCCTGCAGGTACTGAGCCCGCACGTGGTGGATCCGTCCCAGCCTGCCCTGGGCGACCAGGTCACGGGCCAGGCCCAGGGCAGGCACTCGCCGGTAGCTGAACCCGACCATCGCGCGCACACCGCGCCGGGCGGCGCGTTCGGCCGCCTCCGCCATGGCGACCGCTTCGGCGACGGTGTTGGCCATCGGCTTCTCGCACAGCACGTGCTTGCCCGCGTCCAGGGCGGCCACCGCGATCTCGGCGTGCGTGTCACCCGGTGTGCAGATGTCCACCACGTGCACGTCGTCGCGCTCCAGCACGGACTTCCAGTCGGTCACGGCCTCCGCCCAGCCCAGTCGTTCGGCGGCGGCCCGCGCGCGGTCGGCGTCGCGGCCACACAGGACCGCCATCACCGGCCTCACCGGCAGGTCGAAGAAGCGCGGCGCGACCCGCCACGCCTGGGAGTGCGCGGCTCCCATGAAGGCGTGGCCGACCATCGCGATGCCGAGTTCAGTCACCGTTCGGTCCTCTCGTGTTCTCAGGACTCGAAGGCGGTCGGCAGGTAACGGTCGACGTTGTCCTTCGTGACGACCGGGGCGTACAGCTGGACCTCACGAGGGACCTCCACCTCGACGAGGTCGCCGAGGCTCTTGTTCTGCACCGCGAGCCGCGCGAGCCGGATGCCGTCGGCGCCCTGGGTGGACGGGTAGATCACGGTCGCCTTGTGCGGGCCGTTGTCCGCCTTGATCTCGCGCATCACGTTCGCCGATCCCGCGCCACCGACCATGAAGAACTCGCTGCGGCCGGAGTTCTTGATCGCCGCGGTGACGCCGACGCCCTGGTCGTCGTCGTGGTTCCAGATGGCGTCGATCTTGCGTGCGGCCTGCAGCAGGTTCGCGGCGGCCTTCTCGCCGCTCTCCACGGTGAACTCGGCCGCCACGCGGTTGCTCACCTTCAGCCCACAGCCCGCGAGTGCCTCCGCGAAGCCCTTGCTGCGGTCCTGGGTCAACGGCAACGAGTCGATGCCCGCGATCTCCGCGACCACGGCGTCCGTCTTGCCCTTCAGCCGCTCGCAGACGTACGTGCCCGCGGACACGCCCATGCCGTAGTTGTCGCCCAGCACCGTGGACCGCGCGGCGAACGGGCTGTCGAACCGGCGGTCCACGTTGATCACAGTGATGCCGGCCTTCATCGCCTTCAAAGCGACCGGGGTGAGCGCCGCGCCGTCGAACGGCAGCAGCACGATCGCGTCCACCTTGTCGTTGATGAACGTCTCGACCTGGCTGATCTGGAGGTTGGGGTCGTTGGTGCCCTCGACGACGCGCAGCTCGACGTCCGAGTACTTGCCTGCCTCCTTCTTGGCGGCGTCGGTGATCGCGGCCATCCAGCCGTGGTCGGCGGCCGGCGCGGAGAAGCCGATGACGACCTTCTTGCCCGGCTCGTCGTTGGCGACCTTCACACCGCCGCTTTGGTTCCCTCCACCGTTGTTCTCCGGCGTGTTGCCCGTGCAGGCGGTGAGCACGAGTGCTGAGGCGGCGGCGAGAAGAGTGATTCTCTTGAATTGCATGGGTTCTGGTCTCCTCGGGTGGCAGCGGTCGTGGTTGCGGCGTCAAGCGCCGCTGCGTCTGGCGAGCCGCTGCTGGAGGAGGACGGCGACCACGATGATCGCGCCCTTCGCGACGGCCTGGGCGGAGATGGAGAGGTTGTTGAGGGTGAAGACGTTCGACAGCGTGGTGAAGATCAGGACGCCGAAGACGGTGCCCGCGATCGTGCCGCGGCCGCCGGTCAGCAGCGTGCCGCCGATCACGACCGCGGCGATCGCGTCGAGCTCGTACAGGCCGCCGTGGGTCGCGCTGCCGGTGGTGGTGCGGGCGATCAGCATGACCGCGGCCAGCCCGCAGCACAGACCGAGCAGCGTGTAGAGCCAGACGGTGTGCCGGCGCACGTCGATGCCGGCCAGCCGGGCCGCCTCCGGGTTGCCGCCGACGGCGAACGTCCTGCGCCCGAACGTGGTGCGGTTGAGCAGCACCCATCCGGCCGCGGCGACCACCGCGAAGATCACCACGAGCACCGGTACCCCCAGCACCGATGCGTCGAAGAAGGCGGCGAAGCCCGGCACGTTCACGATCTGCGTCTTGCGGTTGGAGATGATCTCGGCGAGACCGCGGGCGGCGGCCAGGCTCGCCAGGGTCGCGATGAACGCCACGACCCGGCCGTAGGCGATGAGCATGCCGTTGACCAGTCCGCACGCCCCGCCCACCAGCAGCGCGGTGAACACGATGACGATCCAGTGCGTGTCGTTGGCGATCCCTTGGGTGGCAAGGGTGGTGGCCCACACCGAGGACAGCGCGACGATCGCGCCCACCGAAAGGTCGATGCCGCCGCCGGTGATCACGAACGTCATCCCGATGCTCACGACACCGATCACCGCCGCGAGCCGCAGGATGGTGAGCACGTTGTCGATGTCGGCGAACCGGTCGCCCGCAGTGACCACACCACCCAGGCACAACAGGATCAGCGCGATCACGAGACCGGTGTTGCGCCCCGCCGGAGAGGCGAGCAGCGCCGTGACGCTGGATGCCTTCGCGACCGGAGTCCGTGGTTGCGCGGCCACGGCGGCGGTGTCCTCGCTCATGCTGCGTGTCCTTCCATGACCAGGTCGAGGACCCGGGACTCGTCGATCTCGTCGGCAGGACCGTCGTGGACCACCCGGCCCTCGCGGACCACCAGAACCCGGTCGGCCAGGCCCAGAACCTCCTCGACGTCGCTGGACACGACGACCACGGCCACGCCTCTGTCCGCCAGTTCGCGGATGAGTTCGTAGATCTCGCTGCGAGCGCCCACGTCCACACCGCGGGTGGGTTCGTCCAGCAGCAGCACCCGGCACTCCCGCAGCAGCCACCGCGCGAGCACGACCTTCTGCTGGTTGCCGCCGGACAGGCCGCGCACCACGCGGTCGACGCCCGCCGGCCGGACGTCCAGCGCCTCGGTGAGCTTCGTGGCGCGGGCACGTTCGGAGCGGTCGTCCAGGAACCCGAACCGGGCGAACGACGACAGCGACGAGACGGTGATGTTGCGGTACACGGCCTGGTCCAGCAACAACCCCTGGCTCTTGCGCTCCTCCGGGCACAACCCCATCCCGGCGCGCACGGCCGCGCCGACACTCCCCCGCCGGAGTTGTCTTCCGTCGACCTCGACGGTCCCGCCGGCCGCTTTCCGCGCGCCGTAGACGGTCTCCAGGATCTCCGAGCGGCCCGACCCGACGAGCCCCGCGAGCCCGACCACCTCACCGGCGCGCACGGTGAGGTCCACGTCGTCGAAACGGCTCTTGTCGGCCAGCCCGCGCACCTTCAGCACCTCCGGCGCGGCCGGGTCGACCGGTTTCCGTTGCGGGAACACGTTGTCCAGGGCGCGTCCGGTCATCAACGCGATCAGCTCCGAGGTCTTCACCTCGCGTGCGGACAGACCCGTCGCGACGGTGCGACCGTCCTTGAGCACGGTCACCCGGTCGCCGATCTCCCTGATCTCCGCCAGGCGGTGCGAGATGTAGACGACGGCCACGCCCTGGGCGGTGAGCTCCCTGATGACCCCGAACAGCACCCGCACCTCGTCCGGGTCCAGCACGGCCGACGGCTCGTCCATGATCAGCAGCTGTCCGTCCAGCGACAACGCCCGCGCCATGCTGACGACCTGCTGGTGGGCCACGGACAACCGGCCGACGTCGCGGTCGGGCGCGATCTCCGGGTGCCCCAGCCGGTCGAGCAGCGCGCGCGTCCTGCGCCGCGCCTCAGACCGCCGGCTGAAGCCCGCTGTGGACAGTTCGTGACCGAGGAAAACGTTGTCCGCCACCGACAAGCCCGCCACGAGGTCCAGTTCCTGGTAGATGGCGACCACCCCGCTGCGCATCGCGGCGGTCGGGTTGCCGAACGACACCACCTCGCCCCGCCAGCGGATCTCGCCCTCGTCGGGGCGGTGCGCACCGGACAGCACCTTGATCAGCGTCGACTTGCCGGCGCCGTTCTGCCCGAGCAGGCAGTGCACCTCACCCGCGCGGACCTCGAAGTCCACGCCCTGCAGGGCGGTCACGCCGGGAAAGCGCTTCACCAGACCCTGGACCGACAGCAGTGCCGAGCTCACCATTGAGTCCTCCGGGCCCCGGCAACCGTTGTGCCAGAAAGGAATTCGGCCTTGTGAACTGTGAACGTAATGAGCCGTTCCCGACC
The DNA here is from genome assembly GCF_033949945.1 of Lentzea miocenica. Lineage (NCBI taxonomy): Bacteria > Bacillati > Actinomycetota > Actinomycetes > Pseudonocardiales > Pseudonocardiaceae > Lentzea > Lentzea miocenica. The sequence goes on from NZ_JAXAVW010000034.1 coordinate 13,093, forward strand.
CGGCAAGATTGTTGACATGGCACATGTCGGCCAACTTTTTCCTTGACGGCCGATGTCCCTCCACGTTTCGAGGCCGCCTGCGACGAACCGGGCCACCCGGCGTCGTCGCCCGCCGCGACCATCCGGGTGGTTCCTCAGCGCCTAACTAGGAGTTCACTTGGTGGGTCATTGACAACCCGCGAGGGAACTCGACAGGCTGCACCTCCCTGTGATCGAAAGGTGCGCTGTCATGAAACTCCGCTTGCTCTTACCGGTCCTCGCCCTGCTCGCCGGTGCCGGTGTCGCGCCCGCCGCGGCGGCGGCTGATCCCGTCGCGGCCGACGCCTGCTACACCTGGGGCCGCACCCTCTCGCAAGGAGCTTCGGGCGAGGACGTACGTCAGCTGCAGATCCGGGTGGCCGGCTATCCCGGTTACGGCGGCGTGCTCAGCCTCGACGGGCAGTTCGGGGCCGGCACGAAGGCGGCCGTGACCCGTTTCCAGCAGGCTTACGGCCTCGGCGCGGACGGGATCGCCGGGCCCGCGACGTTCTCGAAGATCTACGCACTGCAGGACAACGACTGCACGCCGATCAACTTCACCTACGACGAGTTGAACAACTGCAACTCCGACTGGTCCGGCGGCAACGTCTCGGCGGCGACCGCCCGCGCCAACGCCCTGGTGTCCATGTGGAAGCTGCAGGCCATGCGGCACGCGATGGGCGACCGGCCGATCGACGTCAACGGCGGGTTCCGCAGCGTTTCCTGCAACAACGCCGTCGGCGGCGCGGCCGGGAGTCGTCACCTGTACGGCGACGCCGTCGACCTGGGCGCTGGAGCGCAGGGCTTCTGCGCGTTGGCACAGCAGGCGCGCAACCACGGCTTCAGTGAGATCCTCGGGCCGGGCTACACGGGCCACAACGATCACGTGCACGTCGCCCACCGTTCCTCCCGTTTCTGGTCCGCCCCGAACTGCGGAGTGTCAGGCTGAGCTGAAATCCGTTGCGCTGCAGGGGGAACGATGTCTCGAGGACGTGCGGGCCGGAAGCTGACGCTGGCGGTGGGACTGGCTCTGCTGGCGAGCCTGGTGGCGCCGGGGTCGAGCGCGGTCGCGGCTGCGAACGGTGCCGAGTACGTGCGGGCGAAGGCGGTGGTGCTGCCTGCCACGACAGGTCCCGCAACGCCCTCGATCGCGGCCGACAGGTTCTGGGAGCTCCAGCTGAACCTGTGCAACAGCGGGATCGCCGGGTGCTACTCCCAGGGCCGTTCGATCCCCGAAGCCGCCGGTCTGATCTCTCAAGTGCGTCCGAACCTCGTGACGCTCAACGAGATCTGCGCCAACGACGTGCCCGACCGCCTGGCACCGGCGCTGGCCCAGGCCTGGCCGGGTGACCGGATCTACCACGTCTTCAACCCGGCGGTCAGGCGCGACACCGGTACGCCGGTGAAGTGCAACAACGGCCAGGACTACGGCAACGCCGTGCTCGGCCGCGTTTCCGCCGCCAGCTACCAGGGCGTGAACGCGTGGCGCGGCAAGTACACCAGCCAGGACAGCGGTAACGAGCAACGCACGTTCGCGTGCGCGTACGCCGTTGGAGACCACCTGGCGTGTGCGACGCATCTGTCGGCGAGCAGTGAGCCGGAAGCGCTGGCCCAGTGCCGGTCGCTGCTGTTCGACGTGGTCCCCAGCATCCGGTCCGCCGAGGGTCTCGTCGGCAAGACGATCGTCGGTGGCGACTTCAACCTGGAGTACGACACCGCCGATCCGGAGAACGCGCAGAAGTGCGTCCCGTCCGGCCACATCCGAAAGGGGGACGGCGACGTGCAGCACGTGGTGTTCTCGAACGACAACGCGTTCGTCAGCACGACCAGGTACGGCATGACGCACACCGATCACGACGGGTTCCTGGTTCGCCTGACCAAGCCGTGATCACGTGCTGGCACCGCCCGTCTGACACGTCAGGCGGGCGGTGCCAGCACGACCACGGAGTTGTGGCCGCCCATGCCGAGCGACGACTTGATCGTGAGGCCGTCGACGAGCGGTGTCGGGCCGTCCAGCAGGCGCGGATGTCCTGGTGCGACCGTCGGTGGGGCCGGGATCACCCCGCTGTCGTAGGCCATCGCGGTGACCGCGACCTCGATCGCCGACGCCGCGCCCTGGCAGTGTCCGGTCAGCGGTTTCACCGAGTAAACCCCGGTGTCCGGGGCGAACAGCTGCTCCAGCACGGCGGCCTCGGCGGTGTCGCACTGCGCGGTGCCTGGGCCGTGCGCGTTGAGGTAGCGCACGTCGGCAGCACTCACCGCGGCGTTGTCCAGCGCGTCGGCGAAGCACCTGGTGATCTGGTCGAGCCGCGGATCGATCGATGTCACGTGGTACGCGTCGTGCGACATCGCACCGCCGAGCGTGAGGGCGTAGGGATTCGCCGCACGGCGCGAGAGGACGAACGCCACGGAGGCCTCGCCCATCACGAAACCCCTGCTCCCCTGCTGGAACGGGCGGCACGCATCGAGCGGCTCGGCGTCCACGATCGCCACGCCGAGCCGGACGAAGTGGGAGACGTTCTCCGGGGTGAGCGAAAGATCCGTCGCGACGAACACGACGTCGTCGACGATTCCCGCGTCCAGCCACGCCATCGCGGTGAGCAGACCGGCGTTGCCCGACGCGCACATCGCCGAGACGTTCATGGCCGGTCCGTGGAAACCGTATTCCTGCATGAACGTCGACATCGGTGTGGACGGCATCAACGCCAGGTAGTCGTGCACCGGCAGTTTGCCACCGCGCGTGACGTAGAAGTCGCGCCACAGGTCCACCTCGCCCAGCACCACCGCGTGCAAAAGGCCGACCCGCCGGCCGGGCTGCCAGCCGCGGGTGCCGGCGTCCTCGATCGCCTCCCTGGCGGCGGCGCGCATGGCCCGCGCGAAGCGGCTCGGCCCGTCCACCGGGTCACCGCCCTCGCCGACCCGCGCCGCCCAGACGGTGTCACCGGGGAACCGGCCCAGTTCGGGAACGATCGAGGCGGCGGGCTTGCCGCTGATCAGTCCCTCCCAGAGCGACCTGCGGTTCCACCCGTACCCGCTGACCACGCCGATTCCGCAGACACCCACACCTCGCGCGACCACAACCAGGTCCCCCTTACCGAGGGCCGACACCTCTGTCAGAAGAATAACGGTGTAAACCACCTCGTAGCGAGAAACCTTGCGGGTCCACAATGGACATTCGCAGGCGAACCCTGATCATCGGGCCGTCCGGGCGACCGGATATAACGGCACACCATGTTCACGCCAGACGGATGCGGTTCTGGTCGAGTGTGTAGTAGGACTTCACGATGGCCACGCCACCGCGCTCCCGGGACGTCGGATCTGGGAGCCAAGACGTGAGCGGCCTGATCGGTGACGCCGGGTTCGACCACGAGCTGCTGGTCGAGCTCTCGCTCTCGGTCGGCGCCGCCGTCGTGTGGTGGCTGGACCTCGGCACGGACCAGCTCGGCTGGATGCCGGGCCTCGACGTGGTGATCGGCGTGGCCCGCGCGGACCAGGACACCGTGCGCGCCCGGCTGGCCGAGCTGACCGCGCCGCTGACCGTGGCCGCGAAGACGGCGCCGGCGTGGGAGGACTTCGAGCTGGAGCAGCCCCTCGAGACTCCGGCGGGCACGCGCTGGCTCCAGTTCCGCGCCCGCGTCTCGACCCACAACACCGCACGGGCCCTGGTGGGTGTCGTCGCCGACGTGACCCGGCGGCACAGCCAGCAGCAGGAGCTCGCGGACCTCGCCGACCGCTACCGGCTCCTGGTGGACCTCGCCCCCGAGGCGATCGTGGTGCACGAGGCGGGCGTGCTCGTCTACGCGAACCCGGCGGCCGTCGAGTTCGTGCGGGCGCGGTCGGAGGCCGACGTGCTCGGCCGCCCGATCACCGACTTCGTCCACCCGGACTCGCAGCCGGAGATGCTGCGCAGGATCGCGAAGCTCAGCGAGCCGGGCGCGACGAGCGACCCGGCGGACGCCGTGCTGGTCCGGTTCGACGGCGGCACCACCGACATCGAGTCGGTCTCGGTGCGCACGACGTGGCAGGGCAGGCCCGCGTTCCAGGTGATCATGCGGGACGTCACCGAGCAGAAGGCGGCCGCGGCGGCGTTGCGCTACCAGGCCGCTCTCGCCGCGCACGTGAGCGACGCGCTCATCGCGACCACCGCCGAGGGTGTCGTGACGAGCTGGAACCGCAGCGCGGAGAACGTCTACGGCCGGAGTTCAGCCGACGCGATCGGGCAGTCCATCGGTCAGGTGGTCGGTGCGCCGCTGGACCCGGTGGCGGTGCTCGAAGCCGGCGGGGTGGTCCACGCGGTGCACCGGCGTCCGGACGGCGGCGCGCTGGCGGTGCGGGTGTCGGTCGCCAGGATGGACGGTGGCGGCTACGTGCTGATCTGCGCGGACGAGACGGCGCGCAGGCGGGCGGAGCACCACTTCACCGCGGTGGTCGCCGCCATCGAGGAGGGCGTGCTGGTCGTCGGCGCCACGGGCCTCGTCGAGTCCGTCAACCCCGCGGCCGAACGGATCCTCGGCGTCCGCGCGCAGGAGGTGATCGGCCAGCCGGCGTCGCTGGCCGAGCTGCACGACGAGTCCGGCCAGCCGATCCCGCAGGCGCAGTACCCGTCGGCCACCACCAGAGCCACCGGCAGATCGCAGCACGGGCGGATCCTGCAGACCCTCCGGCCGGACGGCAGCCGCGTCTGGTTGTCGCTCAGCGCCCGTGCGCTCGCCCAGGACGGAACGCTGCCGTCGGCGACCGTCGTGTCGTTCACCGACATCACCGAACGCCGCATGATCGACAGCAGGCTGGAGCACGAGGCGACGCACGACGCGTTGACCGGCCTGTGCAACCGCACTGTGACCATCAACCGGCTCAGCCCGGCCGCACGGGCACATCGGTCCGGGCTCACCGCGGTGCTGTTCATCGACCTGGACAAGTTCAAGGTCATCAACGACTCCCTCGGCCACAGCGCCGGCGACGAGGTGCTGCGGGTCGTCGGCACGCGGCTGAGCCGCGGCTCCCGCCGCGGCGACGTCGTGGGCAGGCTCGGCGGTGACGAGTTCACCGTCATCGCCTACGGGGTGACCGGCCCGGACGAGGCGACCGCCCTCGCGGACCACGTCCGCGCCGAGCTCAACCGGCCGATCTCCGTGGACGGACGGCACCTGCACGTCGACGCGAGCGTGGGCATCGTGCTCGCCGAACCGGGCGACCCCCGCGACGGCGCCGACCTCCTCCGCGACGCCGACCTCGCGATGTACCAGGCGAAGACCAGGGGCCGCGGCCGCATCGCGTTCTTCGACGTCGAGCTGCGCGAACAGATCCAGCGCCGCCTGCAACTGGAGCAGGACCTGCGCACCGCACCCCTGAGCGATCAGCTGTGGCTCGCCTACCAGCCGATCGTGGACCTCGGCACGGACCGGCGCACCGCGGTCGAGGGCCTGCTGCGCTGGACGCACCCGCGCTACGGCCTCATCTCCCCCTGCGAGTTCATCCCGCTCGCCGAGGAAAGCGACCTGATCAACATCGTCGGCGCCCACATGCTGCACACCGCCACCCGCGAGATCGCCGTGCTGGCACCGGAACTGAAGCTGACCGTGAACCTGTCGGCCCGTCAGCTCGACGACCCGTGGCTCGTGTCCGCGATCCGGCACGCCACCCACAAGGCGGGGCTCGACCCCAGCTCGCTGTGCCTGGAGATCACCGAAAGCGCCCTGACCCGCGACCCGGCGCTGGCCGCCCGCACCCTCGCCGCGTTGCGCGACCTGGGCGTGCGGCTCGCCATCGACGACTTCGGCACCGGCTACTCCTCACTCGCCCAGTTGCTCACCCTGCCGCTGAACACGCTCAAGATCGACCGGTCCTTCACCGCGGGGCTCGGCCGTTCCGACGAGGCGGAGGCGATCGTCACGAGCATCATCGCGATGGCCCACGCGGTCGACATGACGGTGATCGCGGAGGGCGTGGAACAGGTGCAACAGCTGGAGATCCTCCGTGCGCTCGGGTGCGACCAGGCGCAGGGGTTCCTCCTCGGGAGGCCGGTTCCGCTGAGTGAGCTGTGAGGCTCCCGGCCCGCGGGTTCAGCACACGCCTGGTCTCCGGAAGGCCCTCGTTCGCAACCGAGAGCACCGATCTTGACACCGTTCGCACACGCTAGTTAGCTTCGCTGTGCTTGGGGGCCTGTCGTTGTCAGTCTGGGGGATCGCGAGCTGAGGCTCGCGTCATTTCACCGTGCACTCGAACGCCTCCGACTTCGGTCGGGGCGTCGCTGTCGTGTGCGCGGAATCTTCCGCTGCCCGGCGACAAGTCCATCATCGACAAGTCCTGGGGGATTTGATGGCAGCAACACGAAGAAGACGAGCGCTGTGGCGCGGTGTCGCACTCGGCACCGCGGCGCTCATGCTCACCGGCGCCACCACGGCGGTCGCGGAGCCGGAGGCGAACAAGGCCGCGGACAAGGCGAAGCCGGCCGATCCGCCGGTTGTGGCGGCGGAGAAGCGGCAGGAGGTCATCGGCAAGGACTGGCAGGGTTCCGCCGACCGGATGTGGACGACGATCGGTGACCAGACCGGTTTCCACGTGATGGTGGCGACCGCCAGGACCGGCTATGCCTGGAAGACCGTCGCGACGCTCAACCACCCGGCCGTCGAGGCCGACCTGTGGATCGGGAACGCGTGCGTGACCGGCTCCGGTGACCGCGCGGTCGTGGCGTACGCGCCGAGGACGTACACGAACAAGGAAGCACTGATGGCGCGCGGTGCGTTCACCGCGACCGTCGATCTCAACAGCGGTGAGGTGAAGAAGCTCCCGATCCGCGCGACCCTCGCGTACTTCAGCCCCGGCTGCGGACTCGACGAGACGGCCGTTCTCACCCAGGACGCCACCGAGGACAAGGGCAAGACCGGCCTGGTCAAGATCGACGCGGCGTCCGGTGCGCTGAGCAAGCGCATCGAGGTGCAGGGACAGGTCACGTCGGCCGTTCCCACTCGCAGCGGCATCGTGGCGGCCGCCGGTGCGATGGTCCAGCGCATCGCCGACGACGGCACCCGCACCAAGCTCACGAAGACCAAGGGCGGGGCGTTCGAGCTCAGGCCCGACGCCGAGAACGGCGTCGTCTACCTCGAGGGTGACGACAGGACCAACCGGGTGCGCCGGATCGCGGCCGACGCCACCAAGGAGGCCGAGGCGGCGACCCTCGCGTCCGGCAAGGCCGGCCGGCTGGCCATCAGCCGCGTGCACGGTGGCAAGGTCGTCATCACCGGGTCGCCCGACAAGGTCGAGAAGCTCCCGGCGGTCGTGTCCAAAATGGACCTTCCGGCCGACGCACAGCTCTCGGTGCGCGGTGACGCGGCCGTCACCGAGGTCGGGCGGGCGGACGGCAAGACGCCCGGCGTGTTCTCCCTGACGCCCGGCAAGCCCGAGAAGGTGCACATCAGGGCCAAGAGCACCAAGACGGGCAAGGACGTCGGGTTCACCGTCGACCCCGCGGCGAACACCGCGGCGCCGGCCAAGGAGCAGGCGAAGGCCGCCACCGAGCCGAGCCTGGGAGCACAGGCCCTCGGCCAGGACATGAGCGAGGCCGCGGCCACCTGCGCGATCAAGCGCAACGACCTGGGCAAGCAGGTCTACCAGCCCAAGCCGAAGCAGGTCGAGTGGGCCGCCAACTGGGCGGTGTACGGTCAGCTGAAGGACAACGCGCAGCGGGCCAACAACTGGCACAACAACGGCCAGGGCTTCGGCTACACGCCGCAGACGATGTTCCCGCCGATCCCGCTGAAGAACACCAACAACGGCACGGTTCCGGTCCAGGTGCTGCTCGGCATCCTCGGTCAGGAGTCGAACCTCTGGCAGGCGAGCAAGCTCGTGCTGCCCGGTGAGTACGCGAACCCGTTGATCGGCAACTACTACGGCAACGACATCTACAACGGCACCGAAGCCGACGACTGGGACATCGACTTCTCCAAGGCCGACTGCGGCTACGGCGTCTCCCAGACCACCGACGGCATGCGCCTGGCCGGCCGTGAGCGGCCGGGTGAGACCGCGCTGCCGTACGGCCAGCAGGTGGCCGTGGCCACCGACTACGCCGCCAACGTGGCCTCCGGCCTGCGCATCCTGCAGCAGAAGTGGAACCAGCTCCAGGACGCCGGCGTCACCATCAACAACAACGACCCGTCGAAGCTGGAGAACTGGTTCGGCGCGGTGTGGGCGTACAACTCCGGTTTCCACCAGCCCGGCGAGGCAGGCGCGGGTTTCGCCTGGGGTCTCGGCTGGGGCAACAACCCGGCGAACCGGCGATACGCGGTCGACCGGCACGAGTTCGGCAAGTACCCGCGGGACTTCGCGACCCCGCAGAAGTGGCCCTACCCGGAGAAGGTGATGGGCTTCGCCGCCAACCCGCCGTCGGGGTTCGAGGACGCGAACAAGGAAGTGCCGTTCTTCAACAACGCCTGGTGGAACACCGACGAGTACAAGGCGAGGGTCAAGCCGTGGATCGAGACCTTCTGCACCGTCGACAACAACTGCTTCCCCGGTGAGGAGAACCTTCCCAACGCTCCCGAGGTCGTCGGTGAACCCGCCGGACCGTGTGCCCACCTGAACTCCGCCGGTCAGTACGACCTGAAGTGCTGGTGGCACAAGCCGGCGACGTGGAAGTTCAAGTGCGACCTGGAGTGCGGCAACGAGTCGTTGCGCTACTACCCGGACTACCGCGACGAACCCGCCGACGGCATCAGTTCCGAGCCGACGTGCGAGGGGGCGGCTCTGCCGGGTGACGCGATGGTGGTCGACGACGTGCCGAGGGAGATCGGGCCGGCCTTCAACTCCCCGCCCACGTACCGCTCCTGCCGGCGGCTCAACTTCGCCGACGGGACGTTCACGATCGAGTTCGGCAAGGACGCCCAGGGCAGGGAACCGTCGCGCATCGACCTGCACCAGGCGACCAGCGGCTACGGCGGGCACTTCTGGTTCACCCACGCCTACGGGGACAACGACGAAGGCCGCAAGCTGCAGATGAAGGCCACCTGGACACTGGGACGCACCCTCAGCACCCCGGTGGAGGTGTGGGTCCACCAACCCAAGCGGACGTGGCAGAACTCCTCGCCACCCGTCTACACGGTCTACACGGCGGATGGCCCGCAGCAGGTGGCGTCCCGGCCTCCGGTGGCGTGGACGCCGTGGGTGAGCCTCGGCACCTTCAAGTTCGCCACCAATCCGAAGGTCTCGCTGAGCTCGATGAACAGCGCCGGCAACGGCAAGGAGATCGCGTTCGACGCGGTCGCCTTCGTACCGGGCGAGATCTGGCCGGAGGACCGCATCGCCAAGGTGGTCAACCAGTACACCGGCAAGTGCCTGACCGTGGGCGAACCCGACTCCAAGGGCAGGATCCCGGCTGTCCAGAAGAGCTGTGACGGCGAGTTCCGCGAGAACTGGGTCTTCCACCTGGTGCGCGTCTGGCAGGAAAAGATCAACGCCGGCACGGTGACCAACTACGACTACAAGCTGAAGAACCGGCTGACCGGACAGTGTCTGCAACCCGACGGGTTCGCCAGGACCGAGGAGATCGTGATCCTGAAGGAGTGCAAGGAGGACTACGTTCTCGTCCAGTCGTGGACCACGTGGTTCGGCTTCAAGTCAGACCAGAAGCCTGCGGACCCCCACATGCTCAACAGCACGTTGAGCCCGAAGTACGCACTCTCCATCTTCATGTGCTCCATGAGCGATGGCTCGCACGCGGAGACCAACTACACCTGGGAAGGCACCGGCCGGCAGCGGTACTGCCCCGGCACCGACAACTCCTGGAGCTGGAGCATCGCGCAGGTCGGTGGCTGACCTGACCGAAGTGGCACCAACGTCGCCGGTCGCTGCCCACGCAGCGGCCGGCAACGGCCGTTCCAGACCCGGAAGCGGGTCGCGGTCACCCCGGGAGCAGCCCGTGTCCAAAGGGAAAGAGCGGATCCTCGTACCCCGCGACGTCCTCAGGATGGCGGCGCACCTGCTCCATCGACCGCGGCAGGTCGAACGGAAGCCTGCCCCGCGGCGGGACGACGCCCGACAGCGCATCGGCCAAGGCCTCGTCCGTGGTGCCGTAACTGACCACCAACGTCGACGCGACCTGGAGCAACGGGGTCAGGACCGCCGCACGGTCCAGCGTCACGTCGACGACCAACGGGCAGGCCGCGGAGATCCGGGCGAGGCGCGCGGCCAGGCCCGGCGGGAAGTCGAGCGAACCCTGGTGGAACCACGACTCCAGGAACAGGTCCGACCGCGGGTCGAACGGGGCCATGAGCCGCACGAGCGCCACGTCGGCCTCCTCCGGTGTGGCGACAACGGTTCCCAAGCGCGCGGCGACCTCCGGTGAGACGTTCTCCACGTACAGCTTCAGCCCTGGCTTGAGCGGCAACCTCGCCGCGTTCTCGCCCTGCTGCAGGACCGTGACCGAACGCGCCTGCGCGAGGTGACCCTCGTCGCGGAAGTCCTGCCGTCCCACGATCTCCGCCGCCCGGTCCTCGTCGACGAAGGGGTCGTCGAAGAGCCCCAGGCGGAACTTCATCGTGAGAAGCCTGCGGGCCGACTCGTCGATCCGCGCCTCCGTGACACGGCCCTGAGCCACCAGTTCGAGCAGCACCTCGACGCATTCCTCGCCGCCGAACTGGTCGGCGCCCGCGGCGAGGATGAGTTCCATCCGCCCGTGCGCGTCGAGGTGTTCGACGCCCCACGCCCGTGCGGGGAGCACCTTGTCGCCGACGTGGTTGTCCATCACGAGTTCCCAGTCGGTGAGCACCACGCCGTCGAACCCGAGGCGGTCGCGCAGCATTCCGGTGACCACCTGGCGGTTGTAGCCGAAGCCCACCTCCTCGATCGCCTCGCCGTCCACCTCCAGGCCGACGGGCATCCCGTAGTACGGCATCACCGCCGCGGTGCCCGCTTCGACGACCGCCCGGAACGGTGCCAGGTGGTCGTCGAACCGTCCGCCGGGGTAGACCTGCTCGCGGCCGTACGGGAAGTGCGCGTCCTCGCCGTCCTTCTGCGGGCCGCCGCCGGGAAAGTGCTTGCTGGTGCAGGCGACCGATTCGGGTCCCAGGGACTCGCCCTGGAACCCGCGCACGTACGCCACGGCCAGTTCGGCCGTCAGTGCCGAGTCCTGTCCGAACGTGCCCGCCTGCCTGGCCCACCGCGGTTCGGTGGCCAGGTCGATCGCCGGGTGCAGGGCGCAGCGGATGCCGACCGCGAGGTACTCCTGGCGGGCGATGTCCGCGAACCGTTCCACCAGGGACGGATCGCCGAGCGCGGCGAGACCGAGCGACTCGGGCCATTGGGAGAAAGCCTTGGCGGTGAACGAAACCCCGGCGTTCTCCAGGAACGCGTGCCGCGGGTCGGTGGAGATGGTCACCGGGATTCCGTGCGGTGTGCTCTCGGCGATGAGCTGGAGGTTGTTGTACCAGCGCGCCGCCATCCGTGCGTCGTGGAGAGCGTGCACGTTGAAGTGCGTCAGGTGCTTCTGCCCCACCACGACGCTCGTGGGCGACTTGCTGATGGCGCCGGGAGCCTCCTTCACCGTGCCGTCCGTGCCCGCCTCGATGACGGTGTGGAACAGCAGGCCGGCCTTCTCCTCCAACGACAGGCGCCCCAGCAGGTCCGCCACGCGCTCGGCCACGGGCAGGCGTGGATCCTCGTAGGGGTCCATGACGCCGTTGCCGTTGAGGTCGCGGTACTCGACGCCGTCCTCGGAAATCAGCCTCACCGGCCGCATGCCATTACCTCCACAGCTGTTCAGACTCGGCTCGCGCCGAACTCCTCGACACCGATCACCGGACGGAGCGCCCGTTCGACGGCCGGGGTCGAGAACGATCGCCGGATCACGTCCCGGCACAGCACGTTCCCGATCGCCCCCATGACCATCGCCTGGTCCAGGGACAGGTAACGCCGCGCGATGGCGCCCGACCGCACGGCGACCGCGTCGAAGAAGCCGCCCCTGCCGTAGGCGCGCAGGTCCTCCTGGATGCCGACCAGGTTGGTGTAGGCCTCGTCGCGCTCGTGCATCATCGCCAGGAAGGCCGCGTGCGGGGTGACCACACCGTCGCCGAACACGGGCGTGGGCGCGGTGGCCGGGCGGCACGAGCCGAAGCCGACGTCGTAGTTCGTCATCTCCTGGTCGGAGAAGTAGCCGTTGGCCGGGTTCCCCGGCTCGTTGCCCGGACCCATGCCGAGCGCGTCGACGCCGTACTCGCGGTACCCGCCGGCGGGGTTGCTGGACGGGCTGAAGCCCCAGAAGCCGTACTTCGCCTCGATCAGCCCGTGTTCCCGCTGAGCTCGGACGTGCAGCGGATGGTTGCGGCCCCACGACCTCGGCGCCCACTTCGCCTCGGGCACGAACACGTCCGGCATCAGCTCCTCGAACATGGAGCCGCCCCAGCCGGGCACGATCCGCATGCCGCGATAGGTGTAGGCGCCTTCGAAGACCTCGATGCCGTAGTAGGTCCGGTTCTCCCCCACCGGCTGCGTCTCGTGCCACGACCAGTCGCACGACGCCGGGAAGGTCCGCCACATCGCGAAGTACTGCTTCGGCGGGATCTGGCCGGTGATGATGCCGAGGTAGCTGGTGATGCGCGTTTCGGACACGGTGGTGTCGTAGTGGTGGGTGGTCAGCCAGACGGGGTCGCCGCCGATGTGCGTGCCCTGGTACACCCCGCCGGGGCGGTCGTGGTCGAACGGGAAGAACCCGCCGTGGATCAGGCCGCCCGGCCGCACGGGGTGCGCGGGGTCGTCGCCGGGGTTGTAGAAGGCGTCCCACCGCATGCGGGCGAAGAGCCGCCGGGCCAGGCCTGCTGCCGCACGGTCTGCTCCCGCCACGACGAGCAGTGCCGCACCGAGCCAGCCGTTGTCGACGCTGGAGCAGAACGGGTGGACCGTGGCGCCAGTGCCGGGCCACGCACGTAATGCTTCGCCGGTCTCCTCGTCGTACCAGTTGAAGTACATGCCGCTCGGAACGTGGTGTTCCATCCTGTCCAGGGTCGTGAGCGTCCGGACCAGGCGCGCCGACGCTTCTGCCGCCGAGATGAACCCGAGTTCGCGGGCCACGACCGTCGACCACAGGTAGCCGCCGATGTTCGTCGGCGAGGTGTAGCCGGAGCGGTCGGACGCGGCCAGCGACTCCGGGATGTTGTCCGCGGGCAGGCCCGTGCCCGACGGAGTCATCGCGACCAGGCTGCGCCACGTGTCCCTGGCCCAGCCCCGGATCCGGACGGGATCGGCGTGCCTCGGGGAGGCCGCGGCCGACGCGGGAACGGCGAGTGCGGCGGTGCCGGCCGCACTCGCGACGAGCAGGGTTCGGCGGGTGATCCTGGCTGGCGTTGTCATGTGAGTCCCCCTCCTGAATGAATCCACTGTGGACTTCTCACTTGATGCCGGTGGTCGCGATGCCTTCGATGAAGCGCCGCTGGAAGACGAGGAAAACGAGCAGGACCGGGACGACGACGATGGTGGCCCCGGCCAGCAGCAGGCCGTACTGGATCGAGTTCTGACCGGTCGAGTAGAGGGCGAGCGCGACCGGGAGCGTGAACTGGCTCTCCTGCTGCGCCACGACCAGGGGCCAGAGGAAGTTGTTCCAGCTGCCGAGGAACGTGAGGATGCCGAGGGTGGCGAGCGCGGGCCCGCACAGCGGCAGGATGATCCGGGCGAAGATGCGCACCTCGCCTGCGCCGTCGACACGTCCCGCGTCGAGCAGTTCGCCCGGCAGGCCGATGATGAACTGGCGCATCAGGAAGACGCCGAACGGCGAGACGAGGAACGGCAGGATCAGCGCGGGCAGCGAGTTCGCCAGGCCCGCGTTGACGACGAGGACGTACAGCGGCACGAACGTGACCACGCCGGGGATCATCAGGGTCGCCATGACGACCGCGAACAACGCCCGTTTGCCCTTGAACTCCAGCTTGGCGAGCGCATAGCCGACCATCGAGCAGAAGAGCAGGTTCCCGGCGGTCACCAGCACGGCGACGATCGCCGAGTTGAGGAAGTACGTCCCGAACTGCAAGCGGGAGAACAGTTGCGTGTAGTTGTCCAGGGACGCGGCCTCGGGCAACCAGGTGGGCGGGTTGGCGCGGATCTCGCCTTCGCCCTTGAAGCTGCCCAGCACCATCCAGGCGAACGGCGCGACCACGGCGACGAGCGCGATCGTGAGAGGAACGTAGAGCCACCAACGGTTCTGCGTGCGCGCGTTGGTCATGTCATCCCCTCTCCCGCAGCAGGCGGAACTGCAGGGCGGTCACGATCGCGATGACGACGAAGATCAGATAGCTCATGGCGGAGGCGTAGCCGTAGTTGCCGAAACCGAACTGCCGGTACGTGTACATCGACGCGGAGATCGTCGAGTCGAGCGGACCGCCGTTCGTCATGACGTAGGGCTCCTCGAAGAACTGGAGATAGCCGATCGCCGTGGTCACCGAGACGAACAGCAGCGTCGGGCGCAACAACGGCAGCGTGATGTGCCGGAACCGCCGCACCGGCCCTGCGCCGTCGATCGACGCGGCCTCGTGCAACGACGCGGGAACCGCCTGCAGCCCGGCCAGGAAGATGATCATGGCGGTGCCGAAGTTGCGCCACGCGGCCATGAGGATCAACGCGGGCATCGACCAGTCCGGGTCGCCGAGCCAGTTCGGGCCGTCGATCCCGACCCAGCCGAGCACGGTGTTGATCAGCCCGAACTCGTCCTGGAGCAGGAACCGCCAGACCACCGCGACCGCGACGATCGACGTGATGACCGGCGTGTAGAAGCCCAGCCGGAAGAACGCCCGGAACCGCGTGATCCCCTTGTCCAGCACGACAGCGGCCGCCAGCGCGATGATCAGCGTGAGCGGCACGCCGACCAGCACGAAGTACGCGGTGTTCGCGGCCGCCGTGCGGAAGATCGGGTCGGCGAACGCCTGGACGTAGTTGTCCAGCCCGACGAACTCCACGGCGAACGGCGTGCGCAGGTCGCGGTTGCGGGTGTCGGTGAAGCTCATGAAGAGCGACTGGACCACCGGCCACGCCGTGAAGACTCCGAACAGCAGGCAGAACGGGAGGATGAGCCCCCACGCCGCCCGCTGCACCCCTCGCCTGCGGCGGGCGGGGACGGACAAGCTCACCGGCCGGTGCCGATCGAGTCGGCCGACGACTGAGCCGCCTTGAGCGCGGTGGCCGGGTCGGCACCGGAGCGGGCCACCTTCTCGACCTCCGTGTCGAGCGCGGTGATGGCCTGTTCCCACGTGGCGAAGGTGGGCGGCGACTGGGCCGTGTCGAGCTGCTTGCCGAAGGTGGCCAGCTTGCTGTCTGCGGTGAGAGCCGGGTCCTGCCAGGCGCTCTTCACCGACGGCAGGTCCGTCGACTGCTGGTACCACTTCACCTGCACCTGCGGGCTCGCCAGCCAGTTGACGAACTTCCAGGCGGAGTCGCGGTTCTTGGTCGTCTTGAAGACGACGAGGTTGCACCCGCCGACGAAACTCGACGAGGTCTTCTTGGTCGGCATCGGCATGACGTCGTACTTGTCCTTGAAGCCGGCCCCGCCGAGCTTCTCGACCGCGGACATCATCCAGGGGCCGGAGATGAACATCGGCACGCGCCCGCTGACGAAGTCCGGTTCGGTCGTGGGCTGCGCGGGCGCTTGCTTGTCCGCGATGCCCTCGGAGAAGAACGAGCCGTAGTACTCCAGCGTCTCCCGCATCTCCGGGCTGTCGAAGTTGTACGCGGCACCGTTGTCCTTGGTCAGCGACGCGCCGTTCGACCACGCGAAGGGCAGCAACGACTGCCACGAGCCGGTGCCACCGGCCTGCAGCCCGATCCCCCACTTGGCGCCGGCCTTGGCCTGCATGGCCTTGGCCATCTCCTTGAGCCCCGGCCAGTCCTTCGGCGGCGTCTCATAGCCGGCGGTCTTGGCCAGGTCCTTGCGGTAGTAGAGAAGCCGCGTCTCGACGTACCAGGGAATGCCGTAGGAGGTTCCGCCGACCTCGGTAGTGCGTTGCGCGCCCTCGAAGAACGCGCCCTTGTCGATCGACGAGGGTGTCGGGTCGAGCGCGTCAAGGCCCGCGAACTCGCCCATCCACGTCGATCCCACCATGGCCGCGTCGGGCGCCTGGCCGGCGGTGATCGCCGAGGTGAACTTGTTGTGGGCGGCGTCCCACGGGATGGCGGTCACCTGGACGTCGACGCCGGGGTTCGCGTCCTCGAACTCCTTCGCGAGCGCCGGGAGCTTCTCCCCCTCGGCACCCATGGCCCAGACCGTGATGGTGCCGGTGGCGGGACCCTGCGCGATGTCGGCGCTCGCCTGGCCGCCGGCCTGCTCGTCGCCGCGTCCACACGCGGCCAGGACCAGCACCAGGGCCGACACCCCCGCGATCGACCTGGAAGTTTTGCGCACCATTGCTTTTCGCTTCCTCTCGGCGTTCGTCTCGAGTAGACGGTGGTGATCAGGTGGCGGCGCGGCAGCCGCAGGAGGAGCGCACCACCAGCTGCGTCGGCAGCGTTTGCGCTCGTGACCGCGGCGGCTCGCCGCTCACGAGTTCGTGCAGGCGGTCCGCGGCGAGCGCGCCCAGTTCGTGGACGGGCTGGCGAACGGTGGTCAGCCCGGGCCGCACGTACCGCGCGGTCATGACGTCGTCCCAGCCGACCACCGCGACGTCACCGGGCACGTCCCTGCCCGCGTCCTGCAGCGTGGCCATGATCGACAACGCCAGCTCGTCGTTGGCGCACATCAGAGCGTCCGCCTCGTACGCACCAGCCAGCATCCGTTGCGCGAAGGCAGTGCCTTCGGCCTCACGCAGCGCGACCCGGACGGGCTCGGCGGCGTCGAGACCCCGGTCCCGGTGCGCGGCGACGTAACCCGCGTACCGGTTGTGGATGTCGGGACCGCTGTCGGGATCGCCGACGAAGAGCGCCCGCCGCTTCCCGTGGTCGAGCAAATGCCCGGCGAGCTCCCGCGCGCTCTCCAGATTCTCGGCCGACACCGCCTCGACGCCGTCCTGGGGCTCCCCCGCGATGACGACGACCGGCTTCTTGGCGCGCAGCAACCGCACCACGTCGGCCGAGATCGGCGCCGACCCGAACACCGCGATGGCGTCGACCCTGGTCGCCAGCTGCCGCACCGCCGCGGCCAGATCGGTGCGGCTGTCGGTGAGCACGAGCACGACGGACTGAGCGAGTTCGGCGGCACGCGCCTCGAACCCCATGAGCAGCTCGGCGTAATAGGGCCCGGAGAGCTCCGGCAACACGAGCCCGTGGGCCTCGTGATGGCGCACCGCGAGACTTCGCGCCGCTCCGAGCGCCACGTAGCCGAGCTCCTCGACGGCGGCGAGCACCTTCTGGCGGGTGGGCTCGGACACGACCGTCACGCCCTGCAGCACCCGTGACACGGTGGCGATGCTGACGCCGGCGTGCTCGGCGACCGAGTAGATCGTCGCCCCCTGCCGGGCCTCAGGTGAGGCCTGGTGCTGCTTCGCCATAGCTCTGCCTGCCGCCCTGTCGTCGCCGATAGTTCCATGTAAGCGCTTACATGTCACTCTTGGTAATGTAAGCGCTTACATGTGGGTGTTTCGGCAAATATAGGCACGACGGGACGCCCGGCACAAGGGTGCAGCGCGCCGGACACCCCGCAGACGCGTACCGCCGCCGAGCGCTGACGCACCGGCCCAGCGCAAGGACACCAATTCAATTTCCGCACTTGCGGACACCATCAACAGGTTTTTGCAAACGTTTGAGAATTCCCTATTTCACATCTCTGACGTTTCACATACTCGAACATCGTCACGGATTCGCGCCCAGTCATTGACGAAAGCGGGATGCGCTATTAACAATTCCAGCCGCCACAGTGTGAACCGCCCCACACCTGCGGCCGGACAATTCCCTGGAGGCTTGTGTGTCCCGAAAACAAGGCTTAGGACGAGCCGTCGTGCTCAGCATCGTGGGCACACTCGCCGCGGCGGGCATCGCCGTTCTGGTGAATGCCGCCGACGCGGCCCCCGGCGCGGGCGCGCTCACCGGGCTGGACACCTCGGCGGCCAACCGCCGGGCGCCCGTCAGCGGCCTGTACGACTGGAGCAGGGCCGGGTACCGGGGTGGCCAGAACCTCCCCGGCGCGAGCGAGGTCAACTCCAGCGCGGCCTGCCAGATCACCGCGGCCGAGCTGGCGAGCCAGTTCGGCGTCCGGCCAGACGACGGCCAGGACGACTCGGCCGGCCTGCAGTCGGCCATCGACTCGATCAGGACGACCTGTTCGCCGTCGGCGAGCTACACCAAGCTGAGCCTGATCACGCTGCCAGCCGGTGAGCTGGCCGTGTCGCGCGAGCTGCACGTGGACGCGGACCACCTGATCGTCCGCGGCGCGGGCAGGGACGCCACGAAGATCACCTACCGGCCGGACGCGAACACGCTGTACGACGCGCTCACGCCGGACGGTTCGGACTGGGACGAGGACGGCATGACGTCCGGGCAGGGCAAGGGCGGCTGGCTGTGGCCGGGCCGCGGCCTGTTCCGGGTCCAGTCACGGGGCGTCGACCCGAGCTACGCGAGCGACTACGCGGCGGCTCCCGAGAACCGCAAGGACATCTTCGAGGGCACGGTCAACGTGCACTGGAAGGTGGGCGCGAAGGTGACCGCCGCCGCCAAGGCCGGTGACCGCACCATCAACGTGCAGTCGGTCGCGAGGATCAAGGCCGGCGAGTTCGTGAACGTCCGAGCCGCCAACTCGGTCAAGTTCTACGAGCAGCAGTTCGCCGCCGGAACCGAGTATCCGATGCTGAACATGCACATGCGCCAGCAGATTTTCACCGTCGTCTCCGTCTCGGGCACCACGGTGACGCTGGACAAGCCGCTGGAGTTCGACGTCCCGGTCAACTCGACCTCCGACGGTTCGGCACCGATCGCCGGGGCGACGTACGACTCGAAGGTGGCCCCGCTGGTGGACCCGGTCGTCGGCGTCGGCTTCGAGGACTTCGGCTTCACCCAGGCGATGCCCGGCCTCAACCAGGCCGACTCGATCAACAACTACGGCAACATGGCGCCCGCCGCGGAGATGCACGGCATCGTCTTCAAGTGGGCGGCCAACTCCTGGGTGCGCGGCATCAGGGCGGAGATGACCGGGTCGCACCCGATCGTCACCGAGGAGGCCAAGAACCTCCAGATCGTGAACAACGAGCTCGACGGTTCGTGGAACAAGGGCAAGGGCGGCAACGGTTACTTCCGCGGCTCGCGGGTGTGGGACTCGCTGTACGCGGGCAACACCTCGCGCAATCTGCGCCACTTCACGTTCCAGTGGTCCGCGGCGGGCAACGTCGTGGTGGGCAACGACTTCGACTCCGACCTGAACCTGCACGGCGGCTGGGAGCGCAACAACCTGTTCGAACTGAACACGGTCCGGGTGCCCTACGCCCACCGCTCCGGCAACTGCCGCGCCAACTGCGGCGAGGAGGGCGGCGGCGGTCCCGACAACTCCAACTGGTTCCCGATCTGGTGGGGCGCGGGCAAGAAGGCCGTGAAGTGGTCCGGCGCGTCCGGTCCCCGCAACGTCTTCTTCAACAACACGATGACCAAGCAGACGGCGACCGGCGGCCCGTTCAACGACTACTACGCCGACCACGCGCGGATCTACCAGTTCGGCTGGAGCGGCACGGCCTACCAGCACCTCGACATCGGTGGCACGCCGATCACCGACTGGGCCACCAACGAGCAGCGCGACTTCACCGGCGGCCACGGCGTGGACGCCACGAAGACCGACTCGGCGGCGTCGCTGTTCCTCAACTCGATCAACGGCACCCCTCCGACCAGCACGACCACGTCGACGACCACAACCACCACTACGACAACGACTTCACCGACGACGACCACCACCACGAGCACGACGCCGCCGGGTTCGTGCCTCACCGCCAAGATCTCCCAGACCTCGGTGTGGAACGGCGGCTACGGCGCCGACGTGACGCTGACCAACAGCTGTGCCACCGCGACGACGTCGTGGACGGTCGAGTTCGACCTGCCCTCCGGCACGACGGTCAGCAGTTCGTGGAGCTCCGTCCGGACGTCCACGGGCCAGCACCACAAGTTCACCAACGCGAGCTTCAACGGCACCGTCAAACCCGGCGCCAGCACCAAGTTCGGCTTCAACGCCTCGGGCGCCGGCCTCCCCACCGGCTGCACCGTGAACGGCAAGTCCTGCGGAGGCAACTGATGGGTACACGAGCACTGGCGCTCGCCGGGGTGGCCGCGACGGTCGCCGCACTGCTGAGCAGCGCCTCGGCGGAGGCCGCGGCACCCGTGCTGAAGGCTGCGGTCACCCAGACCTCGGTGTGGAACGGCGGCTACGGCGCGGACGTGACGATCACCAACTCCGGTGACGCCGCGAGCACGTCGTGGACGGTCGAGTTCGACCTGCCCTCCGGCACCACGATCACCAGTTCCTGGAGCTCTGTCCGCACATCCAACGGCCAGCACCACAAGTTCACCAACGCGAGCTTCAACGGCACCGTCAAACCCGGCGCCAGCACCAAGTTCGGCTTCAACGCCTCGGGCGGCAGCCTGCCCACGAACTGCACGATCAACGGGGTGGCGTGCGGAGGCGGCACCACCCCGCCCACCGACACGCAGGCGCCCACCGTGCCCGCGGGTCTGCGGTCCACCGGCGTGACGTCCAGTTCGGTGTCGCTGGCGTGGACGGCCTCCACCGACAACGTCGGCGTCACCGGCTACGAGGTGTTGCTCGGCGGCGCGGTCAGCACGACCGTCACCGGCACGTCGGCCACGGTCAGCGCCCTGTCGCCGGCCACCGCGTACTCGTTCTCCGTGCGCGCCAAGGACGCGGCGGGCAACAAGTCGGCGGCGAGCGCGGCCGTCAGTGCCACGACCAGTCCAAGCAGCGGCGGCAGCACCGTCGACGTCTCCACCGCGGCGCAACTCCAGGCGGCACTGGCCGCGGCCACCCCAGGCCAGACGATCAAGATGGCGGCGGGCACCTACCGCGGCTCGTTCGTCGCCAACAGCCGCGCCGGCACCGCGTCCCAGCCCATCACCCTGAGCGGCCCGCGGGACGCCGTCATCATCAACGACGGCCCCACCGGCGAGGCCCCGTCCTGCCCCGCGCCCACCGCGGGCTGGGACTCGGGCTACGGCCTGTGGGTCTTCAACTCCCCGTACTGGAACCTCACCGGGTTCACCGTGCGGGAGTCGAAGAAGGGCATCGTCCTCGACAACTCGCACCACACCACGATCGACTCGGTCTCGGTGCACCACGTCGACGAGGAAGCCGTCCACTTCCGCCGCTCCTCCGCCGACGGTGTCATCCGCGACTCCACCATCACCGACACCGGCCTCGTCCAGCCCGGCTACGGCGAAGGCGTGTACCTCGGTTCCGCCAACTCCAACTGGGCCTGCCACGGCAACACCGGCGGCATCGACCGCAGCGACCGGATCCAGGTGCTCGGCAACAAGATCGGCCCGAACGTCGCGGCCGAGGCGATCGACGTCAAGGAAGGCACCTACGAGGGGATCATCCGCGGCAACACCTTCGACGGCCAGGGCATCACCGGCCAGAACTCGGCCGACTCCTGGATCGACGTCAAGGGCATCGGGTACGTCATCGAGGACAACACGGGCACGTTCCGCAGCCCCGGCACCTTCGCCAACGGCTACGAGACCCACAACACCAGCACCACCCCCAGCCTGCCCAACGGCTGCGGCAACACCTGGCGCGACAACCGCTCCGATCTCGGAGGCGTCGGCCAGTACGCCATCAACATCACCTCGGTGTCGAAGTGCTCGGCGATGCCCAACGTCGTCTACGCGTCGAACACCGTGACAGGGGCGGTGAAGGGCCTCACCAACGCACCGGTCACCCCGTAACACCCCGTGGGGGTGTGCACCGGCGGCATTTCGGCAGCTGCCGGTGCACCTGCCCGGTCTGGTGCGCCCTTCTCTGGTCTGTGCTCACGCCTCACAAGGGGGAGGATCGGAGACGAAGGCCTTCGACCGACTGGAGGTGGGCGGGCCGTGGGCGACGACTGGGTGTTCGGCTTCGGGTCCAACTCGTGGGAGGACCTGGTCGGCAAGCTGTTCGGCGGGCTGGGGCAGCCCCAGTCCGGGACGCGGCGCACGGACCACTTCGGGCGTGACCTCACCGCCGCCGCACGGGACGGCCTGCTCGACCCGGTGATCGGGAGGGAGGACGTGATCGACGAGGTGCTCGAGGTGTTGTCGCGGCGCACCAAGAACAACCCCGTGCTGATCGGGGATCCGGGGGTGGGCAAGACCGCCGTCGTCGAGGGCATCGCCGCACGGATCGCGAGTGGCGAGGTGCCGGCCACGTTGAGCGGCAGGCGGCTGATCTCCCTGGACCTCGCGGGCATGGTCGCCGGGGCGAAGTACCGGGGCGAGTTCGAGGAACGGCTGGACGCGGTCATCAAGGAGGTGGCCGCGACGGGCCGGATGGTGGTGCTGTTCATCGACGAGCTGCACACCGTGGTGGGCGCGGGCAGTGCCGAGGGTGCGCCGATGGATGCCGCGAACATGCTCAAACCCGTGCTCACGACCGGGAGGCTCCAGGTCATCGGGGCCACCACGGTCGAGGACTACCGGCGGTACGTCAGGAAGGACGCCGCGCTGGAGCGGCGGTTCCAGCCGATCCTGATCGCCGAACCGTCGGCCGACGAGGCGATCGCCATGCTCCACGGCCTGCGCGCTCGGTACGAGATGCATCACGGGGTGCGGATCACGGACGAGGCGATCGTGTCCGCCGTGCAGCTCTCGGCCCGTTACGTCACCGATCGGTTCCTGCCGGACAAGGCCGTCGACCTGGTGGACCGCGCGGGCGCGCGGGTCCGGTTGCGCGAGAAGTCCGCGGCACCACCGGATCCGGAGTTGCGGGTGCGGCGGCTGGAGCGGGAACGGGCCGCCGCGCAGGGCGAGGACGCGCTGGCCCTCGACGAGGAGCTCGACCGGGCCGTCGCCGACCTGGAGGCCGCTCGCGCCGCGCTGGCCGACGCGCCGGAGGTCGGGGCGAACGACGTCGCCGAGGTCGTGTCCCGCAGCACGGGCATCCCCCTCGCCCAGCTCACCGAGGCGGAACGGCATCGGTTGCTGCACCTGGAGGACCACCTGCACCAGCGGATCGTCGGGCAGGACGAGGCGGTGGAGGCGGTCGCCGACGCGGTCCGCCAGGGGCGGGCAGGCCTCAAGCACCCGCACCGGCCCGTCGGCTCCTTCCTGTTCCTCGGGCCGACCGGGGTGGGCAAGACCGAGGTCGCGCGGGCGCTGGCCGAGGCGCTCTTCGGCTCGCAGGACCGGCTGATCCGGTTCGACATGAGCGAGTTCTCGCAGCAGCACACGGTCGCGCGGCTGATCGGCGCGCCACCGGGGTACGTCGGCTACGAGGACGCCGGTCAGCTCACCGAAGCCGTGCGGCGCGGCCCGTACTCGGTCCTGCTGCTGGACGAGATCGAGAAGGCGCACACCGACGTCTTCAGCACCCTGCTGCAGGTGCTCGACGCGGGCAGGCTCACCGACGCCCAGGGACGAACCGCCGACTTCGCCAACACCGTCATCATCATGACCAGCAACATCGGCGCCGACCAGCTGCTCACGGCGGGCACCTCGGGTGTCCCGGTCGAAGAGCTGCGCGAGCCGGTGCTGGCAGGGGTTCGCCGTCGTTTCCGCCCGGAGTTCCTCAACCGCCTGGACGAGATCATCCTGTTTCGCGGCCTCGACTCCGCCCAGCTGCGGCAGATCACCGCGCTGCTGCTCGACCCCACCCGTCAACGGCTGCGCGAGCAGAACATCACGCTGGACGTGGACGACCGCGCGGTCGGCTGGCTCGCCACCCGCGACCACGTCCCCGAGTACGGCGCCCGGCCGTTGCGCCGCACCATCGCCAAGGAGCTCGACCGGCGGTTGTCCCGTGCGCTGCTCGCGGACGAGTTGCGCAGCGGGCAGCACGTCGTCGTCACCGCCACCGACGAGGGCCTGACCCTCACCGTCACGGATCCGCCGGCCTGAGGGTTGACCCTCACACGGTGAGAGGGTGGACGCTGCCGGGGTGATCATCGAGAACGTCTCGTTCCCCGCCGGTCAGCACTGCGAGACCACCGCGCTCGGCGCTCTGCTGCGGCACGAGGGCGTCGAGGTGTCCGAGCCGATGCTGTTCGGTCTCGGCGAAGGTCTGAGCTTCATCTACTGGGACGCCAGGAACATGGCTTTCCCGTTCCTCGGCGGTCGCGTCAAACCGTTCGCGCTCACCCGGACCGCGGCCGACCGGCTGGGCCTGACGCTGCACGTCCAGGAGACCGCCTCGCCCCGCAAGGCCTGGCAGCACGTCACCACCGCCATCACCGCGGGACGGCCAGCCGGCCTGCAGCTGGACTCGTACCACCTGGACCACTTCACCACGAAGGTCCACTTCGGTGGCCATTTCGTCGCGATGCGCGGCTACGACGACACGCACGCCCACCTCGTCGACACCGCCCAGCAGGGCGGCTCCGTGACGACCACGCTGGCGAGCCTGGAGAGGGCCCGCGGCGAACGCGGACCGATGACCGCGCGCAACCTCTCGTACACCATCGCCTGCCCCACCGGCCTGCCTGATCTGGGCGACGCGGTCCGGAGTGCGGTCTCCGCCAACGCACACGCCTTCCTCACCCCGCCCATCGCCAACCTCGGCCACCGCGGCATCGGCAAGGCGGCCCGGCAGGTGACGCGGTGGCTCGACCGCTCGAGCGACCCGTCCCACGACCTTCCCCTCGCCGCGACGCTGATGGAACGCGGCGGCACCGGCGGCGCGCTGTTCCGCGCGATGTACCGCGACTTCCTCGCCGAAGCCGCCGAAATCGCCGACGACGACAACCTCCGCCTCGGCCATCGGCTGTACGCCGAGATCGCTCCACTGTGGACGGAGGTGTCGCGGCACATCACGGCCGCGGGGGAAACCGGCGACCCCGGCCACCTGACCCGCGCCTCGGCGATCCTCACGGAGCTGGCGGAGCGGGAGCGCCACGCGATGCAGGTCCTGAGCGGCGTTCGCACCGGCTGACCGTTCACGAAGGTTCGACGGCGGTCGTACTATCGACGGTGTCGAAGTCGTGAGGAGTCACCGTGGCACGCCCCCGCACCACCCCGCGCACCGTGGAGCACCCCGAGCTGTCCGAGGTCTCGTTGCAGCAGGCCCTGGAGGCGCTGGCGGACCCGGTCCGGCGCATGGTCGTGTGCCAGCTGGCGCAGGCGGGCGGTGAGAAGGGCTGCGGCACGTTCGAGACCCCGGTGTCGGACTCGACCCTCACCCACCACTTCAACGTGCTGCGCGAGGCGGGCGTGATCCGGCAGCACTACCGGGGCACGACCAAGCTGAACTCGTTGCGCGAGGCCGAACTGGAGGCCCGGTTCCCCGGCCTGCTCCCGGCCGTGGTGACCGCGGCCGAGGCAGAGGCATAACTTTGATCGTCGTCAAAGTTTGACGGCTATCAGGCCGTCGCGGCGGGCGAGTTCCTCATCGGCAAGACCATCGCCGCCCGCTTCGGAGCGCTCATGCACCCGGTGGTGGAACGGTCGCCTTATCCCTTCCCGCAGCTGACCGGAAAGGAGCGGGAGGTGCTCGACCGGATCGCCGCCGGCCGGTCGAACGTCGCCATCGCGCGCGAGTTCACCCTGGCGTCGAAGACCATCAGCAACCGGGTGTCCGCGATCTTCGCTCAGCTCGGCGTCGCCGACCGCGCCCAGGCGATCGTGCTCGCCCGCGACGCGGGGCTGGGCCGCTAGATGCCTGATTCCAAGGAGATGGCGCTGTTGGCGTCTGCAAGTACCGCCAACTCTTGATCGAATCGCCCCCAACTACACCCAACTGCCCTGGAACCCGGCCGGCGGCACGAACCCGCCCGCAGCGGCGGCCGACGAGTTGGTGGCAGGAAAGTGCTGGATGATCTTGAGTTGGCGGTACTTGCAGACGCCACGGGGGCAAGGAGGTTTGGGCCTACCTCGTGGCAGTAGTTCCTGGCACGAAAGGGAAAGCGTCCCCTGTCGGCCGGGAAGCCCGCGAACCTACTGTCCGCGTCGTCGCCGAACGTCGATCGGAGTTGGGGATGCCGACAAACCACGTGGACTTCCGCAGGCGCGAGCCGGAGAACCTCGTCCGCGAGCACGGGCTCGACCTCAGGCTGCTGCACCCGTGGCCCGGCCTGGCCACACCGTTCCGCGGCGCCTGGTGCGTGCTGCGCCCCGGAGATCGCACCGACACGCACCAGCATCGCGAGCAGGAGCTGTTCATCGCGATTGCGGGACGCGCCGAGGTCGTCGTGGGCGAGCACACCCACGTGCTCGCGGCCGGTGACCTGATGCTGATGCCAGGGGACGTGAACCACCACGTCCTCAACCCGCACGACGAGGACTTCTCGTACTACGCGATCTGGTGGGACGGCGTCATGGCCGAGGAGTACCTGGCGTGATCGACTACAACGGGCGCAGGTTCCGCAAGCCCGACAGCGACCCCGACACCGTCGCCGAGTACCACCAGGAGGGCGACCTCGTCTGGGCCGACTTCGCCGGTGGTGCCGTCCGCCGCGGCTCGATCGCCGGGACGCGCGCGCCGGACGACACCCTCCACTTGGGATACACGATGGTGCTTACGAACGGTGACGTGATCTGCGGGCACACCGTCAACACGCCCGAGTTCACGCCAGAGGGACGCCTGCGGCTGCGCGAGGAGTGGCAGCGCTACGGTCCGCACGCCGCGGCCGGCACCTCCTACGTCGACGAGGTCGGCTGACGCCGGGCCCGCGGGCCCGGCCCCCTGCCGATCAGTCGTCCGTCGCGAGCAGGTCCTGCAGTTCGTGGATCGCCTCGCCGAGCCGGGCGGCGAAGGTGTGCATCTCCTCCGCGACCGGGCGGGGCGTGCTCAGGTAGAGGTTGAACCGGTCGGGCAGCAGCACGTAGGCGACACCGATGCACTTCGGGCTGGTCGAGCCGAAGCCGAAGTACTGGATGTGTTCCGACGGCGCCGAGCTGGTGCTCAGGTAGTCGTCCCGCATGATCGTCCAGCCTGGAGTGTCGTACAGCGCGAGCGGTTCGGTGCCGCCCCGGCGCTTCTGGATCAGCTGCAGTTCCCACAGGTGCTGTTCGGGGGCCGCACCGACCTGGCACTCCTTGGCGCGCTGGACGTGCTTGTCCGCTGCGGCGCGCAACGCCGCCCGGCGGGTGGCGCGAGAGGCCGCCGGATCCTCCATCGTGGACACGAACTGGACGGCCTGCGGGGTCACCACCCGCATCGCCTCGGTGCGGCCGTTCTGGAACTGCCGGGTGCCGATCGACTCGTACGTGGCGCCCTGGAGGCCCTTCGACCGCTGGTGCGCGAGCTGGTAGGCCATCTGCACGAACGCGTCCGGCGAGATCCGCAGTTCCTTCGCGCGTTGCTTGCCGAAGTCCTCGAACGACAGCGTCACGGTCGCGGTGTCCGCGCCGTACTGGGCGAAAGACGCTGCGGCCGCAAGGGAGTCCTCACGCAGCTCGTCCGTCAGCACGAACTCGATCGGCTCGGTCGCGGGCAGGCCCTGCGACGTCGCGCCGGAGACGCGCAGGTGTTCGTCGGCCGGCGTGCTGAGCAGCGCGTCGGTGAACGCGAGGATCGTGGTGCCGTCCAGTTCGCAGTGCTCGACGTTGATGCCCGCGCGGCCGTCCGCGAAGACGATGAACGTCACGGCCTTGTCGAACCACCGGTTCGCGCTGTCGCCGTGCAGCAGCTGGTCGCAGGCCGCCAGCGTGTCCGCGGGCGCGAAGTCCTCCAGCGCCACGCAGAACAACGCGGTCTCGATCGTCTCCAGCGCCTCGGCGTTGTCGACGAGGAGTGCCTCACGGCTGCGCGCCCACTCCGCCCGCGCCTTGGTGGTGAAGGGCCCGGCCGAGAACTCCGCGCGGTCCGCCTTCATGATCGCCTGCAGGCCGCCGGCGAGGTCGCCGAGGTCGTGCGGCACACCGTCCTGGCCGAACACGTCCATCCGGAACGCGTTGCCGCGGAAGAAGACCACGACGTGCCGGGCGGTGGACGGGAACGACGTGCGCGCGGTGTCCTGCTGGACGTGCGGAATCCGGGTGGCGGAGAACAGGAACTTGTTCTGCACCATGGACTGCGGCTCACCCCGCAGCACGACCGGCGGGATCTGCTCGGCGTCGAGCCGCACCTTGTACGCGACCGCGGCGGAGATCAGCGCCGCCGCCCGCTGCTCCTGGGTCTCGGCGACGTCGCGGAACAGGAAGAAGAAGTTCGCGTTCAGCGCGATCCGGTCCCGGCGACCGAGGTAGCGGGTCGGCCAGAACTTGTCGAGCCAGCTGCGCACACCGGACTGGGAGTTGAACTCCTCCAGTTCGGCGTGCAGGCCACGAGCGGGGCTGTCCGGCGCCAGGAACCCCTCGACCGCCGCCTCGGTGGCCGACAGCTCGGACTCGGTCAGCAGCGGCGCGCACCACTCCAGGAACCGGGCGCAGCTCTCCTCCAGCGTGGGCAGGGGCACCCGCGGCAGCTGGTCCTCGTAGCCGAACGTCTTGCCGTCGTTCACTGTCACCTCAGGGTCGTTTTAGGTGGGCCGCTTCGAAACGTGGAGCTGAGCGTAGAACCAGCCGTCGGACTCCAGGCCGGTCGGATCCACTCCCACACCGGACAGCGTGTCGAGCACCCGCGACTGTTCCTCCGGTGAGATGAACCGTCGCTGCTTGAACACCTGGTCGTGCCGCACCGTGGTGTAGCCGAGTTGATCGAGACTCGATTCGATCTCGTCGAACGGGAACATCCTCAGCACGAAGTGCGCCATCCAGGGCGCTCCGCTGGCGGCCACGACTCGGGTGAGGGTGTTCGCGCCGACGTAGCCCAGGCTGCCGGTCGAGATGACCAGGTCGACGTCGCCCAGCTGCCGCGCCTGTTCGGGAGTGGGGTCGGACCGTTCCAGATCCGCGCGCACGCCGTCGTCGAGGAACCCGGCCGCCGTCGCGTAGGACAGCGCGGGCTCCGAGATGTCGAGGCCGACGAACCGGGCCGGGATCGCCTTTCCCCGTTCCCGGACGAGTTCCTGGTCGTCCGCGAGCACTTCGGCGTGAGCGCGTTCGTCGATGCCGCAGTACCGGTCGTACAGGTCGTCCATCGTGAGGTCACAACGCAGCAGCGCCGCGTTGATGCCGTAGGAGGAACCGATGTCGAGCACCGTCGGGGTGTCGATCCCCCGCACCGCGCGGTAGTCGTCGATCAGCGCGGTGAAGTGCGGCTTGGCCAGCTGCGGGATCTGGTACTCGAGCCCGCGCAACGACGAGAAGTAGGCGCGCGGATCGGGCTGGGTGTAGATGTGGTCGAGCTCGACTTTGCCGGTCGCGTCGAATCGCACGTGTCTCCCTCAGGCCAGTCGCTCGTCCACCCGCACACCGGCCTGTTCGGCCGCGAGGTGGTCCGGCAGCACCCTGCCGAACAGCTGCCGCGTCCTGGCCACGCTTCCCACGACCCCGGGCCGCAGACTGTAGGCGAAGATCGCCGTGTGCCGCTGCCGTTCGCCGCGCACGGTGCTGACCTGGTGCAGTGCGTAGCGTCCCTTGAACAGCTGGAGATCGCCGACGCGGAGCGTGAGCCGGCGGACGAGGTGCTCGCCCTCACCGGCCAGGACGGCCCGCACGTCGCCGAAGTTCTCCTCTTCCGCCGAGCGGATGTTCGGGCAGTACTGGAACTCGCCGCCCTCGTCGGGCAGCTGGGTCAGCATGCTGACGGTGAACTCGTTGGTGTCGAAGTGCCACGGGTGCGCGCGGCCGGGTGGGATCACGTTGAGCACCAGGCCGGACAACGGGTCGGCCAGCTCGTGCAGCCGCGGCAGCTCGAAACAGCCCGCGACGAACCGCTGGAACACCTCGCTGGTGTAGAGCTGGTGGATGATCGCGTCGCGCGGAATGTGATCCCGCGCCACGAAGGCGTTGCCGCGTTCCATCGTGGTGCGGCCGGGGTGGTCCGGCGGAAGCGGTGTGTCGACGGCGATGTTGTACGCGTTCACGGTCTCGACGTCGTAGTACGCATGTGGCGCGATCTGCGCGCATTCCCGCCGCAGATCGTCGTGCAGGGCGGGCCGGATGAAGTCGGGCAGGACGCTGCAGCCGACGGTGTGCAGGTCGTGGTGGGTGCGCTCGACGACTTCCCGCCACGCCGCGCTGCCCGGTTCGGTCAGCGGATAGTCGGTGGTGTTCACGACCTGGTCGAGCAACCCCGATTCCATCGGGCCAGTGTCACGGCGCCGATGACGGCCGCGAAGTCCCTTGTGAGATTGTCCACGACAGGCATTCGGCGGTACCGGATGACCACCGGCGTGCGGCCGAACGGATTCCTGTCGTCCAAGTCTCGTCACTAGTAGCGTCCGAGGACATGAGACGACTGCTCAGCGTCGCGTTGTCGTTCGTTCTGGTGTCCACCGCCGCCGCGCACCCCGCGGTCGCCGGCGGCGGTGGTGGCGACAAGCCGTTGCCCGGCTACACGATCGTCAATCCGCCTCTCGCCCCGGTGCTGGTCGGCGGCAAACCCACGAAGGTCGTGCAGGGCGTGCACAGCCACGCCGGCTACATCATCGAGGTGCCGCCGCGCTGGAACGGCCGGCTCGCGATGTGGGCGCACGGCTACCGCGGCGAGGGCAAGGTCCTCACCGTCGACGCGCCGCCGTACGGACTCCGGCAGCGCTGGCTCGACGAGGGCTACGCCTGGGCCGCGTCGTCCTACTACGGCAACAGCTACGACGTCCGCGCGGGCGTGACGACGACTCGCGAGCTCGCGACCCTGTTCGCGCAGAAGGTGCAGCGGCCGAAGAAGGTCTTCCTGGCAGGCGTGTCGATGGGCGGGCACGTCATCGCGCGTTCGCTGGAGCAGTATCCGGGGTTCTACGCGGGCGCGTTGCCGATGTGCGGCGTGGTGGGCGACCACGAGCTGTTCGACTACTTCCTGAGCTACCACCTCGTCGCGCAGACCCTGACCGGCATCCGCGCCTATCCCCTGCCGCCGGACTACGCCACCACCGTGGTGCCCCGCATCCGGCAGGCGCTGGCAGGCCGCGACGACCAGTTCCGCGCCCTCGTCGCCACCCTGTCCGGCGGCGCCCGGCCCGGCACCGAGGCGGCCTACGCCTACTGGCAGGAGTTCCTGTTCAACCTCGTCTCCACCCCGACCGGCGACACCCTCGCCACCAACCCGCTGCAACTCGCCACGAACGCCACCACCCGCTACCGCCCGAACTCGCCGGTGGACGTGAACGCGTCCGTGCAACGGGTCCGTCCCGCGAACCCCGTCGCACGCAACACGTGGGCGCTCACCCAGATCCCCGCCGTGCAGGGCCTGCCGAGCGCCCCCGTCGTGTCGCTGCACGGGATCGGCGACCTGTTCGTGCCGTTCTCGATGGAGCAGGACTACCGCGACGACGCGGCCCGCTTCGGCCGCACCCACCTGCTGGTGCAGCGCGCCATCCGCACGATCGACCACTGCGAGTTCTCCCCCGCCGAGGTCGGGGACGCGTGGCGCGACCTGACCGCGTGGGTGGACCGGGGCAAACGGCCTTCCGGTGACGACGTGCGGCGGACGGGTGATCCGCGGTTCGGGTGCCGATTCAGCGACCGGCAGGCGATCGGCGGCACGAGGGCGCTGTTCCCGGCCTGCTGAACCGGCGTCGGTCCGCGAGATCCGGCTCCTCGTTCCGCAGCACGAGCGGTCCGGCCGGATGCGCACCACCGGCAGACACGACGACTCCGACGGCGAACCGCGCGATCAGGCGATGCGGTAGCCGACCCCCGGCGTCGTCGCGATCACCGGTGGGCCACCGAGCTTGCGCCGCAACCGGCCCACCGTCACCGTGACGGTGTTGGTGAAGGGATCGGCGTTCTCGTCCCACACCTGTTCGAGCAGGTCCTCTGCGCTCAGGAACCCGGGACTGGCCCGCAGCAACGCCTCCAGCACGGCGAACTCCTTCACCGAGAGCGCGAGTTGCCGGCCGTCCCGAACGGCGGTGCGGCGCACCGGGTCCAGCTCGATCCCGGCCGCGTGCAGCGTCCGGGGCCGGGCGTGCGGTTTGCGGCGGGCCAGGGCCTGGATGCGCAGCACCAGTTCCGGGAAGTGGAAGGGCTTGGCGAGGTAGTCGTCCGCGCCCAGGGTGAGACCGCTGACCCGGTCGCCGGGGGCGCTCGCCGCGGTCAGCATCAGCACCATCGGCCGTTCCGACCGATCGGTGATCATCTGGCACAGGGCGTCGCCGTGGATGCCGGGCAGATCGCGATCCAGCACCACCACGTCGTGGGCGGCGAGGTCGAGTTTGGCCACGGCGGCCAGGCCGTCGTGGGCGAGGTCCACGGCCATGCCCTGGTCGCGCAACCCTTCGGTGACGACCTCGGCGAGGGCGTGATCGTCTTCGACGACGAGGATCCTCATGCCGACACCGCTGCGACCGCCGCGGGAAGGGTGACCGCCACGTGCAGGCCGCCCTCCGGCCGGGCGAGCAACTCGAGGCGGCCGTCGTGGGCGGTGGCGACGGAGGCCACAATGGACAGACCGAGTCCCGCGGAGCCGGTGCGGTCGGCGCCGAGGCGTTCGAAGGGCAGCATCAGGCGCTCGACGTCCGCCTGGTCGAGGACTCGCCCGCCGGTTTCGACGACCAGCACCGCCTCCCCCTCGCGAGCCACGCCGGAGATCTTGATCCAGCCACCGTTCTCGTTGTGCGTGACCGCGTTGTCGACGACGTTGCCGACCAGCCGCGCCAACAGCGCCGGGCTGCCGCAGGTCGTCATGGACGGCAGGTCCACGGTCACGGTCAGGGCCTTGCTCTGCGCGTCGGCGCTCCGTTCGTCCAACGCCGCGGCGACGAGATCAGCGAGGTCGACGGGGGCGGCGTCGGCCAGCGCGCCGTGTTGCGCCCGTGCCAGCACGAGGAACCCGTCGAGCAGGTGATCGACGCGGTCCAGCTGGGTGCGCAGGCGGTCCGCCAGCCGAAGCGTCGAGCCGGCCGGGTCGGGCTTGGCGACGGCGACGTCCAGTGACGCCCGCATCGTCGCCAGTGGCGTTCGCAGTTCGTGGGAGGCGTTGGCGACGAAGCGGCGCTGTGCGGTGAACGAGGCTTCGAGCCGTTCGAGCAGGCCGTCGATGGTGTCGGCGAGGTCCTTCACCTCGTCTGCCGGGCCGGTGACGGCCAGCCGCTGGTCCAGGCTGTCGGCGGAGATGCGGCGGGTGGCGCGGGTGATGAGCCGCAACGGTCGCAGCACGCGCTGCGCCAGTCCCCTGCCGAGCAGCAACGAGACCGCCGCCATCACGATCAGGGCCGCCACCGAGCCGGCCAGCAGCTGACGGGTCTGCTGCTGGTGCACGGTGTCCAGCTGTTCCTGCAGCAGCCGGATCCGCGACTCCGCGGCGGCGAGACCGGTCTGCGCGGGCTGACCTCCGACCGGGGCGACGGTCGTCGAGCTGCCACCGGAGAGCAGGAAGGTCAGCACGAGCAGTCCGATGCCGGACAGCAGGAACACGACGGCGTACAAGATCGTGAACCGCCACCGCACGGTTCCGCTGCGCTGCCCCATCATGGCCTCAGCATGCCCTGACCGACCTGACAACGGCATGACAGGCGCGGTTCGGGCCGTGTTACGCGCCGCTGCCTAGAACTGACGCATGCCGACCACCGAACTGCTCCGGCGGGAGTGGACCGCGTTCCGCCGTCCCGCCCGGCTCGTCGCTCTGACCGCCGCGGTCCTCATCGTCATCGCACTGGGCCTGCTGTACGCCGTGGGCAACCGCTCGTCGTGCGACGGTCCGTGCCCGGGAGTTCCCACCGCCGACGACGGTTCCGCCGTGAGCGACGCGTTCTGGTTCCGGCATCGCGACCTCGGCGAGACGGGCAGCATCACGGTCCGGCTGACCTCGATGACCGGGACGATCACCTATCCGCCGCCTGACCACGACGAGATCGTGGCGGGGCTGGTGCCGTGGGCGAAGGCCGGGATCATCGTCAAGGACGGTGTGCGGCAGGGCTCGCGGTACGCGGCGCTGATGGCGACCGGCAGCCACGGCGTGCGCTTCCAGCACAACTACCGGCACGACGTCGCAGGGAGTACGGGAGGCGTCACCGAGCAGTCACCGCGCTGGCTGCGCCTCACCCGTGCGGGCGACACCATCACCGGCTCCGAGTCGGCCGACGGTGAGCGCTGGAACACCGTCGCGACCGCCACGCTCGACGGGCTCCCGGCCACCGTGCGGGTCGGCCTCTTCGCGACCTCACCCGGCGACCTCACCCTCCGCGAGATCGGTCTCGGCGGCGCGATCGAGGAGGTCAGGTTCACCCAGGCCGTCGGCGTCTTCGACAACGTCACCGTCGAGGGCGGCGCCGGCGGCACGTGGCAGAGCGAGTCGGTCGGCGACATGAACCACACCGACTGGGAGAAGTTCCACAACGCGTCCGGGGCGGTGGAGAAGGACGGCGTCGTCACGGTCAGCGGCACCGGCGACATCGGCCCGGTCAGCGACCAGGGTGCACGGGGTGTCGAGAACACCTTGAGCGGACTGGTGATCGCGCTGATCATCGTGATCGTCGTCGCGGCCCGCTACGGTGCCCGCACGGCTCGCGACGGCTCGTCCCGGCCGGTGATCGCCGCACGTGCCGCTGTCGTCGGGGCGGCCACGTTCGTCACCGGTCTGGTCGCCGCCGGTGTCGTCCTCCCGCTGAGCACCGCGATCCTCAAGAGCAACGGCGTCCCTGTGCAGCCGGTCTCCGTGCTGACCACCGTGCGGGTGGTCGTCGGCCTCGCGGCGGTGCTGGGGCTCTGCGCCGTTCTGGCCTACGCGCTCGGCGTGTGGGTGCGCCGCGGCTGGGCGGCTGTCCTCATCGGACTGTCGCTGATCGCGCTCCCCCGCGCCGTGACGGCGTTGCCGCTGCTGCCCGACCCGGTCTCCGAGTGGCTGATGCGGATCACCCCGGCCGCCGCCTTCGCCGTGCAGCAGACGATGGTGGAGTACCCGCAGGTGATCGCGCACTACGCGCCCTCGGCCGGGTACTTCCCGCTCCCCTGGTGGGCAGGTCTCCTCGTGCTCTGCGCGTACACCGCCGTCTTCGCACGGGTAGCCGTCAGCCGCGCACCGGCCGCGGAGACCGACTGGCGCTAGCGACAACATCACCACAACGTCGCCACAACGCCACCCAGGTACTCCTTCGATCAGCAGATCACAACCGAGGGAGGACATGGTGAAAGCCAAACTGGCAACGGTGCTGGCGGGGTTGCTCGCGGTCGCGACGCTCATCGCTCCGGCCGTGAGCGCCACGCCGTTCCAGCGCGACGTCTACATGCGCGACAACGTGAGTGACATCGGCAACGAGCCCAGCACCGGCAGCATCTACTTCAGCCCGGACATCAAGGTGTGCTCGACGCCGGTGCCGTGTGCGGTGTCGCAGAACCCCGTGGTGGGCGTCAACAACTACGTGTTCGTCACGTTGAGACGCAAGCCAGGCGCCATCGGCAACGTGGACGGCAGCCTCCAGCTGTACCGCAGCAACCTCGGTGGCGGAACGGCCTGGCCGGCGGGCTGGACGTACATCGGCACCGCGGGTGCCACGGTGCCGGTGAGCGGCACGACGGTGATGATCACCTGGCCTGGCTGGAACGTGCCCGGCCCCGCGCACTTCTGCCTGCTCGCCCGATGGGTGTCGAACGCGGACCCGATGACGTTCGCCGAGGGCAGCAACACCCAGCTCAACGCCCAGCGGAACAACAACATCGCGTGGCGCAACGTCGACTCCGTGCAGGTCCGCCCGTTCGAACCCGTCCGCGTGCCGTACACGATCGGCAACCCCGAACGGACCGACGCCAGGCAGAACCTGATCCTCGAGCAGCCCAGGCCGTTCGCCGGCGCGATCACGATCGATCTCGGCCAGGAGCTCACCGCACGGTGGAAGGCCGCCGGAGGAAGGGCCACCGGCGTGAAGCGGGTCGGCGAGACGCAGTTCCAGATCATCGACACCAAGGCACGCATCGACGGGCTGACGCTCAAGGCCGATGAGCGCGTCCAGATCGCGCTGACGTTCTCGACCGACGAGGAAGCGGAACCGGCAGAGCTGCACGTGCGCCAGGTCGACGTCCAGGGCACGGATCTCGGCGGAGCGCAATACCTCATCAACGAAAAGGACTGAGTATCAACCTCGGTGGGTCCGTCTCCGTTGTTCGGAGACGGACCCACCGAAGGGGTTGTCAATGAGAACGATCATGGTTTTACTGCTGCTTCTGCTCGGGATCGTGCCCGCGCACGGAGCAGCCGACTGCGACCCGCCGGACTGCCCGGTCGTCGTGGACGCGATCGACGGTCCGGTGCACGAGACGGCGGACACCTACACCGCGGTGCTGAAACTGCGCAACGGCGCGGCGAAGCAGAACGTCGAGGTGGCCTACAAGTTCGTCGACGGCACCGCGAAGCAGGGTGAGGACTACCAGGCCATGCCACGCGGAACGGTGACGATCAAGGCGGGCGCGAGCCAGGCCGGCGTGCCGTACACGGTGCTGCGCGTGACAGGGCAACAGAAGAAGTTCACCCTGGAGATCACCTCGGTGAAGCAGGGCCAGATCGGCAAGCGCGTCGCGGTGTTCACGATCGCCGGCACGAGGTGAACAGCGTGACGGCCTGAGCCCAGTGCCTGGCAGCCTCGGTCCACCGCCCGCACCGGCCCTCCAGGTCGGCGAACGTGCGGTGGACCTGGGCCTGCTCGAACTCCTCCTGCGCCTGGGCGCGGGCCGCCAGCGCCGCCGAGAGGTGGTCGCGGGCAGCGGTGAGGTCGCCCAGTGCGAGGGCGGCCTCGCCGAGGTGGCGCAGGGTCGACGCCTCGCGGTGCCGATCACCGAGCGCGCGGCACACGCCGAGTGCGTTCGTCAGGCACTCCCTTGCCACGGCTGGATCTCCGAGCGCGAGCTGGGTGACGCCGAGGCCGGTCAGCGCGTCGGCCTCGAAGCGGTGGTCGGTGATCTCCCTGCTGATCCGCAACGCGTCGCCGAAGTAGCGCAGCGCGGGCTCGAGGTCGGCGAGCTGGTGGAAGGCGTTGCCCAGCGACATCAGCGTCGCCGCCTCCAGCCGGGAGTTCTCCTTGGTGCGGAAGGTTTCCAGCGCCAAGAACAGCGGTGAGGCCGCCAGGTCGGGCCGGCCCATCCGGACGTAGGTGTAGCCCAGGTTGCGCCGGGCCAGCGCCACGCCGACCTCGTCGCCCGCGGCCTGGTGGACGCGGGTCGCCGCCTGGTACGACTCGAGCGCCAGGCCGAACTCGCGCAGCTCCGAGTGCGCGTTGCCGATGTTGTTGTGCAGCCGGGCTTCCCCGCGCAGGTCGCCGGACTCGCGCACCAGGGCGAGCGCTTGTCGTTGCACCACCATGGCTTCGTCGACGCGTGAGGTCATCTGCAACGCGATGCCAAGGCCGCGCAGCATCTCCGCCTCTGCGCGCTGATCGCCGAGCGCGCGGGCGGCCCGGACGGCGTGCTCGCACTGTTCGACGCGTGCCGCCCAGTTGCCGCGTGCCTCGAAGTAACTCGTCAGCAGGTACGCCAGCTGCCACGTCTCGCGGTGCAGGCCCAGGCGCGCCGCCAGCCGGATCACGTGCAACAGGTTGTCGCGTTCCGCGTCGAGGCACGCCAGCACCTCGACGCGATCCGCGGCGAACGGGAGGTCGTCACAGTGTGGTCGTGTCACGAGATCGTGGCGCGGGTTCAGCACCTGGCCGGCCGCGTGGGCGATCGTCAGGTACCGGTCGAGCAGGCGCTCCACGCCGTCGCCGATGTCCCCGCTCTGCCGGGCGAACAGCCGGATCAGGTCGTGCAGCGCGTACCGGCCGTTCCCCATCTCGCTGACGAGGTGCGACGCGACGAGCTCGTCGAGACCCGGCCCCAGCGCGTCGGCGAGGTCGGCGGGGAAGTTCGCGCCGGGATGTTCGCCGAGCACGCGGAACAGCCGTGCCGCCTGCGGGCTCAGCGTGCGGTGGGCGCTGGCGAACACGGTGCGGACCGTGCGGTCGTCCCCGTCGACCGTCAGCACGTCCAGCGGGTCGTTGCGGGTCAGCTCGCGCACGAGGTCGGCGATCCGCCGGCCCGGCCGCACCGCGAGACGCGCGGCCGCGATGCGCAACGCGAGCGGCAAAAGTCCACAGTGGACCGCCAGTTCCCTGGTCGCCCCGGATTCCGCACGCACCCTCGGTTCGCCGAGGATGCCGGTCAGCAGGGCGTGCGCCTCCGGTTCGCTCAGCAGGCCGAGGCGCACGGTGTGCACGGCATGGCGGGTGCCGAGCGCCGAGAGCGTGTCGCGACTCGTGATCAGCAGCAGGTTCCCCTGGTCGCCGGGCACGAGGGGCAGCACGTCCCGCGCACGGCGGACGTCGTCCAGCACGATGAGAACCCGCTTGCCGTGCAACAAGGTCCGATAGAGCGGAGCCGGGTCGGCGGGCACCCGGTCCGCCGGGACGCCGAGGCTGTGCAGCATCTCGGTCATCGCCTGCGCGGGCGTGAGCCGTTGCAGGTCCAGGAAGACCTGTCCGTCCGGGAAGCGGTCGGCCACGCGATGCGCCCACTCGACGGCGAACGTGGTCTTGCCGACCCCCGCGACACCGGAGACCACGACGATCGGCGGCAGCCCCGCGAGCGCGGCGAACTCGGCGGCGCGGCCGGTGAAGTGACCGGCGCGGGCGGGCAGCTGGGCTGGCTTCTGGGCGGGCTTGGCACTGTGCAGCACGGGATCGCGGCGGAGGATGGCGGTGTGCAGGGCGGTGAGATCCGGGCCGGGGTCGGCGCCGAACTCGTCGGCGAGCCGGCGTCTCAGTCGCTGGAAGACCTCGAGCGCGTCAGCGTGCCTCCCGTCGAGGTGCAACGCCCGCATCAGCAGGCCGACGAGCCGCTCCCTGGTCCGGTGGCCGGCTACCAGCCGTTCCAGTTCCTCGATCGCGTTCGGATGATCGAGCCGATCGGCCCAGTGCACCTCCAGCGCGACGATCCGCTGTTCCCGCAACCGATCGATCTCCGCACGGCCCCACCCGAACAGCTCCGTGCCCGCCAGCGGTTCACCCCGCCACAGGCTCAGATCCCTGGTGCGTTCGAACGCCTTCGCGTCGACCGACGCGTCGAGCTGGTAGCCGGTCGGTTTGGTCATGAGCGCGCCGGGCATGCCGCAGTCGGCCAGCGCCTGCCGCACCCGCGCGACGTGACTGTGCAACGACCGCACGGCCGTCCGTGGCGGATCGTCGCCCCACAGCACGTCCACGAGACGGTCGATCGGAACCGGTGTGCCCACGCGCAGTGCGAGCACCGCGACGATGCTGCGCTGCCGGGCACCGCTCAGGATCGCGCGGCCGTGCGGGCCGCACACCTCGACCGGACCGAGGATCCGGACCTCACCACCTGGTGCGCCCACATCGCGTTACGTTAGCTCGCGCAATGCCCTGGTGGCAGCGCTGATCGTGGGACCTGACAGGCAGTTTCCGGCCACGCCACCGGTCTCTCAGCCGACGGGCTCGCCGAACCAGCGCGCGAGGTGGTCGTTCAGGTCCTGCTGGTCGTCGCCGATCCAGGCGACGTGTCCGTCGGGCCGCAGCAGGAGGGCCGGAACATCAAGTGCCGCGGTGGGATCCGCGATGACGTCGACCCGGTCCGACCAGCCCTCCGCGGACAGGCGTTCGGTGCGGTCGAGGACCAGGCCCCGGCCCTGACGCAGTTGGTCGAAGAGGCGGCCCTGTTTCAGGTCGACGTCGGGCAGGCGGCGGCCGAGCAGGTCGGGGCCCGCCCCGAAGTCGTAGCGGATGCCGAGCGCGGTGATCTTCTCGATCAGGTGCCGGTTCACCTCGTCGATGCCCATCAGTTCGGTGAGCAGCCTGCGCACCGACTGCGGGCCTGCTTCGGCGGACGACAGGAGCACCTGGGCACGAGTGTTGTTCAGGACGTCCTCGGCGACCGCATGACGTTCCGTCTCGTAGGTGTCCAGCAAGCTTTCCGGCGCCCAGCCGCGGATCTGCCCTGCCAGTTTCCAGCCGAGGTTGACCGCGTCCTGAACGCCCAGGTTCAGGCCCTGGCCACCGGCCGGCGGGTGGATGTGCGCGGCGTCGCCCGCCAGCAGCACCCGCCCGGCCCGATAGTGCTCGGCCTGCCGGGTCGCATCGCCGAAGCGGGACAACCAGCGCGGCGAGTGCACGCCGAAGTCGGTTCCGGCGACGGCACGCAGCTGAGTTTTGAAATCTTCGATCGTGGGCGGTTCCGTGCGATCCTCGTTGACCCCCTTGGCGGGGATCACGACGCGGTAGATGCCGTCACCGAACGGTCCGAAACTGAACACCTTGTCGGTTTCCCGGATTTCGGCCACCTTCGCGGCGATCTCCTCCGGCGGCGCACTCGCTTCCAGCTCGCCCATCAGCGTTTCGTTCCGCGAGGGCTCACCGGGGAAGCCGACACCGAGCAGTTTGCGCACCGTGCTTCGCGCGCCGTCACAACCCACGAGATAACGCGTCCGCAGCCGTTCGCCGTCGGCCAGGTCGACGGTCACGCCCTCGTCGTCCTGCTCGAAACCGGCCACCGCACAACCGTGCCGGACCTCCGCGCCCAGTTCGGCCGCGTGTTGTTCGAGCAGCTGCTCGACGATCGGCTGCGGGATGCCCAGCAAGTAGGCGTAGGCGGAATCCAGCCCTTCGGGCGCGGGCGTGGGGATGGCGGCGAAGATGCCACCGACCGGGCGCTGCCTTCCGCGTTCGAGAAAGCGGTCCAGCAACCCGCGCATCGCCATGATTTCAAGACTGCGAATGTGCAGGCTTACTATTCGAACAAACGACGACGCGGACCCTGGTTCCTTCTCCAGAACGAGTACCCGCACGTCGTGCAGCCGTAGTTCGGCGGCCAGCATCGCGCCGGTCGGACCGCACCCGGCAATGATCACATCGAACATGAACCACCCGTTCGGTCAATTCGCTGATTCGAGAATTCCGCGGTCCCGCACATCGGCGGCCGAGTGTGGTGGACCCCGGGTTCTGCCGCAAGCGATTTCAACGGCGTTCAGCGAATCGACGTGGCCCCGCCTCACCGAAGAAGGCGGGGCCACGCGTCGTCAGCGCCCGGCCGCCTGGCGGTCGAGCTGCTCGCGGACGCTGCGAGGGCGCATGTCGGTCCAGTGCTGGTTCACGTAGTCGAGGCACGCCTGGCGGGTCTCCTCGCCGTGCACGACGGTCCAGCCGTCGGGGACCGAGGCCAGCGTCGCGGGCCACAGGGCGTGCTGGTCCTCGTTGTTGACCACGACGAAGAAGCGGCCGTCCTCGTCGTCGAACGGGCTTGTGCGCATCTGAGGACTCCTCTTAGTAGATGGTGCGGTCGTTGGCGGTGCGGCGGTGCGCACGCGACTTGCGGAGGTCGCGGGCGATGTTCAGTCGGGTGAGCCAGCGGTCGGTGCCGTCGAAACGAGCGGTGAACGGCTCACGGCCGTGTGTTCCCCGGTAGTTGTCCAGGAACAGGACCTCGCCGGGCTTCAGGGCGTAGCCGGCGATGTTGGCGTCGATCGCCTTGACGATCGTGTCCAGCGCGGCGGCGGCCTCGGGGTCGGAGGCGGGTACCTCCATGAAGTAGGGGTCGAGGCGCAGGTACGGGTCCTCCTGCGGGCCGAACAACACCGCGATCGGCTCGGGGTTCGCGTCCAGGCCGGTGATCCACTCGTAGCTGCGGTCGCGCAGGCGGCGCAGCTGCTCGTCGCCGTCGTCGTGCTGGCGGTTCTCGGCGAGGTGGGAGCGGTCCGGGCGGATCGGGAAGCGTTCCTGGCGCAGCACCTCGACGACGTCGGCGGGGAGGTCGACGCCTTCCAGCGAGCCGTAGGTGGTGTTGACGCCGTCGGGGTTGCGCAGGCACATCAGGCCCACGTAGTCCGTGCGCATCGGGTGGAAGGCGTCCTCGATGTGCCAGGTGAGGAGTTCCTCGCTGCCCGAGCCGAGCTGCTCGTACTGGTGTTCCTTGATGGGGAACACGTCGTGCAGCAGCCTGCCGTCCTGCTGCGTGGACCACGCGATGGGGTCGCCGAGCAGCGACGCGCACAGGTAGAAGAACAGGTCCTCGGCCAGCGTGGGCCTGCCCTCGCCGCCGCAGTCCTTCCAGTGCGCCGGGGTGGGTCCGATGCGGTCGTCGTCGATCGGGTAGCCGCCGACGACGCACAACGGGTGGGGCTCGGTGAGGCGGAACTCGATCAGGCCGGCGCGCAGTGCGCGGGGCAGTTCGTGGGCGATGACGGTGGCCTCGCGCACGAACGCCGGGTTCTCGACCGTGCGGTAGCGCTCGGCCAGCGTGGCGACGAGGGCGTCGGCCTCGGCGACGTCGGATGCGGACAGGTCAATTCTGAACACGGGCTTTCTCCCCTGCGAGTGCGAGCGTTTCGAGGCCTCGGGTGAACGAGGCGGTGGGGCCGCCGTAGCCCAGCCGGACGCGGGCCGGGTCCCCGAAGCACGACCCCGGCACGAGCAGCGTGCGGTGTTCGCGGGCCAGGTCGTGGCAGAAGTCGGTGGTGTCGTGGTGGCCCAGCAGCCGCGGGAACGTGGACGCGCCGCCCATCGGCTCCGGCAGGTCGATCAGGTCAGGGTGGTCCGCTGCCCACTGGCGCAGCAGCCCCAGGTTGTGGCGGGCCTGCTCCATGCGCGGGCCGACCAGGAGGTCCGCGTTGCGGGCGACGCGGGTGGCGAGCAGCTCGACCAGGGGCGACAGGTGCAGCGTCATGCGGTCGCGCAGGTCGAGGGTGCCGCGCAGGACGTCGTGCGGCCCGATCGCCCAGCCGACCCGCAGGCCCGGCAGGCCGTAGCCCTTGGACAGGGTGCCGATGGAGATGGCCCTGTCGTAGTCGTGCACCGGGTCGACCAGCGGCTCGCCCGCGACGACCATCTCGCGGAAAGCCTGGTCCCACACCAGGTACGCGCCGGCTTCCGCGCACACGGCGACCAGTTCGTCGCGCTGGGCCGGGGTGAGCGACGCGCCGGTCGGGTTGTGCGGGAAGTTCACGACCACGGCCTTGGCGCCGTCGACGACCGCACGCAGGTCGGCGAGGTCGGGGCGGAAGCCGTTCTCCGGCCGCAGCGGCCACACCCGCAGGTCGCAGCCCATGGTCCGGGCGATCGACGTGTGCGTGTGATAGGTCGGCTCGGTGACGACGATGGCGTCGCTCGGCTCCAGCAAGGTGCTGAGCACGAGGTAGATCGCCTCGCTACCGCCGTGCGTGACCATGACCCGATCCGGGTCGCCGGTCCCCCACTGCCCGGCGATGGCGGTGCGCACTTCCTCGCTGCCGAACGACGTGCTGTCGCGGAACACCACGGCGTCGAGCTCGGCGGCGTCGATGCCGAGCATGGCTCGCAGTTCGGCGAGCGAGTAGTCCTCGACCCCGCTGCTGCCGATGTCGTCGTCCACCGCGAAGTAGTACAGACGCATCCAGTCCTCGAGGGGCGCTGGTTCGAACTTCATCAGGACGGCTCCTTTCAGCGGTAGGCCGAGGACTGCAGCTCGTACAGCTCGGCGTAGAGGTCGGGGTGGGCCATGAGTTCCTCGTGGCTGCCCATTTCACGGACGCGGCCGCCGTCGAGGACGACGATCAGGTCGGCCATCCGCACGGTCGAGAAGCGGTGCGACACAAGAAGAGTCACCGTTCCCCGGGACTTTCCGGCACGCGCCGCCTGGGCGAAGCGCTCGAACAGCGCGTGCTCGGTCTGCGGGTCGAGCGCGGCGGTGGGCTCGTCGAACACCGCGAGCAACGGGTCGGTGCGCAGCAGGCCACGGGCGAGCGCCAGCTTCTGCCACTGGCCACCGGACAGCTCGACACCGCCGTCCCACGCCCGGCCCAGCTGGGTGTCGAGGCCGTGCGGCAGACCGTCCACAACGGACTCCGCACCCGCCCGTTCGAGAGCTCCGTGCAACGCGGTGTCGTCGTCGATCAGGGCGGTGTCGGCCACGCCCACGGCCTCGCGGGCGGCCAGTTGCAGCTCCACGAAGTCCTGGAACGCGCCGCTGAGCCGGGTCCGCCAGTCACGGGTGGGGATGCGGCGCAGGTCGACGCCGTCGACCAGGATCTCGCCGCCGTCCGGTTCGTAGAAGTCGCACAACAACTTCACGAGGGTGGACTTTCCCGCGCCGTTCTCCCCCACCAGCGCCACCACGGACCCGGCCGGCAGGTGCAACGACACGCCGTCCAGGACAGTGCGCTCACTGCCCGGATAGCGGTAGGTGACGTCGGCGAGGTCGATGCCGCGGCTCAGCGACGCCGGCGGGGCGGAGGGCTCGGCCGGGCGCTTGCCGGCGCTCGCGGCGAAGCGCTCCAGCCACACGTAACGCCGGGCTTGCTTGAGACACCAGAGGAAGTCGCCGCTGTAGCCCACGGACGAGGCGACCACCGCGGCCATCTCGATGGTGAGCGCGACGACCATCACGACGTCACCGGGAGTGGCCCGGCCCTCGACCGCGAGCCAGACCACCAGCGCGATGGCTCCGACGAACCCTGCCGCGTTGATCACCGCGTCGATGCTCTTGAGCGCGGCCCCGCGCCAG
This sequence comes from Lentzea miocenica, assembly GCF_033949945.1. Lineage (NCBI taxonomy): Bacteria > Bacillati > Actinomycetota > Actinomycetes > Pseudonocardiales > Pseudonocardiaceae > Lentzea > Lentzea miocenica. The sequence continues at coordinate 57,622 of NZ_JAXAVW010000034.1, forward strand.
GCCGCCCGGTTGCGGGTGTCGAGCACCTCGTCGGACACCTGGTGGTGGCGGCGGATCAGCTCGCGGGTGAGGCCGAAGACGCGCAGTTCCTTGCCGGCACCGGCGGTCGTGCCGATGTCGAACAGGTGGCGGCGCAGCCGTTCGGGTTCGCCGGTGTCCTCCTGGGCGTCGGCGGCGAGGTCGTTGGCCCGGCTGGTGATCCACAGCGAGATGAACGCCAGCAGTGCCAACGAGATCAGCGCCGGGTGGACGTCGGCGAGCAGCAGCGCCGTGGCGCCGAAGCCGACGAACGCGCTGATCAGTCCGGCCGTGGCGTTGGTCATCTCGGCGAGGCTCTCGCGCTCCTCGCGCAACAGCTGGATCTGGTCGAGGTACTTGGGGTGCTCGTGCGGGGCGAGGCTGTCGATCCCGCCGAGCAGCCGCATGAGCGTCCGGTCGGACAACGCCTGGGTGCGTTCGAGGACCGCGAACACGCAGTGGGCGTTGTAGTACTGGCCGACGACGAGGAGCCCGGTGGCGGCGGCGATGCCGAGCCCCGCGGTGAGTGCGAGGTTCAGATCGCCCACACGGGCGGCGTCGACGAGAACTCCGGCGCTGTAGGCGATCAGGGGGCCGGTGAGTGCGAGCGCGATCTCGGTGAGGATCTGGAACACCGCGTACCAACGCGCCGCGCGGAACCCGAAGCTGATGGTGGTGACGAAGGCCCGCCAGGTGTCACGCATCGCTGCCCTCCGCGGGCTGGAAACGCTCCGCCTGCAGGCGGAACAGGTGGGCGTAGCGGCCGTCGAGGTCCATCAGCTCGTCGTGGCCACCGGCCTCGATGACACGGCCGTCGGACACGACCACGATCCGGTCGGCGCGCCGCACGGTGGAGAAGCGGTGCGAGATGAGGATCGTGGTGAGCCCCTTGGTCAAGTCCAGGAACCGTTCGTACAGCTCGGCTTCCGCGCGCACGTCCAGTGCCGCCGCCGGCTCGTCGAGCACGAGGACCTTGGCTCCCGCCTCGACGGCGAACATCGCGCGGGCCAGTGCGACGCGCTGCCACTGCCCGCCCGACAGATCGACGCCGTCGGTGTAGGCCTGCGACAGGACGGTGTCCCAGCCGTTCGGCAACGACTCGATCAGGTCGCCGATCCCGGCCCGTTCGGCGGCGCGGCGCAGCATGTCCTCGTCGCCCGCGTGCTCGGGAGCGCCGAGGCCGATGTTGTCGCGCACCGGCAGGTGGTAGCGGGTGAAGTCCTGGAACAGCACGGCCACCCGCCTGCGCCACGCCTCGGGATCGAGCGAGGCGAGGTCGGCGCCGTCGACGGTGATCTTGCCGCCGACGGGCTCGTAGAACCCGGCGAGCAACTTCACCAGCGAGGTCTTGCCCGCGCCGTTGTCACCGACGATCGCCAGCGACTGCCCGGCGGGGATGACGAGATCCAGTCCGGTCAGGACTTCCCGCTCCGAACCCGGATATCGGAACGCCACGCCCTCGTAGCGGATCTCCTGCGCGGGGACGTCCGCGCCGACCGGAAGGCCGGACTCCGGAGGTGAGCTGTCCGCGAGGCGCTTCTCCAGGGAGAGCACCTTGGGCACGGTGACGGCGGCGTGCGACAGGTACAGGTGCTCGTCGCCGACGGCGTACTCGTTCGCGTTGGCCAGGGCCTCCACGAACACGGCCAGAGCGGCAAGCGTCAGGTCGCCCTGCACCGCGGCATAAGCCAGCAAGCCGTAGGACAGCACGTTGATCACCAGGATCGCGGACGCGGAGCCGAGCACCATGCCGGGCCGGGGACGGCGGGCCCGGCGGATCGGGCCGACACCGGCCTGCCACAACGTGTCGAACCGCGTGACGAGCCAGTCGAGGATCCCCCAGAGCCTGACTTCCTTGGCAGACGGTGGATCCAGCGCCAGGTCCCGGACGTACTCGGCCTGGCGCAGCTGCGCGCTCTGCCCGAACCCCTCCTCGCCGACCCGCAGGTAGTCCCGCTGCATCCGGTAGACGATGATCGGCCAGACCACCAGCCACAGCAGGCCGAGCCACCAGTGGAACCAGGTGAGCACGGCCGCCGAGCCGATGGCGCGCAGCCACGACGTGAGCACTTCCGGCAGGGCCTCGACGGTCTGGCCCGGCCGGTGCGCGCTCATGCCGAGACCCCGCACGATGCGGACCTCGTCGATCACGTCGGGTGCCTCGAGGTGCGCGATGCCCCTTGGCCGGGCCAGCGCGCCGAGCACGACCTCCTGCAGGTACCGGTCGACGTCGCGGCCGAGCGTCGACACGGCGGCCCGCAGCAGCGGGGACGTCAGTCGCTCGACCAGGATCGCGATCGCGACGACGACCAGCAGCGTGCCCACCCGGCCGGCGGCGGCCGAGTCCGCGCCGTCGCGCGCGGCGCCGGGAATGGCGCCGATGAGCAGACCGGTGAGGACGGCGATGCCGATGGGCAGCACAGCGCTCACCGCCACCCCGCCCGCCAGGAGCGCCGTGCGCGGCCGGCTGACCCGCGGCAGGACTCTGAGGACGGCGAGGATGCCCTTGGCGGTGGGCGGGAGGCTGTGGAGCGGGTTGGGCATGGGTTCCGTATCCGTCAGATGAGACGTGCGGTCGCCGAGGCGCGCCGCTCGTGGGACTTCCGCAGGTCCGTGGTGATGCTGACCCGCTTGAGCCAGCGGTCGGTGCCGTCGTAGCGGGCCTGGAACGCCTGCCGTCCGTGCGCGAGGCGGTGGTTGTTGATGACGAGGATGTCGCCCGGCTCCAGTGCGACGTCCAAACAGGACGCTTCCAGGAGTTCGTTGACCGCGTTCATGGCCTCGCGCGCGGCGGGATCGCGAGGGGTCTCCATGAAGTACGGGTCGAGACGCATGTACGGGTGCTTGCGCGACCCGTAGAGCACGGCGACGCGGTTGTCGTCGGCCTTCATCTCGTCGATCTCGGAGAACTCGGCGTCGACGCCCTTGGTGACGTTGTGCTTCGCCAGGTGCGAGTCGTCCGGCCGGATCAGGAAGTTCGGCTCGTGCAGGAGCTCGAGGTGCTCGGCGTCGAGCGACGTCAGATCCGGCTCCGAGACGATCGTGGCGATCTTGTCGGGGTTGCGCAGGCACTCCAGCAGCAGGTAGTCCGCGCGCCACGGGTGGAACGCGTCCTCGGTGTGCAGCGTGAGCGTGTCGGTGCTGCCGATCCCCATCTGCTCGGTCTCGAAACCCTTGATGGGGAAGATGTCGTGCACCAGCCGGGCGTCCTGCTGGGTCTTCCAGCCGAACGGCTCACCGAGCAGCGAACCGTGCAGCAGGATCAGGATCTCTTCGGCGAACTCGGGCGTCGGCGTCGGCCGGCCGCGCCAGTGCTGCGGCGTCGGGCCGATGCGCGCGTCGTCGAGGGCGTGACCGCGGATCACGCAGTAGCCCAGCTGGTCCTCGAGCGCGAAGTCGCGCAGGAAACGGCGCTGGCCCACGGGTAACTCGGCGGCGAGCAGCGGCAGGTCGCGCAGCAGCTGCTCGTCCTCCGGACCCGTGTACTCCTTGGCGATGCGCAGTGTCAGGTTCTCTACCTCAGCGGCCTCTTCAGCCGACAGGTGGTAGATCCTTTTGGGCGTGGACAAGGATTGCTCCCCTCAATTCCTGTTCAGGTCTTCGATCAGGCACTCCACGGCCCGCCGGAAGCGGGTGGCGACCCGCCGCACGGTCTCGGTCCGGTGGAGGTTCGTGCTGTGGTGCCACTCGACGAGGAGCTCTCCCTCGCCGGTGCGCTCGATCTCCAGGTGCAGCGCGTACGGGCGCAAGCCCCCACTTGTGCTGTCGCCGCACAGATCACCCGGTAGTTCGTCGACGATGAGGCCTGCCTCGTCGTCGCTCACGGCGTCTAGTGCCGCGGCCGCCAGCCTTTGCCCCGTATTTCGGTGGTCAGATGGCCGCATCGGGGCCTGCTGAGCGCCGGAAGACGCGGCGAAGGCTGACGGCCGCGGCGCTGGCTCACCCGTGAAGTTGACGTTGATCTGCCGGTCGGGCGCTGCGCGCAGGCGGCGCACCTCCGGGTCGTCGGCTGCGAGGTGACGCAGTGCGCCGTAGCCGACCCCGTTGCGTGGCACGGAGTTCAGGCTTTCGCTTGCCGCGGCGATGACCCCGGCGCCGTCGCTCAGGTCGTCGTGCTGGAGCACCACCGGGTAGACCGAGGTGAACCAGCCGACCGTGCGGGACAGGTCGGTGCCCGGCGCCAGGCTTTCCCGGCCGTGGTGTTCGAGGTCGACGACGACCGTGCCGGTGCCCGCCCACTCCCCCAGCGTCTGGTGCAGCGCGGCCAGGATCAGCTCGACGACCTGGGCGACAGGCAGTCCCCCGGTGCCGACGGCGACCTCGACGACGGCGGCGGAGTCCTCGGTGTTGGCACCGGTGGCGTCGACCGGCAGCGTGAAGGGCGTCTCGGCCCTGTCGAGCCAGTACGGCAGCTCGTCGCGGACCTCGGCGCCGTCCGCGAAGGCCACGACGGACTCGGCCCACTGCCGGAAGGACGTGGTCTTCGGCGCCAGCGGTTCGCCGCGATAGGCCGCGTCGAGGTCCTCCAGCAGGATGTTCCACGACACGCCGTCGACGACCAGGTGGTGCACGACGAGCCCGAGCCACGCGGGTTCGTCGCCGCGCTCGAAGAGGACCGCGGCCAGGAGCGGACCGTCGGCGAGGTCCAGCGAGCGTTGCAGCGCGTCCATGTGCTCCTGGACATCGCCTTGCACGACCGTGAACGCGGCCGCCTCGCCCGGCTCGACGACGTGCTGGTGCCAGCCGTCGGGTCCGTGCCGCAGGCGGGTGCGCAGGGCGTCGTGGTGGGTCACCAGGGTGTCGAGCGCCGCGGCGAGCTTCTCCGCGTCGACGTCCGGTGCCAGTTCGAAGAGCCCCGACCAGTTCCAGTGGTTCCGGTCGTCGATGGTGGCGTTGGTGAACCACCGCTGGATGGGCGTCAGCGGCACCGGTCCGGTGACCGGGCCCTCTTCGGCGACCACGGGAGCGGTGGTCACGGCGGCCAGCTCTGCGATCGTCTGGTGGGTGAACAGGTCGGCCACCGCGAGGCCGAGGCCCGCGGCACGAGCGCGTGCCACCACCTGGAGGACGGCGATCGAGTCGCCGCCCAGGTCGAAGAAGTTGTCGTGCAGACCGACACGATCGGCGCGCAACAGCTTCGCCCAGATCGCGGCCAGCGCCTGTTCCGCGCCGGTGCGCGGGGCGACGTACGCGTCCGTCTCGGGTGCCGCCGGTTCGGGCAGGGCGCGGCGGTCGAGCTTGCCGTTGGACGTCAGCGGAAGCGCGTCGAGGGCGACGAACGCCGATGGCACCAGGTAGTCCGGCAGCCGCTCGCGCAGGAACGCGCGCAGCTCGCCGGGGTCGGCATCGGTGACGACATAAGCGACAAGGCGCTTTCCCGTTCCCGACGCCGTGGCCACGACGGCGGCGGCCCGCACGTTCTCGTGGCTCGCCAGCAGTGCCTCGACCTCGCCGGGCTCGACCCGGAAGCCCCGGATCTTGACCTGGTCGTCGGCTCGGCCGAGGAACTCCAGCGTGCCGTCGGCCCGCCAGCGTGCGCGGTCACCGGTGCGGTACAGGCGTTCCCCGTTTCCGGTGGGATCGGGGACGAACCGTTCGGCGGTGAGGTCCGCACGGCCGACATAGCCGCGGGCAACGCCGGGTCCGCCGACGAACAGCTCGCCCGCCACACCTGGTGGCAGCACCTGCAACCACTGGTCGAGCACGTACGCCCGCATCCCCGCGAACGGCCTGCCGATCGGCACCTGCGCGCCGATGGCGTCGAGCGGGTGAATGGTGCACGTCATGGTGGTCTCGGTGGGCCCGTAGGCGTTCACGATTCGCAGGTCCGGCCGGCGTTCGCGGGCGGTGCGGGCGTGCTGGGCCTGCAGGGCGTCGCCGCCCACGACCAGCAGCCGCAGGCCGTCGAGCACGTCCGGCGAGGTCTCGACCAGCTGGTGGAACAGGCCGGTGGTGAGCAGCGACGCCGTGATGTCGTTCTCGCGCAGGAACTTCCCGACGTCCATCCGTTCGGCCAGGTCCGCTGGGCCGACCACGAGGGTGGCTCCGTTGAGCAACGCCAGCCAGATCTCGAAGGCGCCGGTGTCGAAGCCGATGCCCGCGAGGTGCGACACGACGTCACCGGGCTCGACGCGCACAGCGGGATCGGTGCACACCCTGGCCACGCCCTCGTGGGTCAGCGACACACCCTTGGGCACACCCGTCGAGCCCGACGTGAACAGCACGTACAGCTCGCTGCCCGGACCACCGGCTACGGGCAGAGGACCTCGGCCTTCGATCTCAGGCAGTTCGAGGAGGCGCACGGCGGGAGCGCCGAGGGTGGTGGATGACGGGACATCCGCAGCGGGCGACAACGTGTCCGCGTCGGGCACGCCGGGAATGTCGAGGGGCCACCCGCCCGCCGTGACGACGAGCCCGATCTCCGCCGCGTCGATCATCTGGGCGAGGCGAGCCGTGCCCTGGGCGGGATCCAGCGGGACGTAGCTGCCGCCCGCGCCGATCACCCCGAGCATGGCGATGATCAGCTCGGGGCCGCGGTCCAGATGCAGCCCGACACGGGTGCCCGTCCCGACACCGTTGCCGCGCAGCCACTCCGCGACCCCCGAGGCTCGGCGATCGAGCTGGGCGTAGGTGAGTTCGGTGCCGCCGCGCAGCGCCGGCTGGTCCGGGTGGGCCGCGACCTGGTGTCCGAACAGCGCCGCGAGGTGAGCCGACGGCATCTCGCGAGCCTCGGACGAACTCCACGCGAGCACCTCGGCACGCTGACCGGCGTCCAGCAGTGCGATGTCCCGCACGGGTGTGCCGGGCGTGGCGGCGACGGTGGTGAGAATCCGTTCGAGCTGGTCCAGCAACGCCTCGACGGTGGCGTCGTCGAACGCACCGGCGGAGTACTCGCACAGCAGGGCGAGCTGACCGTCGACGTCGACGACGAGCTTCAGCGGATAACGGCCCTGTTCCAGCAACGCGGGTGAGTCGAACTCGTCCGCGTCGTCGCCGTCGTCGAACCCGCCGGGCAGGTTCTGGACCGCGACGATGCTCTCGAACAGCCTCGGCACACCGGCCACCCGCTGGATCTCGACCAACGGCGAGTGCTCGAACCGTTGCACGGCGACCTGACCGTCCTGGACGGTCCGCAGCCACCGGTCGAACGGCGTGCGGTCGCCGGGGACCTTGACCCGCACGGGCAACGTGTTGATGAACAGGCCGACGATCGACTCGACGCCGGGCAGCTCCGCCGGGCGCCCCGACACGGTGAGCCCGAAGACGACGTCGTCCTCACCGCTGTGCGACGCCAGCAACAACGCCCACGCCGCCTGCACGACGGCGCTGATCGTGACGCGCTCACGCCGTGCCAGCCCCTCCAACGCGAGGGCGACCTCCTCGGGCAGCTCACGGTGCCGCCGGCCCTGCTCCCAGTGCAACCGGGTGGTGCGGTCGGCCGGCAGGGCCGTGGGCGAGGTGAAGCCGTCGAGGTACTCACGCCAGAAGTCGTCAGCGGCAGGCTGGTCCTGGAGCCAGGCGATGTAGTCGCGGTACGGGCGCACCGGCGGCAGGGACTTGCGCTGGTAGGCCGCGATCACCTCGTCCCAGACGAGCGGGATGCTCCAGCCGTCGAGGTAGAGGTGGTGGAACGTGAACACGACCCACTGGCGGTCGCCCCGGTCCGCCACGTACACCCGCAGCAACGGCGCGACGGTGACGTCGAACCCGCGCCGCTGGTCGGCGTCGAGCAGTTCGTCGAGCGCGGCGCCAGGATCGGCCACGGTCGTCCAGTCGAGCACCTCGAACGGCACGTCGACCTCGCCGATCACGACCTGCAACGGCTCGTCGACGCCCTCCCACACGAACGCGCTGCGCAACGCGGGATGGCGCCCCACGACGATGTTCCAGGCTTCCCGCAGGGCAGCCACGTCGAGCGGCCCGCGCAACTCACGCACGTCCTGCGCCCAGTACACCGCGGTGTCCGCGGGCGCCTCCAGGACGTGGAAGAGCATGCCCTGCTGCATGGGCGACAACGGATAGGCGTCGACCACGCCCGGAATACGTGCCCGGAGCGGTTCCAGGTCTGCCAACGGCTTCGCGACGACGGTGGAGCCGGCCGCCACACCTGTGTGAGCAGCGACCTGCTGGACGGTCTGGTGCTTGAACAGGTCCGCGATGCTCAGCTCCAGGCCCGCATCCCGGGCCCTGGCCACGATCTGGAGGCTGACGATCGAGTCGCCGCCCAGTTCGAAGTAGTTGTCGTGGACGCCGACACGTTCGACGCCGAGCACCTCGGACCACACTGCGGCGAGCGCGCGCTCCACGTCCGTGCCGGGCGCCTCGTAACTCGTGGAGTCCGGCGCGTCCGGCAACGGCAGCGCGCGCTTGTCGAGCTTTCCGTTGGTGTTCAACGGCAACTCGTCCAGCAGCATGATCGCCGACGGCACCAGGAACTCCGGCAGACGCTCGCCGAGGAAGCGGCGAAGGTCCGCCGGATCGGCGGTGCTGACGACGTAGGCGACAAGACGCTTGCCCTGCTGCAACTCACGAACGACCACAGCGGCGTTGGCAACGTCCGGGTGACCGACGAGCACGTGCTCGACCTCGCCCGGCTCGACCCGGAACCCGCGGATCTTGACCTGGTCATCGGTCCGGCCGACGAAATCAGCCACGCCGTCCGCACCCCACCGCACCAGGTCGCCAGTGCGGTACATCCGGGCGCCCGGCACGTACGGGTCCGGCACAAACCGTTCCGCAGCCAGGTCAGCGCGGCCCGCGTAGCCACGCGCCAAGCCGATGCCCGCGATGTACAGCTCTCCTGGCACGCCGACCGGTGTCGGCTGGAGCCAGCGGTCCAGCACGTAGAAGCGCAGTCCCCGCAAGGCAGTGCCGATGGGCACGGTGGACGGACCGAGCCGTCCGGTGTGCATGTCGTGGAACGACGCGTACACCGTGCTTTCCGTCGGCCCGTACATGTTGTAGATGCCCACGGCCGGGTTGGCGTCGAGCACCTTGCGGGCCTGGACGGGTGACATTCCCTCGCCACCGGCCAGGACCAGCCGATGCCCCGAGAACACACCGGGATCGGTGTCCGCCAGCTGGTGGAACAGGCCGGTGGTCATGAACGACAACGTGACGCCCTGCTCGGTGAAGAGCTTGGCAACGTCCAGTCGCTCAGCGAGATCCGCGGAAGCGACCACGAGGGTGGCTCCGGTGAGCAACGCCGTCCAGATCTCCCACGTCGACGCGTCGAACGACACCGCCGCCATGTGCGCCACGACATCTCCGGGCCGGGCGGCCACCGCGGGGTCGAGCACGATCCGCACGACGCCTGCCTCGGTGACCTCGACGCCCTTGGGCACGCCGGTCGAGCCGGACGTGAACATCGTGTAGACCAGACGCCCTGGCATGGCAACGAGTTCCGGCCACTCAACGGAACCGTTGAGCAACTCCGCAAGTTCGATCACGCCGAGATGCGGCGCCTCCAGGGCGTAGTCACCGCGGGACACGACCAGCTCGACCCCGGCAGCCGACTGCACATCGCGCAGCCGGCCGTGCGGGAGCGCGGGATCAAGCGGCACATACGTTCCACCCGCCTGCACCACACCCAGGATCGCGACCACGAGGTCGGCCGACCGCTCGAACCACAACCCGACCCGAGTCTCGTCCCGGACGCCGGCCGCACGCAGGCCGGACGCGACCCTCGCCACTCGCTCGCCCAGCTCGGAGTAGGTGAATTCGTGGCCGCCGTCACGGATCGCCACCTGGTCGCCGAACTCGTCGACAGCGAGGCGGAACCGCTCCGCCAACCCGACGAAGGGCTCGTCCACGACAGGACCCATGCCCCACCCGGTCACCGGCGCCGGCGTCACCTCGCGCACGACGGCGGCAGGCCGGCGAGCGACAGCGGTGAGCACCTCGGCGAGCTGGCCGAGCAGCCGCTCCACAGTGGACACGTCGAAGGCGCCGGTCGAGAAGTTGGCCTCGACCTTCAGCGTCGCCTCGAGGTCGACGGCGAGGATCATCGGGTAGTGCATCTGCTCGACCGAGTCGGTCGAGGCGAACAACTCGTCGGGGTCTTCCTCACCCTCCTCGGGCATCGCGCCCTGCGGGTAGTTGCCGAACACGAGCATGCTGTCGAACAGGCCGCCCGTGGTGACGCGCTGGATGTCGGCGAGCGGCGTGTGCTCGTGCCGCTGCACCGCGACCTGGTTCTCCTGCAGTTCGCCGAGCCAGTCGGCGAACGTCCGTTCCCAGGCCACCCGCACCCGCACGGGCAGGGTGTTGATGAACAGGCCGACGATCGACTCCACGCCGGGCAGGTCGGCCGGGCGGCCGGAGACGGTCAGGCCGAACACGACGTCGTCCTCGCCCGAGTAGGCGGACAACAGCACCGCCCATGCCGCCTGCACGACGGTCGACAGGGTGACCCGCCGGTCGCGCGCCAGCGAGACGAGTGCCGCCGTGACGTCGCGGGGCAGGGCCAGTTCGAGCCGGCCCTGGGCCCAGTGCTCGCGCACCGCGCGGTCCACCGGCAGCGGCGTCGGCGAGTCGAACCCGGCCAGGTACTCGCGCCAGAACGACTCGGCCTCGCCACGATCACGCTGGCCCAGCCACGCGATGAAGTCCCGGTAGGGCCGCACCGGCGGCAGGGACTCACCCCGGTAGGCGGCGGTGACCTCGTCCCACAGCAGCGGGATGCTCCAGCCGTCGGCGTAGAGGTGGTGGAACGCCAGCAGGATCCAGTGGCGGTCGCGTCCACGAGCGACGTGGACGCGCAGCAACGGCGGGCTGGTGAGATCGCAACCACGAGCGCGGTCCGACGCCAGCAGGTCGTCGATGGCAACCTCGGGATCAACGACGGAAGTCCAGTCGTGCACCTCGAACGGCACGGCGACGTCACCGACGACGACCTGGAGCGGCTCGCGCACGCCGTCCCACACAAAACCGGTGCGCAACGCGGGATGCCGGTCGAGAACGAGCTGCCAGGCCGCACGCAGGGCGTCGACGTCGAGCTCACCGGTCAGTTCGCGGACGTCCTGGGTCCAGTAGACACCGCTGTCCGGCGACTCGACGGCGTGGAAGAGCATGCCTTGTTGCAACGGCGACAGCGGGTAGGCGTCGGCCAGTCCGGGCGTACGCGCGACCAGACTGTCCAATGAGGACTGGCTGAGCGACGCCAGTGGAACGTCGGACGGCGTGAGGCCGTGCGCGCCCGACCGGCAGTGGTCGACGATCTCGGCCAGCGCCTGCACATAAGCCGCGGCGAGCCGTTCGACCGTCGAACGCTGGTGGAGGTTGGTGCTGTACTGCCACTCCACGGCCAGCGTCCCGTCAGCGGCCTGGGCCACCTCGACGCCGAGCACATGCGAGCGCAGTCCGCCATCGCCCTCGGCGGGACCGCACAGGTCCTCGGAGAGCTCCCGGGCGAACAGGCCGACGGCCTCGTCCTCGACGGCGTCGACACCACCGAGGTAGTTGAAGACGACCGGGCGTTCCGGGGCGTTGCGGAGCTGTTCGTCCCGCTCTCGCAGCACGGTGTAGCCGACACCGCGGCGTGGCACGGCACGCAGCTGTTCCTTGACCGCCTTGATGACGCCGGCGATGTCACCGAGGTCGGCGTGGTGCAGCCCGACGGGGTGGATGGCGGTGAACCAGCCGACGGTGCGGCTGAGGTCGATGCCGTCGGAGATCGGTTCGCGGCCGTGGCTCTCCAGGTCGATGGCGGCGGCGCTGGTGCCGGTCCACCGTCCGAGCACCTGGAGCAGTGCGGCGAGGAGCAGTTCGTGGCCCTGGGTGCGGTAGGCGCGGTGCGCCAGGGTCAGCAGCGCCGAGGTGTGTTCCGCGTCGAGGGCGACGCGCACGGACTCGGTCGAGTCCTCGGTGTTGGGGCCGTTGAGCTCGGTGGGCACGGCCGTAGCCGTCCGCACGACCTCGCGCCACCAGGGCAGCTCGTCCCGCGGGTCGAACGCCTCCAGCGCGGCGGCCCACTCCTGGTACGAGGTGGTCTTCGGCGCGAGGACACCGGCGGCGTACGCGGTGTCGAGGTCCTCCAGCAGGACGTTCCAGGAGACCGCGTCCACGACGTAGTGGTGCACGGTGAGTCCGAACCACGCGGGCCGGTCACCGCGGTCGACGTACACGGCACGCAGCAACGGCCCGTCCGCGAGGCTCAACGACGTCTGCGCGGTGGTCATGGCCGCGGTGACGGCCTCGTCCAGCGCGGGGCCGTCGAGGTCCGTCTTCAGCACCGTCACCAGATCGGCGGTCTCGGCCGGCGCGTTCTCCTGGGTGTCGCCGTGCACCCGCAGCCTCAGGGCGTCGTGGTGGGCGACGACGGTGCCGAGCGCGGTCCGCATCGTGCTCGCGTCGGTTCCCGGTGCCAGCTCGAACACGCCCGACCAGTTGAAGTGGTCGGGTTGGGGCAGGTTCTCCCGGAGGAACCAGCGCTGGATCGGCGTGAAGGCCACCGGTCCGCTGACCGTGCCCTGGTCGACCGTGCTGGGCGCGGCCGGGGCGACGTGGGAGGCGAGCTCGTGGACGGTCTGGTGCGTGAAGAGATCGGCGATCTCCAGCCGCAGTCCTGCGGCGCGGGAGCGCGCGACGATCTGAAGGCTGACGATCGAGTCGCCGCCCAGTTCGAAGAAGTTGTCGTGCACGCCGATCCGCTCGACGCCGAGCACCTGCGACCACACCGCGGCCAGCGTGTGCTCGGCCTCCGTGGCAGGCGGCTCGTACGCGGTCGTGGTCTCGGGGGCACCGGGGTCGGGCAGCGCTCGCTTGTCGAGCTTTCCGTTGGTGTTAAACGGCAACTCGTCGAGCTGCACGATCGCCGACGGCACCAGGAACTCCGGCAGGCGTTCGCCGAGGAAGCGGCGGAGCTCTGCCGTGTCGGCGGTGCTCACGACGTAAGCGATCAAGCGCTTGTCGTTCACGATCACGGCGGCGTTGGCGACGTCCGGATGGCCGACGAGCACGTGCTCGACCTCGCCCGGCTCCACCCGGAACCCGCGAATCTTGACCTGGTCGTCAGTCCTGCCGACGAAGTCGACCGCGCCGTCCGCACCCCACCGCACCAGGTCACCGGTGCGGTACATCCGGGCACCAGGAACGTACGGGTCGGCGACGAACCGTTCCGCCGCCAGGTCAGCCCGGCCCGCGTAACCACGGGCCAAGCCGGTACCGCCGATGTACAGCTCCCCCGGCACCCCGACGGGCGTCGGCTGGAGCCAGCGGTCCAGCACGTAGAAACGCAAGCCCCGCAACGCGGTGCCGATAGGAACCGACGAAGGACCGAGTCGCCCGGTGTGCATGTCGTGGAACGACGCGTACACAGTGGACTCGGTCGGGCCGTACATGTTGTAGATCGCCACGGCGGGGTTGGCGTCGAGCACCTTGCGGGCTTGGAGGGGCGACATCGCCTCGCCGCCGGCCAGCACCAGCCGATGCCCGGCGAACACAGCAGGATCGGTGTCGGCCAGCTGGTGGAACAAACCGGTGGTCATGAACGACAACGTCACGCCGTACTCGGCGTAGAGCTTGGCAACGTCCAGTCGCTCAGCCAAATTCGCGGGCGCCACGGCAAGGGTGGCGCCACTCAGCAACGCCGTCCAGATCTCCCACGTCGACGCGTCGAACGACACGGCGGCCATGTGCGCGACCACGTCACCGGGCTGCGCGGCCACGGCGGGGTCGAGCACGACGCGCACGACACCTTCTTCGGTGACCTCCACGCCCTTGGGCACACCGGTCGAGCCCGACGTGAACATCGTGTAGACCAGACGTTCGGGCATGGCAACGAGTTCAGGCCACTCGGCGGGCGCGGTCAGCAACTCCGCGAACTCGACGACCCGCGGGCCGTCCAGGGCGTAGTCGCCACGGGACACGACCAGCTCGACCCCGGCGGCCGCCTGTACATCGCGAAGGCGGCCGTGCGGCAACGCGGGATCAAGCGGCACATAAGTTCCACCCGCCTGCACCACAGCCATGATCGCGACCACGAGGTCGGCCGACCGCTCGAACCACAACCCGACCCGAGTCTCGTCCCGGACACCGGCCGCACGCAGCCCGGACGCGACACGCGCCGCCCGTTCGCCCAGCTCGGCATAGGTCAGCTCGTGACCACCGCCGCGGATCGCCACCTGGTCGGCGAAGTTCTGCACAGCCAGGCGGAACCGCTCCGCCAACCCCACATGAGCCTCGTCCACCACGGCACCGGCACCCCACCCGGTCGCCGGCGTCGGCGTCACCTCGCGCACGAGCCGGTCAGGACCGGCGACCGCACTGGCCAGCACCGCCTGCAGCTGGTCGAGCAGCCGGTCGACCGTGGCCTCGTCGAACGCCCCGGTGGAGAACTCGGCCTCGATCTTGAGCGTGTCCTCCAGGTCGATCGCGAACGCGATCGGGTAGTTGACCTGCTCGATGGAGTCCAGCGCGCCGAAGCGGTCCTCGTCGTCGCTTTCCTCTTCCTCCTCGGTCATCAGGGCCTGCGGGTAGTTGCCGAACACCACGATGCTGTCGAAGACGCCGCTGCCCCGCGGCAGGTCCGACCACCGCTTGATGTCCGACAGCGCGGTGAACTCGTAGCGCTGCACCGCGACCTGGTTCTCCTGCAGTTCACCCAGCCAGTCGGCGAACGTGCGGTCCCACGACACCCGCACGCGCACGGGCAGCGTGTTGATGAAGACGCCCACCATCGACTCGACGCCGGGCAGGTCGGCAGGACGCCCGGACACGGTGAGGCCGTAGACGACCTCGTCGTCGCCCGAGTAGGCGGACAGCAGAAGCGCCCACGCCGCTTGGATCACCGTCGACGGCGTGACGCGCCTGCGCCGGGCGAGGTCCATGATCCCGGTGGTCAAATCCTCCGGCAGCTCGGCGCGGCGGCGTCCCTGGGCCCAGTGGTCGCGGACCGAGCGGTCGACGGGCAACGCCGTCGGTGCGTCGAGCCCGGCCAGGTAGTCGCGCCAGAACGACTCGGCCTCGGCGCGGTCGCGCTTGCCCAGCCAGGCGATGAAGTCCCGGTACGGCCGCACGGGTTCGAGGTCGGCCGTCGTGCCGCGGCACAGGGCGTCGTAGGTGGCGCCGACCTCTTCCAGCACGACGGGCACGCTCCAGCCGTCGCACAGCCCCGAGTACAGGGCCCACACCATGCGGTGGTGGCCGGTGCCGTCGGTGATGAGGTGCACGCGCATGAGCGGTGGCTTGGTGAGGTCGAAGCCCTGGGCGCGGTCGCGGGCGAGCAGCTCGCCGAGCGCGGCCTGCTGGTCCGTCACGGCGGTCCAGTCGTGCACCTCGAAGGGCACCTGGACGTCGCTCATGACGACCTGCAGCGGCTCGGGCACGCCCTCCCACACGAAGCCGGTGCGCAGCACGGCGTGGCGGGCGACCACCTGCTCCCAGGCGCGTCGCATGGCGTCGAGGTCGAGCACTCCGTCGAATTCGTAGAGGCCCTGCGCCCAGTAGACACCCTTGTCCGATTGCGCCTCCAGGACATGGAAAAGCATGCCCTGCTGCACAGGCGCCAACGGATACATGTCTTCGATCACAAATCCCCGCCCCTCTCCCTGGCAGAATTTTTACACAACGGTCATCCGCAGGGACAAGGAATAAACGAAACTGTCATAGAACATTCGCATGAGGATCATTCGCAATGATCATCACCAATAAAAAGGGCATGGCGAAATAGAGCGTGCCAACTTCGTGCAATTCACTGGGCCAGATGCGGAAACCCGGTGCGCTACTTGCCCCCCTTGTTCCGCCCGATCACCCGCCCATCTGCTTGAGCACCGCGGCAAGACTCGCTTGATCGATGTTGGCCAGCGGGAAGTCGGACGGAGTGACCCCGCCAGCACCCGACTGGCAGTGCTCGACCAGCTCGCGCAACACGGTCACGTAGCGCGCCGCCAGCCGTTCGACCGTCGCCTTCCCGTGCACATTGGTGCTGAAGTACCACTCGACCAGCAGGCGGCCGTCCGCGGTTTGCTCGGCTTCGACCTGCAAAAGGTGCGATCGGTTCCCCTGTTCGTTCTCCGTCGGGCCGCACAGGTCAGCGGACAGTTCCTTGCGGATCAGCCCGACCGCCTCGTCACCCGCCGCGTCGAACGCACCTAGATAGTTGAACAACACAGTTCGCGCGGGTGCGTTGACCAAACGGTCGTCGCGTTCCAGATAACGGAGAATCCCGTACCCGACACCGCGGCGCGGCACGGTGCGCAGCTGTTCCTTGACCGCCTTGATCAGCTCTCCGCTGTCGTGGAGGCGGTGGTGACGCAGGCGCACCGGGAAGATCGACGTGAACCACCCGACGGTGCGGGACAGGTCGACGCCGTCGGCGATGGCCTCGCGGCCGTGGCTCTCGAGGTCGATCGTCACGTCGCCGGTGCCCGCCCACTCGCCCAAGGTCTTGAGCAGGGCGGCCAGCAACAGGTCGTTGATCTGGGTGCGGTAGGCCTTGTGGGCCTCGCCCAGCAGCACCTCGGTCGACTTCGCGTCGAGCCACGTGCGCACGGTGTCGGCCGACGCCTCGGTGTTGGCACCGCGGCCGTCGACGGGCAACGCCGTGACCCGTTCGGTCTGCGCGGCCCAGTGGTCGAGTTCGACTGCTGGGTTGTCGTTGTGCAGCACCTCGGCCCACTGCCGGAACGACGTCGTCTTCGGCCCGAGCGGTCCCCCGCGGTAGGCCGTGTCGAGGTCTTCCAGCAGCACGTTCCACGCCACGCCGTCCATGACGAAGTGGTGCGCGGTGAGACCCAGCCAGGCAGGGGCGGCGCCGCGGTCGAAGTACAACGCGGCCACGAGCGGACCGTCCGCCAGGCGCAACGACGTCTGAGCCTCGGTCATGTGCGCGATGACCTCGTCGTCGTCGCGGGCGGTGACGACCCGCAGGACCGGCTTCAGCTCACCGTCGTTGTCCTGCACCCAGGTGTCCCCGTCCTGGCGGAACCTGATGCGCAGGGCGTCGTGGTGGGCGACGACGGCGTCGAGTGCCCGCGCGAGCCGGTCCGGGTCGATGCCGGACGCCAGCTCGAACACGCCCGACCAGTTCCAGTGGTCGCGGTCGGGGATGTCCTGCTCCACGAACCAGTGCTGGATCGGCGTGAGCGGGACGGGACCGGTGACGACACCCTGTTCGGCCAGCACGGCCTTGGGGGTGTCGCGCACGACGGGTGCGAGTTCGGCGATGGTCTGGTGGGCGAACACGTCCGCCACGTCCACGCCCCATCCCGCGGCGCGGACGCGAGCGACGATCTGCAGGCTCAGGATCGAGTCGCCGCCCAGCTCGAAGAAGTTGTCGTGCACGCCGACGCGTTCGAGACCCAGCACCTGCGACCACACGGCCGCCAGCGTGTCCTCAATGGACGTCCGAGGTGCTTCGAAAACCTCGGCCGTCGTCTCGGGCTCCGGGTCGGGCAGGCCCTTGCGGTCGACCTTGCCGTTCGGCGTGAGCGGCAGCTTCTCCAAGGCCACGAACACCGACGGCACGAGGTAGTCCGGCACTCGTTCGCGCAACCAGGTCCGCAGGACCTTCGTGCTGAACTCGCCTTCCGCGACAACGTAGGCGATGAGGCGCTTGCCGCCGTGCGGGCCGCCATCCCGAGCGACCACAACGACATCACGCACGCCGGGGTGGTCGCCGATGACGATCTCGACCTCGCCGGGTTCGACCCGGTATCCACGGATCTTGACCTGCTCGTCGACCCTGCCGAGGAACTCGATGGTCCCGTCCGCACGCCACCGCGCCCGGTCGCCCGTGCGGTACAACCGGCCACCGGCCGCACCGAAGACGTCCGGCACGAACCGTTCCGCAGTCAGGTCGGGCCGGTTCACGTAACCACGTGCCACACCCGGACCACCGACGAGCAGCTCGCCAGGGACACCGACGGGCGCCGGCCGCATCGCGTCGTCGACGATGACGGCGCGGGCGCCGGCGAGCGGCGTGCCGATGGGTACCACGGCCTGCGGGTGATCGTCCGCGACCGGGTGGAAGATCGAGTCGATCGCCGCCTCGGTCACACCGAACACGTTGCCCGGCACCGCGTTCGGCGCTACCTCGGCCACCGCGGTCTTCAAAGCATCGTGCGTCCACATGTCCGTGCCCGAGATCACCAGCCGCAGCGACTTGATCGACCCGGCAGTTCGGCAATGCGCTGCCAGATCGCGCAGGAGCATGCCCGGCACGATCTCGGCGATCGCCACGCCGTCATCAGAAAGCGTGCGGTGCAACGACTCCACGGACACGTGTTCGTCGTGCGGCAGGAACACAACGCTCTGCCCGAACGCCAACGCCCGAGTCATGTCCCCGATGGACACGTCGAAACCTGGGCCGGACATCGACAACACCGGCCCAGGCCCGCCCAGCTCGGCGAGCCCGTCGCGCCATCCCGCCACGTACGACGACAGCGCGCCATGGGTCACGGCCACACCCTTCGGCCGCCCGGTCGAACCCGACGTGTAGGCGATGTACGCCAACGCGTTCGGGTCGATCCGCATGGGCGACGGGTCACGAACCGTGTCGTCCAGCACGAGCACGTCGCCGCTGAACGCGGCCAGCTCGCCCGCGAGTGCCTCGGTCGTGACCGCGGCGACCGCACCGGCATCGGCCAGCAGGAACGCCAGGCGTTCGGCAGGAAGTCCCGGGTTGATCGGCACGTACACGCCACCGGAGCGCAGCACACCCTGGAAGGCCACCGCCAGTTCGATCCCGCGCGGCACCAGCACCGCCACCGGTGACTCCACCGTCACACCGGCCAGGTGGAGGCGTGCCGCCAAGCCGGAGGAACGAGCCTCCAGTTCGGCGAACGTCACACGCTGATCGCCGCACTTCGCGGCCACTGCCGCGGTGTGCGCCCAGCCGTGGATCAGCTCGGGCACCGGCGGTTCGACCACCGGCGCCGGGGTCTCGCCCTGCGCCACCAGCTCGGCGGCCTGTTCCGGACGCTGCAACGGCAGGTCGGCGACAGCGAGTTCCGGCTCGTGCGCGACAGCGGTGAGCACGACGACCAGCTGGTCGAGAACGCGTTCGACGGTGGCGGTGTCGAACGCCGCCGTGGAGAACTCGGCCTCGATCTTGAGCGTGTCCTCCAGGTCGACCGCGAAGGTGAGCGGGTAGTTGCCCTGCTCCACCGACTCGACGGCGTCGGCCCAGTCCTCGCCGGTGTCGGCGGGTGCCTCCTCCTGCGGGTAGTTGCCGAACACGACGATGCTGTCGAACAACCCGCGGCCGTGCGGCACGGCGGACCACCGCTGCACGTCGACCAGCGGGGTGAACTCGAACCGTTGCAGCTGGACCTGGTTGTCCCGCAGCTCGTGCAACCACGCGGCGAACGGCACGCCCACCGGCACCGCGGCTCGGACCGGCAGCGTGTTGATGAACAACCCGACCATCGACTCGACCCCGGTCAGTTCGGCCGGACGACCCGACACCGTCAGGCCGAACACCACGTCGTCCTCGCCCGAACTCGCGGAGAGGACCTTGGCCCACGCCGCCTGCACGACCGTCGACAACGTGACCCGCTCACGCCGGGCCAGCTCCACGAGCCTGCTCGTGACGTCCTCGTCGAGGTTCGTGCGCCGCCGTTCCTGGGAGTAGTGGCTCGCGGCCAGGCGGTCCACCGGCAGTGCCGTGGGTGCCTCGAAGCCGTCCAGGTAGGTGCGCCAGAACCCTTCGGTGGCAGCGAGATCGCGCTGGTCGAGCCAGGCGATGTAGTCGCGGTACGGCCGCGCCGGCGGCAGCGACTGCCGTTGGTAGGCGACGGACACCTCGTCCATCACGACCGGCAGGCTCCACCCGTCGCACAGCCCCTGGTACAGGCCCCACACCAGCCAGTTCTGCCCGTTGCCGCGATCGACGAGGTACAGGCGCGTCAACGGCGGCCGGGCCAGGTCGAACCCGAGCGCACGGTCCTCCGCCAGCAGGTCCTGCAACCGAACCTGTTGTGCCGCCTCGTCAAGACTCGACCAGTCCTGCTGCTCAAGCGGCACATCGACGTCGGCCAGCACGATCTGCACGGGCTCGCTGACGCCCTCCCACACGAACCCGCTCCGGAGCGCGGCGTGCCGGGCGATCACCTGACGCCAGGCACCGGCCAGCCGGTCGGCGTCGATCGGACCGGCCAGGTCGTAGACGCCCTGACCCCAGTAGAGCCCGTCCCCTTCCTGCGGGGCACCGACGACACCGAACAACATGCCCGACTGCACCGGCGCCAGCCGGTAAACGTCCACAAGCGACGGACAGCGCCCCGCCAGCCCGTCGACCTCGTCCTGGGTGAGGGAGGCCAACGGGAAGTCCGACGGCGTGAACCCACCAGCGGTCGACCGGCAATGCTCGACGAGTTCGCGCAACGCCTCGACATACCGAGCCGCAACCCGTTCGACCGTGGCGGTGTCGTGGTTGTTGGTGGAGTGGAACCACTCGATCGACAACCGGCCGTCAGCGGTCTGTTGCACCTCAAGCTGCACCAGGTGTGAGCGGGTTCCGCCTTCGCCCTCAGTCGGCCCCGCCAGGTCGCCGTCCAGCTCACGGCGGATCAGCCCGGCCGAGTCGCCGGCGCCGTCGTACGCCCCGAGGTAGTTGAACAACACCGGCCGATCCGGCGCGCCGGGGAGATCGTCCCGCAGCAGGCCGTAGCCCACGCCACGGCGCGGCACCTCCCGCAGCTGTTCCTTCACCGACTTGATCGCCGCCGCCGGATCACGTTCGTTGCTCAGCCGGACCGGGAAGATCGACGTGAACCACCCGACGGTGCGCGACAGGTCCGCGCCCTCACGGCCGTGGCTCTCCATGTCGATGGTGACGTGGTCACTACCGGCCCACTCCCCCAGCGCCCGCGCCAACGCCGCCAGCAGCAGGTCGTTGCCTTGCGTGCGGTACGCCCTGTGCGCGTCGCCGAGCAGCGTCGCGGTCGTGTCCGCATCCAGCCACGACTGCACGATCGCCTCGGACGCATCCGTGTTCGGGCCGTTGCCGTCGGCCGGAAGCGTGACCACATCCGCGGTTGCCGCAACCCAATGCTCACGTTCAGCGCTGGCGTCGTCGTCCTGCAGCTGCAACGCCCACTGCTGGAACGACGTCGTCTTAGGCGCGAGCTTTCCGCCGTTGTAGGCGGTGTCGAGGTCCTCCAGCAACACGTTCCACGACACCCCGTCCATCACCAGGTGATGCACGGTCAAACCAAGCCACGCCGGCTCATCACCGCGATCGAAGAACACGGCAGCAAGGAGCGGACCATCAGCCAAACACAACGACCTCTGCGCCGCGGTCATCTCCGCAACCACGTCCCCCGTGGCAACGCGCAAGAACCCACCACCGTCAACCGGCGCGTTGTACTGACTGTCCGGTGTGAACCGGATCCGCAGCGCGTCGTGATGCGCCACAACGACATCCAGTGCCCGGCTCATTCGGCCCGGATCCGCACCCGGCGCCAGCTCGAACACGCCCGACCAGTTCCAGTGGTCCCGGTCCGGGATGTCCTGCGCCAGGAACCACCGCTGAATCGGCGTCAGCGGAACCGGCCCGGTGACGACACTCTGCTCGGCCAGCGTCGCCGCCGGAGCGTCCCGCACCACCGACGCCAACTCTGCCACCGACTGATGGGCGAACACGTCGGCCACGTCGACGCCGAGTCCGGCGGCGCGAGCCCGAGCCACGATCTGCAAGCTCAGGATCGAGTCGCCACCGAGTTCGAAGAAGTTGTCGTGCACCCCAACGCGTTCGACACCCAGCACACCACCCCACACCGCCGCGAGAATCTCCTCGGCGGCAGTCCGGGGCGCGACATGAGCCTCACCGACCGTTTCGGGCTCCGGGTCGGGCAGACATCGCCGGTCGACCTTCCCGTTCGGCGTCAGCGGCAGCCGTTCCAGCGCCACGAACACGGACGGCACCAGGTAATCCGGCACCCGCTCGCGCAACCACGCCCGCAGGACCGTCGAGCTGAACTCGCCTTCCGCAACGACGTACGCGACGAGCCGCTTGCCGCCGTGCGGCCCGCCATCCCGAGCCACCACAACGACATCACGCACGCCGGGGTGGTCACCGATGACGACCTCGACCTCACCGGGCTCCACCCGATAACCACGGATCTTGACCTGCTCGTCGACACGACCCAGGAACTCGATGGTCCCGTCCGCACGCCACCGCGCCCGGTCACCGGTGCGATACAACCGACCACCGGCGGAGCCGAAGACGTCGGGCACGAACCGTTCAGCGGTGAGGTCCGGACGTCCCACATAACCTTGGGCCACACCGGAACCACCGACCAGCAACTCACCCGGCACACCCACCGGCACCGGCCGCAACGACCCGTCCACCACGAACGCCTGCGCACCCACGAGCGGGGTACCGATCGGCACCACGGCGGCAGGATGATCCTCGCCCACCGGGTGGAAGATCGAGTCGATCGCCGCCTCGGTCACACCGAACACGTTGCCCGGCACCGCGTTCGGCGCCACCTCAGCCACCGCAGACGTCAACGCATCATGCGTCCACATGTCCGTACCCGAGATCACCAGACGCAGACTCTCCACCGGCCCGGCAGAGCGGCAGTGCGCCGCCAGGTCACGCAGAAGCATGCCCGGCACGATCTCCGCGATCGCCACGTCATGCGTGCGCAGCGTGTGGTGCAACGACTCCACCGACACGTGCTCGTCGTGCGGCAGGAACACCACGCGTTGGCCAAACGCCAGAGCACGCGTCATGTCCCCAATCGACACGTCGAACCCAGGACCCGACATCGACAACACCGGACCAGGCCCGCCCAGTTCAGCGAGCCCGTCGCGCCATCCCGCCACGTATGACGAGAGCGCGCCATGGGTCACGGCCACACCCTTCGGCCGCCCGGTCGAGCCCGACGTGTAGGCGACGTACGCCAACGCACTGGGGTCGATGCGCACCGGCACGGCGTCGAGAACCGTGTCGTCCAGCACCAGGACCTCGACAAACCCAGCCAACTCGGCAACCAGCGCCGCCGTCGTGACGGCAACTGTCGCACCGACGTCAGCCAGCAGGAACGCGAGACGTTCGGCGGGCAGACCGGGGTTGATCGGCACGTACACGCCACCAGCGCGCAACACACCCTGGAAAGCGACAGCCAGCTCGATCCCGCGCGGCACCAGCACCGCGACCGGCGATCCCACCGTCACACCGGCCTGCTGAAGCCGAGCAGCCAGGGAGTCGGCGCGGACACCCAACTCCGCGAACGTGAGCCGCTCGTCGCCGCAGATCACCGCAACCTCGGACGAGGACCACCCGGCGATCAGATCAGGCACCGGCCGCTCCACCGCCGGCAGGACAGTGCTGCCCCACGCCACGATCTCGGCGGCCTGGGCCGGGCGGTGCAGCGGAAGGTCCTGGACCGCGAGGTCCGGCCGCTCGGCCACCGCGGTCAGCACGACCACCAACTGGTCGAGGATCCGTTCGACCGTGACCGCGTCGAACGCCGCCGTCGAGAACTCGGCCTCGATCTTGAGCGTGGCCTCCAGGTCGACCGCGAAGGTCAGCGGGTAGTTGCCCTGCTCCACCGACTCGGTGGCCTGCAACCAGTCCTCACCCAGGTCTTCCGGCAGTTCCTCCTGCGGATAGTTGCCGAACACCACGATGCTGTCGAACAACGCACGGCCATGCGGCACGGCCGACCACCGCTGCACGTCGACCAGCGGCGTCCACTCGAACCGTTGCACCGCGACCTGGTTGTCCCGCAACGAGTGCAGCCACGACGTGAACGGCACGTCCGCGGGCACCACGGTCCGCACCGGCAGCGTGTTGATGAACAACCCGACCATCGACTCCACGCCGGCCAACTCAGCCGGACGACCCGAGACGGTCAGGCCGAACACCACGTCGTCCTCACCCGAGGTCTCCGCGAGCACCTTGGCCCACGCGGCCTGCACGACCGTCGACAACGTCACGCGCTCACGCCGAGCCAACTCCACCAGCTTGGCCGTCACGTCGTCGTCGAGGTGAGTGCGCCGACGGTCCTGCTCGTAGTGGCTCGCTGCCAACCGATCCACCGGCAACGGCGTCGGTGCCTCGAACCCGTCCAGGTTCCCTCGCCAGAACTCCTCTGACTCGGCCGGGTCACGCCCGTCCAGCCACGCGATGAAGTCCCGATAGGGCCGGATGGGTTCGAGGGCGCTGCCTTGGTAGGCTGCGGACACCTCGTCCATCACCACGGGCAGACTCCACCCGTCGCACAAACCCTGGTACAGCCCCCAAATCAGCCAGTTGCGCCCGTTGCCCCGATCGATGACGTACAGGCGCGTCAACGGCGGCCGGGCCAGGTCGAACCCGAGCGCACGATCCTCCGCCAGCAACTCCCGCAGCCGAACCTGTTGCGCGGCATCGTCAAGACCCGACCAGTCCCGCTGCTCAAGTGGCACGTCGACGTCACCGAGCACGATCTGAACCGGCTCGGACACGCCCTCCCACACGAAGCCACTGCGCAGGGACGCGTGCCGGGCGATCACCGCACGCCACGCCGCCGCGAACCGTTCCGCGTCGATCGGGCCCGCCAGGTCGTAGACGCTCTGCGCCCAGTAGAGGCCGTCGACAGGAGAACCCACGACGCCGAACAACATGCCCGACTGCACCGGCGACAACCGATAGACGTCCGCCAACGGATAGCACACCGCAAGCCCGTCGACCTCGCCCTGCGTCAACGACGCCAGCGGGAAGTCCGACGGCGTCGAACCGGAAGCCCCGGACTGGCAATGCGCCACCAACTCGCGCAACACCTCGACGTACCGAGCCGCAACCCGTTCGACCGTGACGGTGTCGTGGCGGTTGGTGGAGTGGAACCACTCGATGGACAGCCGACCGTCGGCAGCCTGTTGCACCTCCAGCTGCAACAGGTGCGACCGCGTCCCGCCCTCGCCTTCGCTCGGACCGGCAAGGTCACCGTCCAGCTCGCGACGGATCAACCCTGCCGAGTCACCGGCGTCGTCGTACGCCCCGAGGTAGTTGAACAACACCGGCCTGTCCTGCGCAGCGGCGAGATCGTCTCGCAGCAGGCCGTAGCCCACTCCACGGCGCGGAACTGCCCGCAGCTCCTCCTTCACCGCCTTGATCGCCGCACCGGGATCGTCGTGGTGACTCAACCGCACCGGATAGATCGACGTGAACCACCCGACCGTGCGCGACAGGTCCGCACCTTCACGGCCGTGGCTCTCCAAGTCGATGGTGACGTGATCACTACCGGCCCACTCCCCCAACGTCCGGGCCAGAGCGGTCAGCAGCAGATCGTGGCCCTGCGTGCGGTATGCCTTGTGCACCTCGCCGAGCAACGCCGCAGTCGTCCCGGCGTCCAGCCACGACTGCACGACGGCCTCGGACGCAGCGGAGTTCTGGCCATCGCCATCGGCCGGAAGCGCAGCCACATCGGCGGTCGCCGCGACCCAATGCTCACGTTCGCCACTGGCATCGTCGTCCTGCAGCTGCAACGCCCACTGCTGGAACGACGTCGTCTTCGGCGCGAGCGACCCGCCTTCGTAGACCGTGGCCAGATCCTCCAGCAACACGTTCCACGACACGCCATCCATCACCAGGTGATGCACGGTCAAACCAAGCCACGCAGACTCATCACCACGATCAAAGAACACGGCAGCAAGAAGTGGGCCATCGGCCAGCCGCAACGACTTCTGCGCCGCCGTCATCTCCGCGACCACGTCGCCCGAGGCGATGCGAAGGAATCCGCCACTCTCGACCGGCGCGTTGTACTGACCGTCCGGCGTGAACCGGATCCGCAGCGCATCGTGGTGAGCGACAAGGGCATCGAGTGCCCGGCTCAGCCGATCAGGGTCCGTGCCGGGCGCCAGTTCGAACATGCCCGACCAGTTCCAGTGGTCCCGGTCCGGGATGTCCTGCGCCAGGAACCACCGCTGGATCGGCGTGAACGGCACCGGCCCGGTGACCACACCCTGCTCCGCCAACGCGACCGCAGGCGCGCCCCGCACAGCGAGAGCGAGTTCGGCGACGGTCTGGTGGGCGAACACGTCCGCCACCTCGACACCCAGACCTGCCTCGCGAACACGCGCCACGATCCGCAAGCTCAGGATCGAGTCGCCACCGAGCTCGAAGAAGTTGTCGTGCACGCCAACACGTTCGACGCCCAGCACCTGCGACCAGACCGCCGCCAGCGTCTCCTCGGCCGACGTTCGAGGTGCCTCGTAGGCTTCCGCGGTCTCCGGTTCGGGGTCGGGCAGTCCGCGCCGGTCGACCTTTCCGTTCGGCGTCAGCGGCAGCCGGTCCAGCGCGACGAACACCGACGGCACCAGGTAGTCCGGCACGCGGTCGCGCAACCACGCCCGCAGGACCGAACCGCTGAACTCGCCCTCCGCAACAACGTACGCAATCAGCCGCTTACCGCCATGAGGCCCGCCATCACGCGCCACCACAACGACATCACGCACATCCGGGTGGTCACCGATGACGACCTCAACCTCACCAGGCTCAACCCGATGACCACGGATCTTCACCTGTTCATCGACCCGGCCCAGGAACTCGATCGTGCCGTCCGCACGCCACCGCGCCCGGTCACCGGTGCGATACAACCGACCACCGGCCGAGCCGAACACGTCGGGCACGAACCGTTCCGCGGTCAGGTCCGGCCGGCCCACATAGCCCTGGGCCACACCCGAACCACCGACCAGCAGCTCACCGGGAACACCCACCGGCGCCGGCCGCATCGCGGAATCGACGACGACGGCACGAGCGCCAGCCAGTGGAGTACCGATCGGCACGACCGCGGCCGGATGATCGTCACCGACCGGGTGGAAGATCGAGTCGATCGCCGCCTCGGTCACACCGAACACGTTGCCCGGCACCGCGTTCGGCGCCACCTCGGCCACCGCAGACGTCAACGCGTCATGCGTCCACATGTCCGTACCCGAGATCACCAGACGCAGACTCTCCACCGGACCCGCGACACGGCTGTACGCCGCCAAGTCACGCAACAACATGCCGGGAACGATCTCCGCGACCTCGACCTCGTGATCGACCAAGGTCTCGTGCAACGACTCCACGGTCACGTGCTCGTCGTGCGGCAGGAACACCACACGCTGGCCGAACGCCAGAGCACGCGTCATGTCCCCGATCGAAACGTCGAAACCGGGACCCGACATCGACAGGACCGTGCCCGGACCGCCCAACGCGGCCAGCCCGTCACGCCACCCGGCCACGTACGACGACAACGCGGCATGGGTCACCGCAACGCCCTTCGGCCGGCCGGTCGATCCGGACGTGTACGCGATGTAAGCCAAGGCTGCGGGGTCGACCGGCGGCAACGGCTCTCCGGAAACCTCGGACACGTCGTTCACCAGCAGCACTTCACCGGTGAACCCCGGCAGAGCCGACGTCGTCACCACGGCGACCACAGCTGCATCGGCCAGCAGGAACTCCAGCCGTTCGGCAGGAAGCCCCGGGTTGACCGGCACGTACACGCCGCCAGCCCGCAACACACCCTGGAACGCCACCGCCAGCTCGATCCCGCGCGGCAGCAGCACAGCGACCGGCGACCCCACCGTCACACCGGCCCGGCGCAGTCGCCCGGCCAGAGCATCGGCCCGAGCACCCAACTCGGCGAACGTCAGCTGCTCATCCCCGCACACCACGGCGACGTCGGACGAGACCCATCCGGCGATCAGGTCCGGCACCGGAAGCTCGACGGGCGGCGCCGGCGTGGCACCCCACGCCACCAGTTCCGCCGCCTGCTCGGGACGCTGCACCGGCACGTCCGCGACCGCCAGCTCTGGCCGCTCCGCCACCGCGGTGAGCACCACCGTCAGCTGGTCGAGGATCCGCTCCACCGTGACCGCGTCGAACGCGGCCGTCGAGAACTCGGCCTCGACGCGCAGCGTGCGTTCCAGGTCGACAGCGAAGGTGAGCGGGTAGTTGCCCTGTTCCACCGAGTCGGCGGCCTGCAAGCCGCCCAGGTCTTCCGGCAGCTCTTCCTGCGGGTAGTTGCCGAACACCACGATGGAGTCGAACAACGCGCGACCGTGCGGCACGGCCGACCAGCGCTGCACATCCACCAACGGCGTGTACTCGAACCGTTGCACCGCAACCTGGTTGTCCTGCAACGAGTGCAACCAGGCGGCGAACGGCATGTCCGTCGGCACCACGGTCCGCACCGGCAAGGTGTTGATGAACAACCCGACCATCGACTCGACGCCGGCCAGCTCCGCCGGACGACCCGACACAGTCAGTCCGAACATCACGTCGTCGTCACCCGAGTACGTCGACAGCAGCAGTGCCCACGCCGCCTGCACGACCGTCGACAACGTCACGCGCTCGCGGCGGGCCAGCTCGGCCAGCTTGCCCGTGACGGTCTCGTCCAGGCGCATCCGGCGCCGGTCCTGGTCGTAGTGGCTGTTCGCCAGCCGATCGACCGGAAGTGCCGTGGGAGCCTCGAAACCGCCCAGGTAGGCGCGCCAGAACCCTTCGGACTCAGCCGAGTCACGCCGGCCGAGCCAGGCGATGAAGTCCCGGTAGGACCGCACAGGCTCCAGCGACCG
This sequence comes from Lentzea miocenica, assembly GCF_033949945.1. Taxonomy (NCBI): domain Bacteria; kingdom Bacillati; phylum Actinomycetota; class Actinomycetes; order Pseudonocardiales; family Pseudonocardiaceae; genus Lentzea; species Lentzea miocenica. The sequence goes on from NZ_JAXAVW010000034.1 coordinate 86,131, forward strand.
GCCCTGGTAGGTGGCGGACACCTCGTCCATCACGACCGGCAGACTCCACCCGTCGCACAAACCCTGGTACAGGCCCCACACCAGCCACAACCGGCCTTCGCCGCGATCCACCAGGTACAGCCGCGTCAACGGCGGCACGGCGAGATCGAAGCCCAGCGCGCGGTCCTCGTCCAGGAGCAGTCGCAGCCGTTCCTGCTGGGCACCGTCGTCGAGGTGAGACCAGTCCCGTTGCTCGAGCGGAACGTCAACGTCCGCGAGCACGACCTGCACCGGTTCGCTGACGCCCTCCCACACGAACCCGCTGCGCAACGCCGCATGCCGGGCGATCACCGTTCGCCAGGCGTCAGCCAGCCGCCGAGCGTCCAGCGGACCGGTCAGGTCGTAGACCCCCTGGCCCCAGTAGAGCCCGTCGACAGGAGAACCAGCGACACCGAACAACATGCCCGACTGCACCGGCGCCAACCGGTGCACGTCCACCAGCGGATAGCGCTCGGCGAGCCGGTCGACCTCCGGCTGGGCCAGCGACGCCAGCGGGAAGTCCGACGGCGTGAACCCGGACGCCCCGGACCGGCAATGCGCCACCAGCTGACGCAACGCCTCGACATAGCGCATGGCGACACGTTCGACGGTCGCGGTGGCGTGCCGGTGGTGGCTGAACAGCCACTCGATCCGCAGGCGTCCATCGGCGTCCTGCTGGGCCTCGATCTGCAGGACGTGCGACCGCGTCCCGCCGGGTCCCTCACTCGGGCCGGCCAGCTCGGCGGGCAGCTCCCGGCGGATCAGCCCGACCGAGTCGACGGCGTCGAAGGCACCGAGGTAGTTGAACAGCACGGGACGGTCCGGCGCATCGGCCAGATCACCCTGCAACCAGCGCAACGCGCCGTAGCCGACACCGCGGCGTGGAACGGCCCGCAGCTCCTCCTTGACGGCCTTGATCGCCGCTGCCGGGTCGCCGGCGTGCGTGAGGCGTACCGGGAAGATCGACGTGAAGTACCCGACCGTGCGCGACAGGTCCACCCCGTCGGCCACCGCCTCACGGCCGTGGCTCTCCAGGTCCACCGTCACGTGTCCGGTACCGGCCCACTCCCCCAACGCCTGGGCGAGAGCGGCCAGCAGCAGGTCGTTGCCCTGGGTGCGGTAGGCGCGGTGGGCGTCGCCCATCAGCGCGGCGGTGGTGTCGGCGTCCAGCCACGACCGCACGACACCGGCCGAGTCCTCGGTGTTGGGCCCCTCGCGGTCCTGCGGCAGTTCCACCACGTCCGCGGTCTGGGCCAGCCAGGTCTCGCGCTCCGCCCGTGCGTCCAGGTCCTGCAACACCTCGGCCCATTGCTGGAACGACGTCGTCTTCGGCCCGAGTTCCCCGCCCGCGTAGGCGGTGTCGAGGTCCTCCAGCAACACGTTCCACGACACCCCGTCCATCACCAGGTGATGCACGGTCAAACCAAGCCACGCCGGCTCATCACCGCGATCGAAGAACACAGCGGCGAGAAGCGGACCGTCAGCCAGACGCAACGACTTCTGCGCCGCGGACATCTCCTCGACCACGTCCCCCGCGGCAACGCGCAGGAACCCGCCACCGTCAACCGGCGCGTTGAACTGGCTGTCCGGCGTGAACCTGATACGCAGCGCATCGTGATGAGCCACAACGACATCGAGCGCCCGGCCCAGGCGAACAGGATCGGTGCCGGCGGCCAGTTCGAACATGCCCGACCAGTTCCAGTGGTCCCGGTCCGGGATGTCCTGCGCCAGGAACCAGCGCTGAATCGGCGTCAGCGGAACCGGTCCGGTCACCACACCCTGTTCAGCCAAGGTCACCGCAGGCGTGTCCCGCACGACGCCCGCCAGCGCGGCAACCGTCTGGTGAGCGAACACGTCCGCCACGTCGACGCCCAGACCGGCCGCGCGGACGCGCGCGACGATCTGCAGGCTCAGGATCGAGTCGCCACCGAGTTCGAAGAAGTTGTCGTGCACGCCAACGCGTTCGACACCCAGCACGCCACTCCACACCGCCGCGAGAATCTCCTCGGCCGCGGTCCGGGGCGCGACATAAGCCTCACCGACCGTCTCGGGCTCCGGGTCGGGCAGACCTCGCCGGTCGACCTTTCCGTTCGGCGTCAGCGGCAACCTCTCCAAGGCCACGAACACCGACGGCACAAGGTAATCCGGCACCCGCTCGCGCGACCACGAACGCAACACCGAACCGCTGAACTCACCTTCCGCGACCACGTAGGCCACCAGGCGCTTGCCACCGTGCGGGCCACCATCCCGAGCCACCACAACAACATCACGCACGCCGGGGTGGTCACCGATGACGACCTCGACCTCACCAGGCTCGACCCGATAACCACGGATCTTCACCTGCTCGTCGACCCGGCCCAGGAACTCGATGGTCCCGTCCGCACGCCACCGCGCCCGGTCACCGGTGCGATACAACCGACCGCCGGCACCGAACACATCTGGGATGAACCGTGCCGCGGTGAGGTCAGGACGTCCGAGGTAGCCGCGCGCCACACCGGCGCCACCGACCAGCAGCTCGCCGGGAACACCGACCGGCACCGGTCGCATCGCGGAATCGACGACGACAGCACGGGCACCGGCAAGCGGAGTACCAATGGGCACCACGGCCTGCGGGTGATCACCCGTGACCGCGTGGAAGATCGAGTCGATCGCCGCCTCGGTCACACCGAACACGTTGCCCGGCACCGCGTTCGGCGCCACCTCAGCCACCGCAGACGTCAACGCGTCGTGCGTCCACATGTCCGTACCCGAGATCACCAGACGCAGACTCTCCACCGGGCCGGCGGTCCGGCAGTGTGCCGCCAGATCACGCAGGAGCATGCCCGGCACGATCTCCGCGATCTCGATCTGGTGCCCCAACAACGTGGCGTGCAGCGACTCCACCGAGACGTGCTCGTCATGCGGCAGGAAGACCACCGTCTGCCCGAACGCCAGAGCACGCGTCATGTCCCCGATGGACACGTCGAACCCAGGACCCGACATGGACAACACCGTGCCCGGACCACCCAGCGCGGCCAGACCATCGCGCCACCCGGCCACATACGACGACAGCGCGGCGTGGGTCACCGCCACGCCCTTCGGGCGACCCGTCGATCCGGAGGTGTAGGCGATGTACGCCAAGGCGGCGGGCTCGACCGGCACGAGCGGCACGCCGGGGCCTGCGGACATGCCACCGAGGACCGCAGCCGCGTCGTCCACCACCAGCAATTCCCCGGCGAACCCGGCCAGCTCCTCAGCCGGCGCCGAAGTCGTCACCACGGCGACCACACCGGCATCAGCCAGCAGGTACCCCAGGCGTTCGGCAGGAAGCCCCGGGTTGATCGGCACGTACACGCCACCGGAGCGCAGCACACTTTGGAACGCCACCGCCAGCTCAATCCCACGTGGCATCAGCACGGCAACCGGTGATTCCACCGTCACACCGGCCTGCTGAAGGCGAGCAGCCAACGCATCGGCGCGGGCGTCCAGCTCAGCGAACGTCAAGCGCTCATCACCGCACACCACGGCAACGGCATCGGTCGCGGCCCAGCCGTGGATCAGCTCAGGCACGGACGCCTCAACGGCCGGAACGGGAGTCTCGCCCCACGCCACGAGTTCCGCGGCCTGTTCCGGGCGCTGCAACGGCACGTCCACGACCGCAAGCTCCGGCCGCAGCGCCACCGCGGTCAGCACGACGACCAGCTGGTCGAGGATCCGTTCGACCGTGACCGCGTCGAACGCGGCCGTCGAGAACTCCGCCTCGATGCGCAGCGTGCGTTCCAGGTCGACCGCGAACGTGAGCGGGTAGTTGCCCTGCTCCACCGAGTCGACGCCCGCGTATCCCTCGGGGGTCGCGGCCGGGTCTTCCGGCAGGTCCTGGTGCGGGTAGTTGCCGAACACCACGATGGAGTCGAACAGCGCGCGCCCGCCCGGAACAGCGGACCAGCGCTGCACGTCCACCAGTGGCGTGTACTCGAACCGTTGCACGGCAACCTGGTTGTCCTGCAACTCGCGCAGCCACGACGTGAACGGCACGTCCGCGGGCACGACAGCCCGCACCGGCAGCGTGTTGATGAACAACCCGACCATCGACTCCACCCCGGCCAGATCGGCCGGACGACCCGACACGGTCAGCCCGAACACCACGTCGTCCTCACCCGAGGTCTCCGCGAGCACCTTGGCCCACGCGGCCTGCACGACCGTCGACAACGTGACCCGTTCGCGCCGAGCCAGCTCGACGAGCCTGGTCGTCACGCTCTCGTCCAGGCGCGTGCGCCGCCGGTCCTGCGTGTAGTGGCTCGTCGCCAACCGATCCACCGGCAACGGCGTCGGCGCTTCGAACCCGTCCAGGTTCCTGCGCCAGAACTCCTCGGACTCGTCCGGATCACGCCCGTCCAACCAGGCGATGAACTCGCGGTACGACCGCGCCGGAGCAAGGGATTCGCCGTCGTACGCGGCGAACACCTCGTCCATCACCACGGGCAGACTCCACCCGTCGCACAAACCCTGGTACAGGCCCCACACCAGCCACAGCCGGCCTTCGCCCCGGTCCACCAGGTACAGCCGCATCAACGGCGGCGCCGCCAGATCGAAGCCCAGCGCACGATCGTCAGCCAGCAACTCCCGCAGCCGAACCTGCTGCGCGTCACCGTCCACATCGGACCAGTCGTGGATCGTCAGCGGCACGTCGACATCAGCCAGCACGACCTGAACCGGCTCACCGACGCCCTCCCACACGAACCCGCTGCGCAACGCGGCATGCCGGGCGACCACCGACCGCCAGGCACCGGCCAGCCGGTCGGCGTCGATCGGGCCGGCCAGGTCGTAAATGCTCTGGCCCCAGTAGAGGCCGTCGACGGGAGAACCCACGACACCGAACAGCATGCCCGACTGCACCGGCGACAACCGGTACACGTCGGCCAGCGGATAGCGCACCGCAAGCCCGTCGACCTCGCCCTGCGTCAGCGACGCCAACGGGAAGTCGGACGGCGTGGAACCGGACACCCCGGACTGGCAATGCGCCACCAATTCGCGCAACGCGCCGACATACCGTTCCGCGACCCGCTCCACGGTGCCGGCCTCGTGCAGGTTCGTGCTGTGCAGCCATTCGATCCGCAGACGGCCGTCGTCTGCCCGGACGACCTCCAGCTGCAGCGGATATGCCCTGGTCCCGCCGGGCCCCTGCATCGGACCGGCCAGTTCGGCCGGAAGCTCCCGGCGGATCAGGCCGACCGAGTCGACGGCCTCGAACGCACCGAGGTAGTTGAACAGCACCGGGCGTTCCGGCGCATCAGCCAACTGACCCCGCGACCACCGCAACACTCCATAGCCGACACCGCGGCGCGGCACCGACCGCAGCTCCTCCTTGACCGCCTTCACCGTCGCACCGACATCGGCGTACCGGCTCAACCGCACCGGGAAGATCGACGTGAACCACCCGACCGTGCGCGACAGATCCAGGCCTTCGCGGCCGTGGCTCTCCAGGTCGACCGTGACGTGGTCAGTCCCTGCCCACTCGCCCAGGACGTTCGCCAGGGCCGCGAGCAACAGGTCGTTGGCCTGCGTCCGATATGCCTTGTGCGCCTCGCCGAACAACGCGGCGGTGGTGTCGGCGTCCAGCCAGGTGCGCACCACGGCGCCGGACGCCTCGGTGTTGGGCCCGTCGCCGTCGACCGGCAGCGCGACCACGTCCGACGTCGCCGCGACCCAGTGGTCCCGTTCGCCACCGGCCTCCAGCTCCAGCAGGTGCTCTGCCCACTGCTGGAACGAGGTCGTCTTGGGCGCCAACGCCGCGGAGCGGTACGCGGTGTCGAGGTCCTCCAGCAGGACGTTCCACGACACCCCGTCCATCACCAGGTGATGCACGGTCAGACCAAGCCTCGCGGGCTCGGCACCACGATCGAAGAAGACCGCCGCCACCAGCGGACCATCGGCCAGCCGCAACGACTTCTGCGCCGCCGTCATCTCCGCGACCACGTCGTCGTCGCCGTCGACCACCCGCAGCACCCGGCCGGCCTCGATCGGCGCGTTGTGCTGGCCGTCCGGACCGAACCGGATCCGCAGCGCGTCGTGGTGCGCGACGAGGACGTCGAGCGCCTGACCCAGCCGGATCGGGTCGGTACCGGAGGCGAGCTCGAACACCCCCGACCAGTTCCAGTGATCGCGGTCGGGAACGTCCTGGGCCACGAACCAGTGCTGGATCGGTGTCAACGGCACCGGACCGGTGACCACACCCTGCTCGGCCAACGAGACCACAGGGGTGTCGCGCACGGCGAGAGCCAGCTCGGCGATGGTCTGATGGGCGAACACGTCCGCCACGTCGACGCCCAGATCCGCGGCACGAACGCGGGCCACGATCTGCAGGCTGAGAATCGAGTCCCCGCCCAGCTCGAAGAAGTTGTCGTGCACACCGACGCGCTCGACACCCAGCACGCCACTCCACACCGCCGCCAGCGTTTCCTCAACGGCGGTCCGGGGCGCGACACAGGTCTCGCCGGTCGTCTCCGGCTCCGGATCGGGCAGCCCGCGGCGGTCGACCTTGCCGTTCGGCGTGAGAGGCAACCGATCAAGACCCACGAACACCGACGGCACCAGGTAATCCGGCACCCGCTCGCGCAACCACGCCCGCAGCACCGAACCGCTGAACTCACCTTCCGCAACGACGTACGCGACGAGCCGCTTGCCGCCGTGCGGACCACCATCCCGAGCCACCACAACAACATCACGCACATCGGGGTGATCGCCGATGACGACCTCCACCTCACCGGGCTCCACCCGGTAGCCGCGGATCTTGACCTGCTCGTCGACCCGCCCGAGGAACTCGATCGTGCCGTCCGCACGCCACCGCGCCCGGTCACCGGTGCGATACAACCGACCACCGGCCGAGCCGAACACGTCGGGCACGAACCGTTCCGCGGTCAGGTCCGGCCGGCCCACATAGCCCTGGGCCACACCCGAACCACCGACCAGCAGCTCACCGGGAACACCCACCGGCGCCGGCCGCATCGCGGAATCGACGACGACGGCACGAGCGCCAGCCAGTGGAGTACCGATCGGCACGACCGCGGCCGGATGATCGTCACCGACCGGGTGGAAGATCGAGTCGATCGCCGCCTCGGTCACACCGAACACGTTGCCCGGCACCGCGTTCGGCGCCACCTCGGCCACCGCAGACGTCAACGCGTCGTGCGTCCACATGTCCGTGCCCGAGATCACCAGGCGCAGCGACTTGATCGGCCCGGCCTCCCGGCAATGCGCGGCCAGATCGCGCAACAACATGCCCGGCACGATCTCCGCGACCTCGACCTCGTGATCGACCAAGGTCTCGTGCAGCGCCTCCACCGTCACGTGCTCGTCGTGCGGCAGGAACACCACCGTCCGACCGAACGCCAACGCACGGGTCATGTCCCCGATGGACACGTCGAACCCAGGACCCGACATGGACAACACCGTGCCCGGTCCACCCAGGTCGGCGAGCCCTTGTCGCCATCCCGCCACGTACGACGACAACGCCGCGTGCGTCACCGCGACGCCCTTGGGCCGCCCCGTCGAGCCGGAGGTGTAAGCGATGTACGCCAGCGATTCCGGCAACACCGTCACAGGCTCGGCGTGACCGGCGGAGTCGTCGAGGACGATCACCTCCGGTGCGAGACCGGCCAGAGCATCGGTGGTGACGACGGCGACCGCGCCCGCGTCCGCCAGCAGGAACTCCAGGCGTTCGGCCGGAAGTCCGGGGTTGATCGGCACGTACACGCCACCAGCGCGCAACACACCCTGGAAGGCAACAGCCAGCTCGATCCCGCGCGGCACCAGCACCGCCACCCGCGACCCCACCGTCACGCCGGCCTGCTGAAGCCGACCCGCCAGCGCGTCGGCCCGAATGCCCAGCTCGGCGAACGTGAGCCGGTCACCGCCGCAGACCGCCGCGAGTTCGGACGAGGCCCACCCCGCGATCAGGTCCGGCACCGGCCGTTCGGTGGCGGGTTCGGGAGTCTCCCCCAACGCCACCAGCGCCGCCGCCTGCTCCGGCCGCTGCAACGGCACGTCCCGGACCATCAGGTCCGGCTGCTCTGCCATCGCGGTGAGCACGACCACCAGCTGGTCGAGGACGCGTTCCACGGTGGCCGCGTCGAACGCGGCGGTGGAGAACTCGGCCTCGACCTTGAGCGTGGTGTCCACGTCGACCGCGAAGGTGAGCGGGTAGTTGCCCTGCTCCACCGAGTCGAGCAGCGGCGACAGCTCGAAGTCGGCGACCTGGGTCTGCGCGCCGGGGTAGTTGCGCAGCACGACGATGCTGTCGAACAGCGCGCGGCCGCCGGGCACCGACGACCAGCGCTGCACGTCGACCAGCGGGGTGTACTCGAACCGTTGCAGCGCGGCCTGGTTGTCCCGCAGCTCGCGCAGCCACGTCGTGAGCGGCACGTCCGCGGGCACCACGGCCCGCACCGGCAAAGTGTTGATGAACAGGCCCACGGTCGACTCGACGCCGGCCAGCTCGGGCGGGCGGCCCGACACGGTCAGGCCGAAGACCACCTCGTCCTCACCGGAGGTCGCCGACAGCACCTTCGCCCACGCGGCCTGCACCACCGCCGACAACGTCACACGCTCCCGGCGGGCCAGGTCGACGATCTTGGCCGTGGCGGGCGCGTCCAGCGCGGTCCGCCGCCGTTCCTGCGCGTGGTGACTGGCCGCCAGCCGATCCACCGGCAACGGCGTCGGCGCCTCGAAACCGTCCAGACAGGACTGCCAGAACTCCTTGGACTCGTCCGGATCACGTCCGTCCAGCCAGGCGATGAACTCGCGGTACGACCGCACCGGTGCCAAAGCCTTGCCGTCGTACGCGGCGAGCACCTCGTCCATCACGACGGGCAGACTCCACCCATCGCACAAACCCTGGTACAGCCCCCAAACCAGCCAGTGCTGCCCGCAACCCCGATCGACGAGGTACAGGCGCGTCAACGGCGGCGCCGCGAGATCGAAGCCCAGCGCACGGTCCTCCGCCAGCAACTCCCGCAACCGGGCGTGCTGGGTGTCCCCGTCGAGGCTGGACCAGTCGCGCAGCTGCAGCGGAACCTCGACATCGGCCAGCACGACCTGCACCGGTTCGCTGACGCCCTCCCAGACGAACCCGCTGCGCAACGCCGCCTGGCGGGCGATCACCGACCGCCACGCGCCGGCCAGCCGGTCCGCGTCCACGGTGCCGGTGAGTTCGTAAACCCCTTGGCCCCAATAGAGTCCGTCACCCTCGGCAGGGGCGCCGACGACCCCGAACAGCATGCCCGACTGCACCGGCGCCAACCGGTACACGTCCGCCAGCGCCGGGAACCGCGCCGCGAGCCGGTCGACCTCGTTCTGCGCCAACGACGCCAACGGGAAGTCCGACGGCGTGAGACCGGAGGCCCCGGACCGGCAGTGCGCGACCAGCGCCTCCAGCTCCTGCCGGTAGGTCTCGGCCAGCCGCTCGACGGTCGCCGCCGCGTGCAGGCCGGCGCTGTAGTGCCACTCGATCTGCAACTCGCCGTCGGCGGTACGGGTCACTTCAAGATTCAGCAGGTGGGACCGGGTGCCACGGCCGGCCGTCGCGGCGCCCCGCAAGGTCGCGGGCAGCTCGCGGCGCAGCAGATCCCCGGTGCCCGCAGCGGATCCCAGGTAGTTGAACAGCACCGGACGGTCCGGCGCGTCGGCCAGTTCTCCGTGCAGCCAACGCAGCGCGCCATAACCCACACCACGGCGCGGGACGGCCCGCAGCTGTTCCTTGACCGCCTTCACCGTCGCGCCGAGGTCTTCGTGCCGGCTCAACCGCACCGGGAAGATCGACGTGAACCAGCCGACCGTGCGCGACAGGTCGACCCCGTCGGCGATCGCCTCGCGACCGTGGCTCTCCAGGTCGATGGTCAGCTCATCGGTGCCCGCCCACGGACCCAGCGTCCGCACCAGCGCCGCCAGCAGCAGGTCGTTGCCCTGCGTGCGATACGCCTTGTGCGCGTCGCCCAGCAACGCGGCGGCCGTCCCGGCGTCGAGCCACGTCGTGTGAATCCTCGCGGAGCGCTCGTCGTTGGGCCCGTCGCCGTCGAGCGGCAGCACGACCACGTCTGCCGTGGCCGCGGCCCAGTGCTCCCGTTCGCCGCTGGGGTCGAACTCCTCGAGCTGCTCGGCCCACCGCTGGAACGAGGTCGTCTTCGGCGCCAATGCTTCCGAGCGATACGCGGTGCCGAGATCCTCCAGCAAGACGTTCCACGACACCCCGTCCATCACCAGGTGGTGGACGACCAGGCCCAGCAACGCGGGCTGGTCGCCGCGGTCGAAGAAGACAGCCGCGACCAGCGGACCATCGGCCAGCCGCAACGACCTCTGCGCCGCGGTCATGTGCCCGACCACGTCGTCGTCCTCGACCACCCGCAGCAGGTCGGTGGCCTCGATCCCGGCGTTGTACTGGCCATCCGGCGAGAACCGGATGCGCAGCGCGTCGTGATGGCCCACCAGGACACCGAGTGCTCCGGCGAGCCGGTCGGGGTCGGTGCCCGGTGCCAGCTCGAACACGCCCGACCAGTTCCAGTGATCGCGGTCGGCGATGTCCTGAGCCAAGAACCAGTGCTGGATCGGCGTCAACGGCACAGGACCGGTGACGACCCCCTGCTCCGCCAACGTCACCACAGGCGTCTCGCGCACGACGGCCGCGAGCTCGGCGACGGTCTGGTGGGACAGCACGTCGGCCACGTCGACGCCGAGACCGGCCGCGCGGACGCGAGCGACGATCTGCAGGCTCAGGATCGAGTCGCCACCGAGTTCGAAGAAGTTGTCGTGCACACCGACACGTTCGATCTTCAGCACCTGTGACCACACCGTCGCCAGCACGTCCTCAACGGACGTTCGGGGCGCCTCATAGGCTTCGGCCGCCTCGGGCTCGGGGTCGGGCAGGCCCCGGCGGTCGACCTTGCCGTTGGGCGTCAGCGGCAGCCGGTCCAGTGCCACGAACACCGACGGCACCAGGTAGTCCGGCACCCGCTCGCGCAACCACGCCCTCAACACCGACCCGCTGAACTCGCCTTCCGCAACGACGTACGCGACCAGGCGCTTGCCACCGTGCGGACCACCATCACGAGCCACCACAACAACATCACGCACATCGGGGTGATCGCCGATGACGACCTCGACCTCACCAGGCTCGACCCGATAACCACGGATCTTGACCTGCTCGTCGACCCGGCCGAGGAACTCCAGCTCACCGTCGGCCCGCCACCGCGCCCGGTCACCGGTGCGGTACAACCGCCCGCCGGATCCGCCGAACACGTCGGGCAGGAACCGCTCCGACGTCAGATCCGGACGCCCCACATATCCCCGCGCCAGACCCGAACCACCGACCAGCAGCTCACCCTCGACGCCCACCGGCACCGGCCGCAGCAGGCCGTCCACGACGAAGGCGTCGACTCCCGCCAGCGGCCCGCCGATCGGGACCACCTCGCCCCCGTGCCCCTGCCGGTCCGCGACCGGGTGGAAGATCGAGTCGATCGCGGCCTCGGTCACGCCGAAGACGTTGCCCGGCACGGCATTCGGTGCCACCTCGGCAACCGATGACACGAGCGCGTCGTACGTCCACATGTCGGTGCCCGAGATGACCAGGCGCAGCGACTCGACCGGACCCGCCTCACGGCAATGGGCGGCGAGATCTCGCAGGAGCATGCCGGGCACGATCTCGGCGACCTCGACCTCGTGGTCGGCCAGCGTCCGGTGCAGAGAATCGACCGACACGACCTCGTCGTGCGGCAGGAACACCACCGTCTGACCGAACGCCAGCGCACGTGTCATGTCACCGATGGAGACGTCGAACCCAGGGCCCGACATCGACAGCACGGTGCCGGCCCCGCCCAGCGGTTCGAGCGCCTCGCGCCAGCCGGCCACGTACGACGACAACGCGGCATGCGTCACCGCGACGCCCTTGGGCCGGCCCGTGGAGCCCGACGTGTAAGCCACGTACGCCAGCGCGTTCGGATCGATGCGCACCGGCAACGCCTCGGCCGCCGGGGACGCGCCGTCCAGCACCAGCACCTCGCCGTCGAACCCGGCCAGCTCACCGGCCAGGGCCGCCGTCGTGACCGCAACGGTCGCACCGACGTCGGCCAGCAAGAACGCCAGACGTTCGGCCGGAAGCCCAGGATTGACCGGCACGTACACGCCACCGCTGCGCAGCACGCCCTGGAAGGCCACCGCCAACTCGAGCCCTCGTGGCACCAGCACCGCCACCGCGGACTCCACGGTCACCCCGGCCTGCTGGAGCCGGGCGGCGAGCGCGTCGGCCCGCTCCCCCAGCTCACCGAAGGAGAGCCGGTCCTGGCCGCACCCGACCGCGGGCGACTCGGGGCTGGTCGCGATGTAGCTCGCGATGAGGTCGGGCACGCTCGCGGTGCTGCTCCGCGCGATCCCCGTTCCCCAGCTCCGGACCACCCGAGAGTCCACAGTGGACATCGGAACCGGACCGTCCACCGGGCCGTGGGCGAGCCGGTCGAGCAGGTCCAGGAACCGTTCCTCGTGCAGTGCCAGTTCGGCGCCGGCGGCCACGCCGTCCTCGACGTCGACGTCGAGCCACGCCTGGTCACCGCGAGACCAGCCGTAGGTCGTGACGGTGAGGTCGCGGATGGGGCCGACCGCCAGGTTGCGCGGAACATCGGCGAGCACGGCGGCGCCGAAGCGCAGCGGCCGGTTGAAGTCGACCACGTTGAGCGTGGGGCCGAACCAGGCGCCGTTGCCGGCGACCCCGAGCTTCCGCGCCAGATCTTCGCCCCGGTACCGCGACCGGGCGGCGTTCTCGGCCAGCCGTGCGGTGGTGGCGCTGGTCAACTGCCGCACCGTCGCGCCGTCCGGCACGTGCAGGACCACCGGCGCGACGTTGGCCAGCAAGCCGGGGGTCGCGCGGGCCAGCGGACTGCGCCGGGCCGCCGTGGGAAGGCTGAACACCACGTCGTCGCGATCCACCAGCTGCCGCTGGTAGGCGGCGAACGCCGAGACGAGGAAGTGCGGGACGCGCATGCCCAGCTCGGCGCAGCGTTCGAGGACGGCGCCGCGCAACGTCCCGTCGACGGCGACCGTGCGCCGCCGTGAGGACCGCTGCCGTTCGGGACGGCGTTCGTCCTGGCGGCCCAGCACCGCGTCCGCGACCGAGTCGAGCCAGTACCGCTCGTCGGCGATCCGGTCGTCGGACTGCTGGTAAGCCTCGTCCTCGGCCACAACGTCGGCCCAGGAACCGAAGTAGCGGGGCCGGTGCGCGCCGGAGTAGACCTCCGCGACGCGTTGCGTGAGCAGGTTGAACGAGAAGATGTCCGAGATGAGGTGGTGCGACCGTTGGTACCACCAGTGCTCTTCGTCGGCGACGCGCAGCAACGCCCAGCGCCACAGCGGCGCCACCCGGTGATCGATCGGCCGGGCCCCGTCGGCGTGCATCCACGCCGCGGCCGCACCCGCCGGATCGTCCTCCGCGCGGAGATCCACCACCGGCATGACCTCAGCGGGCAGTTCGTCGGCGAACGCCTGCCACGGCGCACCGTCCGCCTGCTCGCCGAAGAACAGCCGATGTGCGTCGGTTTCCCGGGCCACGACACGGGCGCTGGACCGCAGGAGTTCCTCGTCGACGGGCCCGTGCAGCACCACGTACTGGGCAGGGTTGAACTCCGGAGTCCCGCCGAGCAACTCGGCCGACAGCCACATGTGCAACTGCGCCGCTGTCAGCGAGTACCGGACGTTAGGCTCACGCCGCTCAACCACTGAACCACTCCTTCTGACCGGTGACCCCCCGTCACAGCACGAGTGGGTTGGCATGCCGCTGCCGGGACGTGCGAAATCCGTCCCGCTACAGCGGAACAGTGAGGCTGCTCAAGGCGCAGATACAGCCGATGAAGGAGCACCTCAGAAGTGGGTGATGAACGGTCGGCAATGTGCAACGACCAGGACACCCCCGTGCCGTCCGCCAACTCGTCCAATTCACGTTGCGACTCGCGAATCAGATAGTTGGCGAAAGCAACCAACCCAAAGAAACCCCCCGTGCCGCCGAAGCGACTGACGCAGGTTAGCCAAATTCGCAACCGGCACGAATCCGCCGAACAGTCCAATTGAAAATCATGCAATTTTTGGAAAACCGCGTGCGTAACTAACCGCAGCCGTACAATGCGCGGTCACTTGCCGCACGCGGACAAACACGCGCAGTGATCAACTCTGGCCCCTCACACCAGCGGCGATACCCCAACCAGCGCGCCACCCCAGTCCGGATGCCGCAATTTCGCAATTCTGTTCACCGTTCAACATTCCGATCCCCCGACGGTGCGACCAAGAATGTGCTACGGCCCGCCCGCCCACGGCTGACGTCTCAATTGGATTCAATCGACCGGACATCAATTCCGCATTTGCCGCGTGAATGCTGCCGATCGGAGCACCGGATCGAGCTGATCTTGTCGATAACATGCCGTTCCGACCGGAAGAGGGAGCGATGCCGGTGTTGACGGCTGAAAGCGTGGCAACGCGGACCGGCAGGGCGGTGCCGCTGGCGCGACGCCCGGTGGCGGTGGTCGCGGCGCTCTACGCGGGCCTGCTGTTCCTGCTGGCCGGGAACTACGGGCTCACCGCCGACGAGCTGTACTTCCGGATGCTCGGCGACGAGCCGCGCTGGGGTTACTTCGACCAGCCACCGCTCACCCCGCTGCTCGCGAAGGCGGGCGCGGTGCTGTTCGGCGACACGGTGTGGGGCATCCGGCTGCCGGCCCTGCTGTGCGGCGTGGCGGTCGTCGTGCTCGCCGCGCTGATCGCCGCGGAACTGGGCGGCGGCCAACGAGCGCAGGTGCTCGCGGCGGCCGCGGTGGGCACGTCGGTGAGCGTGCTCGTCATGTCGCACTTCCTGCTGACCAACAGCCCCGACCTGGTCGCCTGGAGCGCGGTGGCGCTGTTCGCGCTACGGGCGTTGCTGCGCGGAGACGGCCGGTGGTGGCTGGCCGCCGGTGCGACGTGCGGGGTGGCGACCTACGCCAAGTACGTCATCCTCCTGCTGCCGCTGACGCTGCTGGTGGCGTTGCTGCTGGTGGGTCCACGCCAGGAACTGCGCAGCAGGTGGCTGTGGGCCGGTGCCGGGCTGACGCTGCTGATCGCCGCGCCGAACCTGATCTACCAGGTGGCGAACGGCTGGCCGCAGCTCGTCATGGCGCAGTCGCTGGCCGAGGGCACCTGGTCGGACGGCGTGCTGTTCGCCCTGGACGTGGCGATCCTGGTCGGGCCGGCGGTGGCACCGATCCTGGTGGCGGGTCTGGTAGTCCTGCTGCGCCGCCCTGGCTGGCGTCCGGCACGGGCACTGGCGGTGGCCTACCTCGTCGGCACGGTCCTGGTGCTCGCCCTCGCGCCCAGCGGCATCGACTACACGGAGGGCTACCTGGTGCCGCTGGTCGCCGCGGGCTGCGTGGTCGCGGACGAATGGCTCTCCAGGGGCCGGGCCCGGTGGCCCGCGGCGGTGTCGGTGCTGTCGGTGTTCGCGGTGCTGCAGGTGGTGCTGATCTTGCCGGTGTGGCCGGAGCGCATGGTCGCGCAGTACACGCTGACCAGCCTGACGGCGGAGACCGTCGGCTGGCCGCAGCTGGCCGGGCAGGTCGCCGACGCCTACGCCGCGCTCCCCGCCGACGAGCGGTCGCGTGCCGTGGTGCTGACGCAGAACTTCGGCGAAGCGGGTGCGCTGCACTGGATGCGCGACGACCACCCGCTGCCCCAGATCTACAGCGGACACAACGAGCTGTACTTCCGGGGACCGCCGCCCGAGAGCGCGGACGTGGTGATCACGGTGGCCGTTGACGAGGACCGGCTGGCCCGGGACTTCCGCGAGTGCACCGCGGTGGCGCGCATCGACAACGGGCACGGACTGGACACCAGGGAACAGGGCAGGGCCGTCTCGGTGTGCCGCGGTCCGCGGGCGCCATGGGCCGAGCTGTGGCCCCGTTACCGCGTGGTCGGCCCTTACTAACCGCCCCCGGCTGGCTCCGCCGGCGTCTGCAAGTACCACCAACCCTTGATCGAACCGCCGCCAACTACACCCAACTTGCCGCCGAACCGGCGGTCAGCCGGTGCCGTTGCTGATCGGCTGGGGGCACTGGCCGCCGCGGGTCGTCAGCAGCTCGAAGTGCCACATCTCGTTGGCGTACGCCTGGCACAGGCCGTAGTCCGCCCCGTGCTGGATGAGCCAGTCGGCGGCATTGGTCGGCCCGATGTCGATCGCCTCGCCGGTCACGTGCTTCGACTTCTCCGGCGGGAGCACCCACCGCAGGGCCTCCCTCTCGCTGCCGTACCGGACGATCGCCTCGTCCAGCAGGCGCTGCTGGTACGCCTTGCTGCGCCAGCCCGACGTCACCTTCAGTTCCACCCCACGCACTCGGGCGTCGGCAGCGGCGTCCCGCACCGCCGCGAGCAGGGTCGGGTCGAGGTTCGCGATGGCGGCGTGCCCGGTGTCGTTCAACGAGATGCTCTCGTTCTCCGGGATGCTGCCGTCCCCGGAGACGCGGGTCGGCGTGCTCAGTGCCGGGGCCTCACCTGGCCTGCCACCGCCGGGCGCGGGCTCCGTCGCGCACGCCGCCGTCGCGAGGACGAGCACAGCGGCGAAGGCCGTCCGGAGTCCTCTGCCGCCGCGGTTTCCACGAGTCGCTGCCATGCCGTCGACATTGCCGGAGTGATGTCCCCGGCCCACGCGCGGAATGTGCGCGTTGTGCAACGGGACGTCGACAGACGCGGTGACAGTAGGGTGGCGCACTCGAAAGTCGGCGAGGTTTTTCTGTTATCGCCGGGTGCCGGGGACATCTCCTGGGCAGAGATGATCCTGGACCGGCAAGTGAGGTGGGCATGGCGGTAGCCGAGGAACCCGGCGTCGCGACGGTGGTGGCCGCGCGCGATGGCGACCAGCGCGCGTTGGACGACCTGGTGGCCGGGTATCTGCCTCTCGTCTACAACATCGTGGGACACGTGCTCGGCGGTCATGCCGACACCGACGACGTGGTGCAGGAGACCATGCTCCGGGCGGTGCACGGGCTGTCCGGGCTGCGTGATCCCGCCGGGTTCCGGTCGTGGCTCGTCGTGATCGCGATGAACCAGATCCGGCTGCGGCACCGGGAACGTCAACGGGTGCCGATCTCCGGTCCGGTGCCGGAGGACGTCGCCGATCCCGGTGCGGACTTCGTCGACCTCACGATCATGCGGCTGCAGCTGTCCGGGCAGCGCCGTGAGGTCGTCGCGGCCACCCGGTGGCTCAGCCCGGACGAGCGCGAGTTGCTGTCGCTGTGGTGGCTGGAGGCGGCTGGACGGCTGACTCGCACCGAGGTCGCCAACGCGCTCGACCTGACCCCGCAGCACACCGCTGTGCGAGTGCAACGGGTCAAGGCGCAGCTTGACGCCGCGCGCATCGTCGTGCGGACGTTGGAGCGCAC
The DNA here is from genome assembly GCF_033949945.1 of Lentzea miocenica. Classification (NCBI taxonomy): domain Bacteria; kingdom Bacillati; phylum Actinomycetota; class Actinomycetes; order Pseudonocardiales; family Pseudonocardiaceae; genus Lentzea; species Lentzea miocenica. The sequence goes on from NZ_JAXAVW010000034.1 coordinate 103,563, forward strand.
GCCGCGCTGTCCTGAGCTGGCCGAGGTCCTCTCGGACTGGGACGGTGACCCCAGTCCGTTGTGGCGCAAGCGGATCGCCCGGCACAGCCGCGGCTGCGTCCGGTGCGAACGGTCCGGGCACGACCTCGCGTCCGTCGAGGGACTCATCGCCCGGCTGCCGCTGGTGCCGCTGCCCGCCGCGTTCGGGTTCGACCAGCCCGTGCTCGTCGGCTCGCAGGCGACCGTCTCGCACGTCGCCGCGAACCCCGTGGCCTCCGGCAAGCTCAGCCTGTTCCTGCAAGGCACGCTGGTGAAACCGCTCGCGGCCGCCGCAGCCGCGGTGCTGGCCGCGGGCATCGTGGTCGCCGTGCTGCCCTCGCCCGAGGAACCGGTCGCGCGCGCGACCACGACCACCACCCAGAGCGCACCCACCACCACACCGCCTCCCTCCACTCCTTCGTCGGTCCCGACCACGACCCAACCCCCGTCGGCAACGTCGGCAGCCGCGCCCCCGCCACCGGTGACCCCCGTTGCGGCATCAGCGAAGAAGGGCGTCAGCACCTGGAACTTCAACGGTGTCGGCAAGGCGCTCACCGACGTCCGGGCGGAGTGGTACTACAACTGGGCCGTGCACCCCGACGGCATCGCCACGCCGCCGAACGTCGAGTTCGTGCCGATGATCTGGGGCACGAAGTTCACCGACGACGCCACGCTCGCCCGCGCGAAGGCGAACGGCAAGGTGCTGCTCGGGTTCAACGAACCGGACTTCCCGGACCAGGCGAACATGACGCCGGAACAGGCGCTCGACCTGTGGCCGAAGCTCGCGGCCACCGGGCTGCGGCTCGGCAGCCCCGCCGTCGCGCACAGCGGCGACAAGGCGGGCGGCTGGCTCGACCGGTTCATGACCGGTGCGGCACAACGCGGTCTGCGCGTCGACTTCATCGCGGTGCACTGGTACGGCTCGGACTTCAGCGAAGCCGCCGTCGGCCACCTGAAGAACTACCTCGACGCGGTCCACCGGCGATACGGCAAACCGATGTGGCTCACCGAATACTCGCTCATCGACTTCTCCAGCGGTTCGGCGCGCTACCCGACGCAGGCGCAGCTCGCGGCGTTCGCCCGCGGCTCCAGCGCGATGATGGAAAGCCTCCCGTACGTCGAGCGCTACGCCTGGTTCGCGCTGCCCGCAGACAAGCCCGGCACCGGGCTCTACGCCCCCGGCGGCACCCCGAACGAAGCGGGTGCGGCGTACCGCGACGCCGGCTGAGTCACCGCGCCAGCTCGCCGAGCACCGCGAGAGCCCTTGCCAGGACAGGAGAGTCGTCGTCCGCGCGCACCGCGGTCGCGAGATCGATGCCGTGGTTGCCGGTCAGCGGGCGGTAGGTCGTGCCGGTCACGCCGAGTTCGGCGACCGGTTCCGGCACCACCGCCACGCCGAGTCCGGACGCGACGAACGTGACCAGGGTCGAGGTCTCCGAGACCTCGTGCCGGATCCGCGGTGCGAAACCGGCCTCGTGACAGAGCTTCGAGACGATCTCGTACATCACGGAACGGCCGCGTGAGGCGTGCACGATCAGGTCTTCCTCTTGCAGGTCCTTGATCGTCAACCTCTGACGCGAAGCGAGCCGATGGCCGTCGGGCAGCGCCACGATGAGACGGTCGCGGCGGACCGTGTTCACCCGCACCGACGGGTGGTCGACCGGCGGCCGCAGCAGGGCGAGGTCGATCCGGCGCGCGAGCAGGGACTCGACCTGGTCCGGTGCCAGCATCTCACCGCGGAACGCGAAGTCGACCTCCGGCAGCTCCTCGCGCAGGGTGCGGGCGAGCGCGGGCAGCAGGCTGTACGTGGCGGAGCCGACGCAGCCGACCACCAGACGGCCCTGCAGTCCGGCGGCCACCCGCCGCGCCTCCGCTCCGGCGTCGTCCACGGCGGCCAGCACGTCCCTGGCGCGTTCGAGGTAGACCGTGCCGGCCCTGGTGAGCTCGACCTTGCGGGTGGTGCGGTGCAGCAGCGTCACGCCGAGTTCGGCCTCCAGCTGCTGGATCTGCTGGGACAGCGGCGGTTGGGCCATGTGCAGGCGTTCGGCGGCGCGGCCGAAGTGCCTCTCCTCGGCGACCGCGACGAAGTAGCGCAGATGGCGAAGCTCCACCTATTCATACTTGCAGAGTCTCAGTGAACGCGAAATGAGTATTTCTCGATATGGGCCGGAGCGCCTAGCGTCGAGGCCATGACCGACGTCGTGATCTGCGAGCCCGTCCGCACCCCGGTCGGGAGGTTCGGCGGTGCGCTGGCCTCGCTGAGCGCCACCGACCTCGCCGCCGCCGTGCTGACCGAACTGGTCCGCCGCACCGGGCTGCGCGAGGGCGACGTGGACGACGTCGTTCTCGGCCAGTGCTATCCCAACGGCGAATCTCCCGCGATCGGCCGGATCGCCGCACTCGACGCGGGTCTGGGCACGGGCGTGCCGGGCGTCCAGGTCGATCGCCGCTGCGGGTCGGGGCTGCAGGCCGTGCTGTACGCGGCGGGCCAGGTCGCGACCGGTGCCGCCCGAGTCGTCGTCGCCGGTGGCGCCGAGTCGATGTCGCAGGTCGAGCACTACGCGCTCGGGCTGCGCACCGGCGTGCGCGGCGGCAACATCAACCTGATGGACCGGCTGGTGCGAGCCCGTGAGACGGCCGGTGGCAGGTTCCACCCGGTGCCCGGCGGCATGCTGGAGACCGCGGAGAACCTGCGCCGCGAGTACGGCATCTCGCGTGAGGAGCAGGACGAACTCGCGCTGCGATCCCAGCAGCGGTGGGCCGCCGCTCAGGACGCCGGCCGGTTCGCCGACGAACTCGTGCCGGTGACGGTGCCGGGACGCAAGGGTGATGTGGTCGTGGACCGCGACGAGCATCCCCGGCCGGAGACGACGCTGGAGGACCTGGCGGCGCTGCGGCCGGTGCGGCGGAAGATCGACGCGGAGTCCACGGTCACCGCGGGCAACGCCAGCGGGCAGAACGACGGTGCCGCGATGTGCGTGGTCACCACCCGCGCCGAAGCCGGGAAACTCGGACTGCGGCCCGTGCTCGCCCTCAGGTCGTGGGCCGTCGCCGGCGTCGGACCCGAGGTGATGGGCATCGGACCGGTGCCCGCCACCGCCACCGCGCTGGACCGGGCCGGGCTCACCCTCGACGACGTCGACGTCATCGAACTCAACGAGGCGTTCGCCTCCCAGGTGCTCGCGTGCCTGCGCGAGTGGAAGGTCGACGCCGAGGACGAGCGGCTCAACCCCAACGGTTCCGGCATCTCGCTCGGGCACCCGGTGGGCGCGACCGGAGCACGGATCCTCGCGACGCTCGCGCACGAGATGCGCCGCCGCGGCAGCCGCTACGGCCTGGAGACGATGTGCATCGGCGGCGGCCAGGGTCTCGCCGCCGTCTTCGAGTCGGTGCGCTGATGAGCGTCGCGGAGGTCCACCACGTCGTCACCGGCAGGCAGGACGGCCCGGTCGTGGTGCTGTCCAACTCGCTCGGGTCGACGCTGGAGATGTGGGACGCCAACGTCGCCGCGCTCGAGGAGCACTTCCGGGTGGTCCGGTACGACACCCGCGGGCACGGCCGCTCCCCCGTCGTGCCCGGCCCGCACACCATCGACGCTCTCGCCGGCGATCTCGTCGTGCTGCTCAACCGGTTGAACGTGGAGAAAGCACACCTGGTCGGGCTCTCGCTCGGCGGCATGACCGCGCTGCGGCTGGCCGCGCGCAACCCCGAACGCGTCGACCGGCTCGCGGTCCTGTGCACCAGCGCCCAGCTCGGACCGGCGGCGAACTGGACCGGCCGCGCCGCCCTGGTCCGTGCACAGGGCACGGCCGCCGTCGCCGAAGCCGTGGTGCAGCGCTGGTTCACCCCGGCGCACCAGGACCGCGCGCGGTGGGAAGCGATGGTGGCCGCCACCCCGGCCGAGGGATACGCGGGCTGCTGTGAGGCGATCGCCGCCATGGACCTGCGCGCGGACCTGGCCAGGATCACCGCACCGACGCTGGCGATCGCCGGAGCGGACGACCCGGCGACGCCGCCGCACCACCTCGAACAGATCGTCGCCTCCATCCGCGACGCCACGCTGCTCGTCGTCCCCGGAGCCGCGCACCTCGCCAACGCGGAACAGCCCGGCGTCGTCACGGCGGCGCTCGTCGACCACCTCACGAAGGAGAGCAGTTCATGAGCCTGGACAAGGTGGTCGGCAGCCCGGCCGAGGCGGTGGCCGGCATCCGGTCCGGCGCGAGCATCGCCGTCGGCGGGTTCGGGCTCGCGGGCATCCCGTGGTTCCTGATCGAGGCGTTGCTGGAGCAGGGCGCCGACGACCTCTCGATCGTGTCCAACAACTGCGGCGTGGACGGCGCCGGACTCGGGCTGCTGCTCGAACACCGCCGGATCAGCCGGGTCGTCGCGTCCTACGTCGGTGAGAACAAGGAGTTCGCCCGGCAGTACCTCGCGGGCGAGCTGACGGTCGAGCTCACTCCACAAGGGACACTCGCGGAACGGCTGCGGGCCGGCGGTTCCGGCATCGGCGCCTTCTTCACCCCCACCGGCGTCGGCACGCTGGTGTCCGAAGGCGGCCTGCCGTGGCGGTACAACGCCGACGGCACCGTCGCGCTCGTCTCGCCGGCCAAGGAAGTCCGCACGTTCCACGGCGAGGAGATGGTGCTGGAGGAGTCGATCGTCACCGACGTCGCCCTCGTCCGCGCCGCGATCGCCGACCGCGCGGGCAACTGCGTCTTCCACGCCGCCGCCCGCAACTTCAACCCGGCCGCCGCGATGGCGGGCCGGTTCACCGTGGTCGAGGCGGAACGCGTCGTCGAGGTCGGCGAGATCGACCCGGACCACGTGCACCTGCCCGGCGTGTTCGTGCAGAGCGTCGTCGAGCTCACCCCGGAACAGGCGTCCCGCAAGGACATCGAGAAGCGCACCACCCGCGCCCGCCAGGAGGCGAACTGACATGGCCTGGACCCGCGACCAGATGGCCGCCCGCGCCGCGCTCGAACTGCGCGACGGCGAGTACGTCAACCTCGGCATCGGCCTGCCCACGCTCATCCCCGACCACCTGCCGCCGCACTCGACGGTGACGCTGCACGCGGAGAACGGCATCCTCGGCGTCGGCCCGTTCCCCTACGACGACGAGGTGGACCCCGACCTCATCAACGCCGGCAAGCAGACCGTCAGCGTGCTGCCGGGAGCGTCGTTCTTCGACTCCCCCACCAGCTTCGCGATGATCCGCGGCGGCCACATCGACACCGCGATCCTCGGCGGCATGCAGGTCTCCGCGCACGGCGATCTCGCCAACTGGATGGTGCCCGGCGCCATGGTCAAGGGCATGGGCGGCGCCATGGACCTCGTCAGCGGCGCCGGACGCGTCGTCGTCCTCATGGAACACACCACCCGCAACGGCGACCCGAAACTGGTCGACGCCTGCACCCTGCCGCTGACCGGACGCCGGGTCGTCTCGCGCGTCATCACCGATCTGGCCGTGCTCGACGTCGCCGGCGGGACGTTCTCACTCGTCGAACTGGCACCGGGCACGTCGGCCGAGGAGGTCGCGGAGAAGACCGGAGCCCCGGTGGTGGATCGGCGGCCGGCGTCCGTGTGACGTGAGCGGTTCCGCGCCGAATCGGGTCATGGCCGACAATCACGGCGTGCCAACTGCGAACAACCTCACCCGGCTACTGGTGTCCGGAAGCACCGCGTGTGCGGTCACCGAGCTGGTGATCCCGGCACTGCTGCTGCGCACGCCCAACGCGCCGTGGTCACAGCTCGTCAGCATCTACGTGCCCCACGGCCCGACGGTCGCCTTCAGCGGTAGAGACCTCCGCTCTCCCGGCATCACCAAGGCCACCCGGGTTGCTCGCTCAGCGGGATTCGAGACGGTGGTCCGGTCGCCGGGCGGCCGGATGGTCGCCTACGACAGCGGCGCCGTCGTGATCGACCACCTCGACAGCACCACCGACATCCGGCACGCGGGCAGCGCGACCTTCGCCGCGAACGCCGAGAGCCACGTGCGGGTGCTGCGCGAACTGGGCGACGTCGACGCCCGCGTAGGCGAGGTGGACGGCGAGTACTGCCCCGGCGAGTTCAGCATCAACGTCGGCGGCACCGCGAAGGTCGTGGGCTCGGCGCAACGCGTCACCGCCACCGGTTCCCTGTTCAGCACGGTCGTCCAGGTCGTCGTCTCGGACCAGGTGCGCGCCGTGATCGAGGACGTGTCCGAGGCGCTCGGCTACGACCTGCGGCACAGCTCCATCGCGGGCCTGGCCGACTACGCGCCGGGGTTGACCGCCGACGAGGTCGCCACGTCGTTCAAAGCGGACTACCGCAGGCGGCTCGACCTCACCGACGGCCAGGTGCCGGCCGAGGTGGTCGCGCACGCGTCGACCGTCACGCCGAACGGGGACGGCACGTCGCCCTTCCACGTCGACGACTGGACGCGGGCGAACCCGATGCCGCGCAGTTGAACGACCGCTCAGGCCCTGGCGAGTAGGCGAGGACAGCCAGGCGCGCACGGTTGTTCGCACGCACGAGCCCATGCCGCGCAGTTGACCTACCGCTCCAGCCCCGCCGAATACCCGAGCACCGCCAGCCGCACACGGTTGTCCGCCCCCGTCTTCGTCATCAGCGCGGCAACGTGCGTCTTCACCGTCGTCACCCCCACGTGCAACCGCTCGGCGATGTCCTGGTTGCCGAGCCCCTCGGCCACGAGCGCGAGCACGTCGAGCTCACGCGGTGTCAGACCCCGCAGCGCACCCGACGGCACCGGCCCACGCTCCTCCCGGACGACCCTGCTCACCAGGCGCCGCAACACACCGGCGCTGAAGGGCTGCTCTCCGGCGGCCGCCCGCCGGATCGCCGCCAGCAGTTCCTCCGGGGCGGAGTCCTTCACGAGGAACCCGTGCGCACCCGCGGCGAGCGCGGGGTACAGGTGGTCGTCGTCGTCAAAGGTGGTGAGTGCGACGACGCGCGCTTCGGGACGGCCGGCGAGGATCTTCCTGGTCGCCGCGATGCCGTCGACGACGGGCATGCGCAGGTCCATCAGGATCACGTCGGGGCCGCACCGCGCCGCCTCGCGCACCGCCTCGGCGCCGTCCGCCGCCTCGCCGACGATGTGCACGTCCGGCGCGGACTCGCAGAGCATCCGCAGGCCGGCGCGCACGAGTTGCTGGTCGTCGGCGATGAGGAGGCGGATCATGCCGGCTGCTCCTGCCGTGGCAGGGAGGCGCGCACGGACCAGCCGTGGCCGGTCGGGCCCGCGTGGAACGATCCGCCGAGCCGCTCGACCCGCTCCGCCATGCCCGTGATGCCGTGTCCGTCCGGCGCGGGGCGAGGCGGCGTGGCTCCTGCGTCACTGACCTCGATGTCGAGGCCGGCGGTCGACTCGCGAACGCGGAGCAGCACGGCGGCGCCCGGTTCGGCGTGACGCATCACGTTGGTCAGCGACTCCTGGACGATCCGCAGCACCACGAGTCGCCGCGACGCGTCCAGGTGTTCAGCGGATTCGCTGATGTCCGTGCGCACCGCGAAGCCCGCGCGTTCGCAGCTCGCGGCGGCCTGGCGCACCGCCGTGGTGAGGCAGTCAGGACTCGTGCCGACCGCGGAGGGGACCGAGGGATCGCGGAGCACGGTCACCAGCTCCCTCAGGTCCCGCAGCGCGGCGGAACCGGTGGCGTGCACGTCGTCGAGCACCTCCCGGAGTTGCTCAGGCCCGGTCGCGGCGTGGCGGGCGACGGCCGAGCGCAGCACCATCGAGGAGACGTGGTGGGCGACGAGGTCGTGCAGCTCGCGGGCAACGGCGACCCGGTCGGCCTCCCGCGCGGCCGAGATCTCCGCGTCCCGCACGCGCAGGATCAGCGCCTTCTCCTCGCTTTGCCGTGCGGTGAGCTCCCGCATCGACCTCAGGTGCCGTCCGGCGAGCACGGGAACGCCGACGACCAGCGCCACCCTCAACGCCACGAGCACGGGCTGGTCGTCCTGTGCCACCAGGTAGATCGTGTCCACCGCTAGGGCCGTCGCGCAGCCGATCAGCAGCTGCGGCAGCCACGGCCGTCGCATCGCGAGCTCGCCCAGCGACAGCGCGGCGCAGGCCTGTGCCGCGCCGACACCGGGAGCCGCCATCAGGAACGCGGTCAGCACCAGCAGGTGCTGCGCCAGTGAGACCGGGAGAGGCGAGAGGCGGCCCACGACGAACAGCAGCGAGGACGTCAACGGCACGATCCACGCCGACAAGCTCATGTCCGGCGCCGGCACCGCGAGCCACAGCGTCGAGGCGACCACCAGTGCCAGCGGCGCGAACCTGGGCGCCCATCGCGCCACCACCGGCCACGCGCTGTTCCACGAAGTCACGACCACGATGGTAGGTCGGTCACGTGCCCGCCACCTCCTACCGCGGTAGGAGGCGACTCCTACCGCGGGCCGCGGAAACGGCCCCCGCGCAGGAGGTGCCGACGTACGGTGATCGCGACGATGGGTTCCGTGCCGACCAAGCGCTGGAACGGAGCCGCCCGATGATCTGGAGCAAAGCCCCCTCGAAAACGATCCTCGTCATCAGGCTGCTGATGGCGGCGATCTTCGCCCTCTACGGATGCGTCAAGCTGTTCGGTGGTCAGTTCTACTACGGCGACTGGGACAACCTGTCCAAGTCGACGGTGGACGGCACCTCCCTGGTGTGGCTGTTCTACGGCTACTCGCCCTTCTACGGCCGGATCACCGGCCTGTTCGAACTGATCCCGGCAGTCATGTTGTTGTTCCGCCGCACCACTTTCCTGGGAGCGGCCGCTCTGTTCGTGGTCGGGCTCAACATCACGCTGATGGACTTCGCGTTCGACTACCCCTCGGTCAAGTACCTGGCCGCGCTGTACACCGTCCTTTGTGGAGTGCTCGTTCTGCAGGACCGCGGCAAACTGCGGGACATCCTCGCCGATTCGGCGAAGAGTTGAGTCCAGTGCCCAAAGCGGTGGTCGTGGGCTCCGGTCCGAACGGGCTGGCGGCGGCGGTCCGGCTGGCCCAGAACGGCGTCGAGGTGACCGTGCTCGAAGCCGCCGACAGGCTCGGTGGTGGCGCGAGAACGACCGAGAAGCTCGTCGAGGGAACCCTGCACGACGAGTGCTCGGCCGTGCATCCGACCGCCGTGCTCTCGCCGTACCTGCGAACGCTGGACCTGGAGCGGTACGGGTTGCGCTGGCGGCATCCCGAGGTGATGCTCGCCCACCCGCTGGACGACGGCGCGTGCGCGGTGTTGCGCGGTTCGGCGGAGGAGACAGCGGCAGGCCTTCCGGCGGGCGACGGTGAGCGGTGGTCGCGAGTCTTCGGCCCTCTCGCCGCGCACATCGACACCGCCGCAAGCGATCTGCTGGGACCGTTGCCGCGCCGGCCGTCCCACCCGGTGCACCTCGCCCGGTTCGGATTGCGCGCGGTGCCGCCCGCCGCGCTGATGCGGAAGCTGTGGCGTTCCCCGGCCACGCAGAGCCTGTTCCTCGGCGCCGCCGCTCACGTCATGCACGACCTGCGCGCGCCGATGACCTCCTCGGTCGCGGCCATGCTGATCGCGGCAGGCCACCGGTTCGGCTGGCCGGTCGCGGAAGGCGGCTCCCAGGCGATCACCGACGCCCTGATCGCGCTGCTGCACGACCTCGGCGGCAGGACCGTGACGGGCAAGCGGGTCGGCTCCACTTCGGACCTGCCGGAGGCGGACGTCGTCCTGCTCGACACCTCCCCCGGCTCGGCGGCGCGCATTCTCGAGGGCAGGCTGCCGAAGCGGGTGCACCGGGCCTACCACCGCTGGCGCCACGGGCCGGCGGCGTTCAAGGTCGACTTCGCCGTGCGCGGCGACGTGCCGTGGCGCACCGCGGACTGTGCCGCGGCGGGAACCGTGCATCTGGGCGGCGACCCGGACGAGATGCTTCGCACCGCCCGTGACGTTCACCAGGGCCGCATGCCAGATGCGCCGTTCGTCCTCGTCGGACAGCAGTATCTCGCCGACCCGGTCCGATCCGCGGGCGATGTCCATCCTTTGTGGACGTACGCGCACGTCCCGCAGGGTTACGACGGCGACGCCACCACCGCGATCATCGGCCAGATCGAACGCTTCGCTCCCGGCTTCGCGGACAGGATCGTGGCCTTCTCCGCCAAGAACCCCGCCGACCTGGCGCGGGGCAACCCGAACTACGTCGGCGGCAACATCCTCACCGGCGCCAACGACCCGTTCCAGCTGGTGTTCCGGCCTCGCCTGACCCCACACCCCTACGACACCGGCGTGCCCGGCGTGTACCTGTGCTCCGCCGCCACACCACCGGGAGCGGGAGTGCACGGCATGAGCGGATACCACGCCGCCAGTCGCGCCCTCCGCCATCTGGAGCGCCGCTAGCCGGGCTTCTCGGGCCACACCGTTTCGTCGTTCCACACCGCACCGCCGAGCACAGCGTGATCGTGCCCGCCGCGCGGACGGCGTCGGGGTGCGCCTGGTCCTGGGGCGATCCGCCGCCGTACAGGTTGAGCAGCAGGGTCAGCATCACGCCGCCGACCACCAGCACTGCCAGGCCGCGGTGCACAACAGTCCCAGCTCAGCCTCGGTCCGCGCGGCGCTCCCGGAACGCGATCATGTTCATCCGGTTGCCGCACCGCACGCTGCAGAACCGCTTGAGGCCGTTGCGGGACAGGTCCAGGACGAGGCCGGTGCAGTCGTCGGCCGCGCAGATCCGCAGGCGGTCCATCTCGTTCATCCGGATCACGTCGATGAGGGCGAGCGCGGCCTCCACCCGGATCCGTTCGGCGAGCGGCGAGTCCGGCTCGGTGGCGTGCATGTGCCAGTCCTGCGTGTCGTGCCGCACGAGGTGCGGCAGTGCCTTGGCGTCGCGCAGCATCTTGTTCACGGCTTCGACGGCCGTGTCGCGATCGAGCGTCCACACGTGCCTGAGCAGGGCGCGCGCGCTGTGGACGTCGCGTAGTTCGGCCTCATCGTGATCGATGCGACCCGTGTAGCCGAAGCCTTCGAGCAGAGCCCTGAGCTGATCGACGGTGGCCAGCTCGTCCTCGCCGGTGCGCGACGCTGACGCATCGGTGTTGCACAGGGCCACGACGAAGCCGAGCGACTCCTCCGTGTCAGGGGCAAAACGCAAATTGACTCCTTACGCAGACCAGCCTACCGTCAGGGTTGTAAGTCAGGTTAGGCCATTACATCGCCTGGAACGGGGAGGCACGCATGCCGTCGAAGACCACCGGCCTGATCGCGGCTGCGGTCTCGTTCATCTCGTTCGGCACGTCCGGGGCGTTCGTCAAGCCGCTCCTGGAAGCGGGCTGGTCGCCGACCGCGGCCGTCACGGCCCGCGCGCTCGCAGCCGGCCTCGTGCTGCTGCCGTTCGTCGTGATGTCGCTGCGCGGCCGGTGGGAGCTGCTCCTGAAGGCGCGCTGGGCCGTGGTGGGCATGGGCATGGTCGGCGTGGCGGTCACCCAGGTCCTCTACTTCGCCGCCATCCAGCGCATCCCGGTGGCGACCGCGCTGCTCATCGAGTTCCTCGCGCCGCTCATCCTGGTCGGGTTCACCTGGGCGGTCAGCCGGCGGACGCCCGCGCCCGTCGTCCTGGTCGGCTCGGTGCTCGCGGTCGGCGGGCTGGTGCTGGTGATCGGGCCCGGCGCGATCCAGGCCGTGGACCCGATCGGCCTGGCGCTCGCTTTCGGTGCCGCCATCGGGTGTTCCGTCTACTTCGTGATCGCCGCGCGTCCCAACGAGGGGCTGCCTCCGGTCGCGCTCGCCGGGGCGGGGATGTTGCTGGCCGCGCCCGTCCTCGCACTTGTCGGGGCGACCGGCCTGCTGCCGTTCACCGCCACGTCCGGCGACCTGTCCCTGCTGGGCACCACCACGGCCTGGTGGGTGCCGCTGCTCGTCGTCGCGGTCGTCGGCACGGCACTGGCCTACGCGAGCGGCATCACCGCCTCCGGGATCCTCGGGTCACGGCTCGCGTCGTTCATCGCCCTGCTGGAGGTCGTCTCCGCCTCCCTGTTCGCCTGGCTCCTGCTGGGCGAGAAGCTCTCGCCGTTGCAGCTCTTCGGTGGCGTGCTGATCCTCGCCGGCATCGCCTCGGTCCGGGCCGAACGGCAGAACGTGGAACCGGTCGCCGCGCCGCCGGTCGGCGCGGCCTGCCCCTAGAGCTGTTCGGCGAACGGGCCTCCCGGCGCGAAGGCGTAGCGGGAGAAGCGTTCGCCGATCAGTTCGTGCGCGGCGGTGTCGGGGTGCAGCGCGTCGGGCAGCGGGTGCGTGACGGCGTCCTGCTCGCCATAGAGCCGCGTTCCGTCCAGGTAGTGCAGGTTCGGGTCGTCCTCGCGCCGTTCGACGAGTGACGCCAGCGCTTCGCGGATGACCCTCAACGTCAGCTGTGGCGCCGTCCCGTGCGGACCTGTTGCGGTGTAGACGATTTCGCCCGCGGCGAGAGCATCCAGGTCCATCCCGCCGGGGCCGGGCGTGTCCTCGTGGATGCCGCAGAAGATCGGCGACATCAGCACCAACGGCGTGCGGGGATGGCCGTCGCGGATCGTGTCCAGGAATCCGTGCACGGCCGGTACGAACGCCCGCAGCCGCATCACGTCGAAGTTCACCACGTTGATGCCCAGCTTCACGCTGATCAGGTCGGCCGGGCGGTCGCGCATCACCCGCGCGACGAACGGATCGACCAGCGCGCTGCCGCTGAACCCGAGGTTGTGCAGTTCGACGTCACCGCGCCGGGCCGCGACGACGGGCCAGATCCGGGTCGGCGTGGTCGCGTTCGAGCCGTTGCTGATCGAGCTGCCGTGGTGCAGCCAGACACGTCGATCGGACTCGACCGGCCGCACCGGGGCATCCGTGCGCAGCTCGACCAGGTCCATCGTTTCGTTGTGGGGCAACCAGATCTCGACGACCTTGTCTCCCTCCGCCAGCCCGGTGAACCGGGTGGTGCAGAGGGCACCCGCGTGGAGTTCCGGCGTTCCGGCCAGCGGGTCGATCTCGATCTGATCGCCGCCGTCGAGCTGCTCGCTGGCGACGAGTTCGCCGTCGACCACGAGATCGACGCTGCCACGCGGGCGGACGATGCCGCGGTAGGACGCGCAGGTCGGGTGGCTGACCAGTTCGACGGTGCGCGCCGCGGTGGCCATCACCAGGCGCAACCCGGAAGGCCTGCTCTCCGCGCCCATCAGCTGAGGGTCGGGGAACCGGGTGCGCACCCAGGCGGGCAGGCGGTGCGGTCGCACACCTCGGGCGGTGTTCTCCAGCTCGGCCGCACCGCGCACGAACGCGTCGGTCAGAGGCGTGGTGATCATGCTCCTACCGTCTCACGGCGGTGCGATGAAGACCGTCTGACCCAGGAGGCAACCATTCACGCGGCCCGACTGGTAGTAGCAGTGACGGACCGAGTCGAAAGGCCGTGAAGTGGTGCGCTCACCTGAGGGGTTCGAGGAGTTCGTGGCGGTCGCGTCGCCACGGCTGCTGCGAACGGCTTTTCTGCTCACGCGGGACCCGGGACACGCGGAGGACCTGCTGCAGACCGCCCTGGCGCGGGCGTGGCGGGCGTGGCATCGCGTGGACGGCGATCCCGAGCCCTATGTCCGGCGGATCATCGTGACCACGCACGCCACCTGGTGGCGGCGCCGGTGGAGAGGCGAGGAACCGACCGGTGAGCTGCCGGAACCACCTGGCCAGTCCCCGCACGACGCGGTCGGCGAGCGTGAGTGGCTCTGGCAGGCACTGGGCCGGCTGCCGCGCAAGCAACGCACCGTGCTGGTGCTGCGGTTCTACGAGGACCTCACCGAGGCCCAGGTGGCCGCTCTGCTCGGCTGCTCCGTCGGCACGGTCAAGAGCCAGGCCAGCAAGGCGCTCGCCAAGCTACGGCTCGACGACACGATCACCACGTTCGAAGGGGTGCGGCGATGAACCTGACGGACCTCAGCGAGGTGCTGCGTGACCGCGCCGAGCTCGCCGACTCGTCCCACGACGCACGGATGGCGGGTGTCCGGGCGAGGGTGACGGCCGCCCGGCGGCGTCGAACGGTCGCCGGCGCCGCCTTCGTGGTGCTCGCGCTCGTCGGCATCGTCTACGCGGTGCTGCCCCGCCCCGGACAGCAGCCCGAACCCGCTGTGCCGACGCGCAGCCTGCCGGAGTACCAGTACGGCACCCGGCTCACCACCCAGGCCTGGGGAGATCTCCCCTCGACCAGCGTCACCGTCCGGTTCGTGCCGAAGTCGTCGGACATCAGGCTGTTCACCCGATGCGACATCGGGCCGAACAGAAGCCTGCTGATCACCGTCAACGTCAACGGCCACTCGTTCAAGGAGAACAACACCTGCTCCAACAGCGCGAACAGCAGCAGCACGGCCTGGAGCAGCATGGGTGTCCTGCCGGGACAGCCGTCCGTCATCACGCTCACCGTGAGCGGAGAGCAGGGATCGTCCCAGTCGGGGCCACCACCCGTGCTCCCCCTTCCGGCGAGCGGCACGTTCGCTCTTGGTGTCGGCGAGCCGGTCCCGGTGAGCGAGTACCCGTTCCCGCCACGCCCGCAGACGCTGACGCCGTTGCCCGAGAATCGTCGCGACGCGACGATCGAACTGCGGGCAGACCCGGTGGATCCGGCCGCGAAGAAGGAGATCACCGTCGAATGGCCTGGCACCAACCTGATGCTGGCGCACATGAACACGCCCGGCAGGCTGCGAGTTCTGGTCAACGACGTCGTGGTCATCGACCTCGACCACTGGAGCTACAGCGTGCACGGCGGGCAGGTCGGGCGCTACGAGTGGGAGAGAGGTGTCGACGGGCTCCCGCTCGCGAAGGGACAGCAGGTCAAGATCACCGTGATCCCCGAACGCACCACGGGTGACTGGGACGTGACGCTGTCTCCCTGGTGACTGGGGTGTCGGGCCGGGCGAAACGGCCCGATACCCCAGCGTTTCCAGAGGGTCAGCCTCGTCGTGCCCGGCGCAGCACGAAGGGTGCCGCGCCGAGCAGCGCCAGGGCACCGAGTCCGGCCAGCGGAAGGGCCGAGTCCCCACCGCTGCCGGACTCCTGGCCGTAGCCGCCGTGCGTCGGAGACGCTTGGGCGACCAGTCCGCCGACCTCCTCGACTCGCCGAACCCGCCTTCTGTTCCCGCAAGGCCGAGGTGTGTGCCGGTGCGGGGCGACCGGGAGGAGCCGTTCGCCTCACCTCGGGACGACGGGTAGCGGCACCCGGAGACGTCTCAAGCTGTTTCTGTCGGTTCCGAAGTGAAACCGGTATCATTGTTCAAGCACATTCAAAATAGCCGACAACGATCGACCGTAGATTTAGGTACGGGCCAGCGGGATATCGATCAGTTGAGATTGCTCACGCTCGCGTCTTCGTCCCAGTCGTTTCTTTCGGCATGGTTCGGCTATTCCTGCAGAGTCGAAATTCATGGCCTGAAAGGAGCTCATCATGAGATTCAACGTCTTTGGCCGCTCTGCGGTCGTCGCCGTGGTCGTCGCCGCTCTGTTCGCCTTCTTCGGCGGCGCGGGCACCGCGTCCGCCGCCGCAGCACCCGCCGCCCCGGCGTTGAGCACGCCGGTCACCGGCACGTTCACCGACGCCTCCGGCGGCATCGGCACCGTGGTCGGCACGTTCACGCCGACCGGGTTCACGGAGGACGGCACCACCGCGCTCGCCAACGGCATTGTCGACCTGACCCTCATCGACTCCGCAGGTCAGCAGGTGGGGACCGAGTCGCGCGAGATTACGGCCCCGGTGGGCGTTTCGCAGGTCTCCTGCGAGATCCTCGACCTGGTGCTCGGACCGCTGGACCTCGACCTGCTGGGCTTGGTCGTGCACCTGGACCGGGTGCACCTGAACATCACCGCGGAACCGGGTCCGGGCAACCTGCTCGGCAACCTGCTGTGCGCGATCGTCGGAATCCCCCTCCCCGGCTCGCCCACCGGACTTCAGACACTGGTCGCCCTGCTGAACCAGATCCTCGCCCTGCTGAACGGATGACCACCGGTGGCGAGGCGCCCCTGGGCGCCTCGCCACCGGCAGGAACATTAACTTTGAAATTCATGTTGCACCCCGGCTAACGCCTGGGAGGTGCTTTGTTTCCGCTTTCGACGAAATACGAGCCAGCGAGGAGTGCGGAGGTCCGGTCTCCGGCGTGTCCAGCTCTGCTACCAGGGTCGTGAACCGCTCCGGCGACCGGGCGAAGGCGACACCAACGCCAGAGCCGCGCCCATTCGAGGAGGCCGAATCCGCTCCTGGGTGAGCGCGACCTCCAGCCCCGCGTTGCAGCGGGCCGGGTCGTCGACCAGGCTCGCGAGCAGCTCGGTCGTGGTGGGCCCCAACGGCGACAGCTCGATGAACGACGTCGACGCCGCCTCGTGAACGCGCTCCCGCGGACCCGGACGGCGCAGACCCCGTTGCCAGTAGCTCAGGGTCGATTCCGCGACCGTCAACCCCATGCGCGCCAGGTGTGCGCGCAACCGGAACAACGACAGGCCCCGGCGGTCGATCGCCACCCGCAGCGCACGGTGGAACGGCCCGTACCTCAGTGCGTCACCGAGTTCGTCCACACCCATCAGAACCCCGTTCCGACGCGCCTCCCCCGGCGTGAAAGCCGGTGGTCGGCCACCGCAGCGGCCGGTCGTGCCCGTGCGCAAGACCCGTCTCAGATGCGGCCTGTGGACGTTGACCGGCTCCGGACGGTCCACAAAGGCCGGTCTCCCGGAAACCCTTGATCCCCCGGGGTTTACCCCTCTCCCGCCTCGGGTATCACTCCCGTCCGGACAGAAGCGGAAGGCGCACAGTGGATCCAGGCTCCCTGCTGTACACCGGCACGGGCCTCGCGACCCTGGCCGCCGCCCTGCTGCCGCGACTGCTCGACCGCGCGCCGGTGTCGATGCCGATGCTCTTCCTCGGCGCGGGAGCCCTCACGTTCGCCGTCGTCGAACCGCTCCCCGACCCTGATCCTGCCCGCCACAGCACGGTTCTGCTGCACCTCACCGAGATCTGCGTGATCATCTCGCTGATGGGCGCGGGTCTCGCGCTCAACCGCGCGGTCAGCCTGCGCGGCTGGGCCACCACCTGGCGCCTGCTCGCGATCACGATGCCGTTGTCCATGCTCGCGGTCGGCCTGCTCGGCTGGGGCGCGCTCGGCCTCGGCGTCGCGTCCTCCGTGCTGCTGGCGGCGGCACTCGCCCCCACCGACCCGGTGCTCGCCAGCGAGGTCCAGGTCGCCGAACCGGCCGAGAACCCCGAGTCCGACGAGGACGAGGCGAGGTTCGCGCTCACCTCCGAGGCAGGCCTCAACGACGGTCTGGCGTTCCCCTTCACCTACGCCGCCATCGCGATCAGCGTCGCCGGGGCCGCGCCGTCGGGATGGCTCCCGCACTGGCTCGCCGTGGACGTGCTGTGGCGGCTCGCCGTCGGACTGGCCGTCGGCGTGGCGGTGGGCTGGTTGCTGGGCAAGCTGTTCTTCTCCGCGCCGTCGGAGAAGTTCCGCCTCGCCGAACACGCGGAGGGCTTCGTCGCGCTCGCCGCGACGTTCCTCGCCTTCGGGATCACCGAACTCGTCGAGGGCTACGGGTTCGTCGCGGTTTTCGTGTGCGCCTGCACGATCAGGGCAGCCGAACGGCACCACGGCTATCACCAGGTCCTGCACCGCTACGTCGAACAGGCCGAGCGCATGCTCACGGTCCTGATCGTCTTCCTGCTCGGCGGTGCCGTCGCCGGTGGCCTGCTCGCGGGCGTCACCTGGCAGGAGATCGCGGTCGCCGCTGTCATCCTGCTCCTGGTCCGGCCCCTGGCCGGCTGGATCGGCCTGCTCGCCGGCAAAACAGGCCCACGGGAGCGCACGGTCATCGCGTTCTTCGGGGTCCGCGGCGTCGGCACGCTGTTCTACGTCACCTACGCGTTGCAGGAGGGCCGGTTCGCCGACCAGGACACCATCTGGCGGATCGTGGGTCTGGTCGTCATCGGTTCGATCCTCGTCCACGGTCTGTCCGCGTCACCCGTGATGTGGCTGCTCGACCGCAAGCGGCAGCAGAAAGGCGGCGCGGGCAACGCGTCCCGAACACCCGTGTGAACCCGCTCAAGGAGCGGTGACGAGCACCCGGCCGCCACCGCCGGCGTCGACCCGTTCGTGGGCCGCGGCGATCTCGTCGAGCGGGAACAGCTTCCCGATCTCCACCCGCAACGCGCCCGATGCCGCCGCGGCGGTGAGGTCACGGGCCGCAGCACGTTTCGCAGCGACCGGGAAGTCGTCGCTGCCGAACAGTCGCACCGTGACGTTGTTGAACAGCAGCGGCCAGAACGGCAGTTCTGTGCGGTCGGCTCGCGTGCCGTAGGCGGCGATGATCCCGTCGTTCGCGATGACCGCGGCATCCAGTTCCGCGTTGTCCGACATGGACACTTCGACGATCCGCCGCACGCCATCTGGAGCGTGCGCTCGTAGTTGCTCCGCGGCATCAGGGCTGTCGAGCGCGACCACGTGCGAGACGACGGACTTGTCGACGAGGTCCAGATCGCGGGCTTTGGTCACGGTCCCGAGCACCGTGGCGCCACCCCACCGGGCGAGCTGCGCGGCGAGCGATCCGACGCCGCCGAGCACTCCCTGCACCAGCACGACCTGTCCGTCGACCGGCCCGTCGGCGAACACCGTCCGGTGGGCGGTGATGCCGGGAATGCCCAGGCTCGCGCCCATCTCGTCGGACACGTGATCCGGCAACGGCACGGCCAGGTGCTCAGGCACAACCGTGTACTGAGCGGAGGTCCCGAACGCGCGGTACGACTGCGCTCCGTAGACCCAGACGCGTTGGCCGACGCGGTTCTCGTCGACGCCCGCACCGACCGCGTCCACGACACCGGCGGCGTCGCTGTGCGGAACCACGCGCGGGTAGGGCATCGACGAACCCAGCCAGCCGCGCCGCTTCTTCGTGTCGCCGGGGTTCACCCCCGACAGCCGCACCCGGACCCGGACCTCGCCGGAACCCGGCTTCGGGTCGGGCAGCTCACCGACCTGAAGAACGTCGGCGGCGGGACCTTGCCGGTCGTACCAGGCCGCGAACATGCCGCTCTCCCTCGAACTCGTGCCGTCAGGCCGTGGGCCCGGCGAGCCGCCAGCCACTCTGCCACGCCCAGCCGTTGCGCGCGTTGAGAGTGATGTTGAGGAAGGCCAGTTCCTCCAGCGCACGGGCCATCCGCAGCCCACCGGCGTCGATCGGGCGGAATCCCAGTGACGCCAGCAGGTCCGCCACGACCTGCTTCGCCTGCTCGTCGTCGCCCGCGTAGAAGCCGTCCAGCGGCAGTCCGCCCTCGTTCGTGTCGCCCAGACGGGAGGCGAAGACCGTGTTGAACGCCTTCACCAGCTTCACCCCGGGCACCGCGCCGGCCAGCTGCTCGGCCTGGCTGGACCCACCGGTCGTGAGGTCGCTGTAGGTCTCGTTCAACGGGTTGGTGGCGTCGACGACGACCGCGTCGGTGTCCTTGATCTCAGCGAGCACGTCGGCCGCGACACCGGCCGGCACCGCCAGCACGACGACGTCCGCACCCTTGGCGGCGTCCGCGGCGGTGGCCGCGGCTGCTCCACCGACCTGCTCGGCGACCTTGACGGCGTTCTCCTGGTGTGCGGCGGCAACGGTGACCTCGTGCCCGGCCGCGGTGGCGGCCTTCGCCAGACCGGCCCCGACGTTCCCCGCACCCACGACTGCGACTCGCATGACGCCTCCATTTAGTTCAAAGTTGAACCTTCTACTTTCGACA